>JALHOU010000085.1:0-13304 GCA_022842825.1 Rubrivivax sp.
AGCGTGGCCATCGGCGCCACCGATGGCGACACCGACGGCGCGGCCGCCTGCGCGGCGGGTGCCGCCGCAGGTGCCGGCGCATGCGTTCCGGCCGCGCTGGCAGCGCCCGCCGCATCCTCGAGCACGAGCAGGGGCGAGCCTTTGTTGACCCTGTCGCCGATCTTCACGAGCAGTTGCTTCACGACGCCGGCATGCGATGAAGGAATCTCCATCGAGGCCTTGTCGCTCTCGACCGTGACGAGGCTCTGCTCGACCTTGACCGTGTCGCCGGGCTTGACGAAGAGCTCGATGACCGCGACTTCGGCGAAGTCGCCGATGTCGGGCACGGCCACCGTCAACGGGCCGGCTGTCGTGATCGGCACGGCGGCAGCCGCCGGTGTCGGCGCCGCAACTGCGGCCGCCGGTGCCGCCACCTTGGCCGCCGGAGCCGGCGCGCCGCCTTCGGCTTCCAGGCGCACCAGGAGCGTTCCCTGGTTCACCTTGTCACCCATCTTCACGACGAGCTCGCGCACCACGCCGGCGTGCGAGCTCGGGATTTCCATCGAGGCCTTGTCGCTCTCCACCGTGACCAGCGACTGCTCCGCGGCCACCCGGTCGCCGGGCTTGACCAGCACCTCGATGACCGCGACATCCTTGAAGTCCCCGATGTCGGGCACCACCACATCGACCAGAGCCATGCGTCCGTCTCCGCTTTCTTCGGTTTGGTTCTTGTGCCAGGCGCTGATCAGGCGTACAGCGGGTTGACCTTGTCGACATCGATGCCGTAACGGGCGATCGCGTCGGCCACCTTCTGAATCGGCAGCGTGCCCTCTTCGGCGAGCGCCTTCAGCGCCGCCACGACGATGTAGTGGCGGTTGACCTCGAAGTGCTCGCGCAGCCGGCTGCGGAAGTCGCTGCGGCCGAAGCCATCGGTGCCCAGCACCTTGTAGATGCGCCCCTTGGGCACGAAGGCGCGGATCTGCTCGGCGTAGTTCTTCATGTAGTCGGTGCTGGCGATCACTGGGCCGGCGTGCGCGTTGAGCTGCTGCGCCACGAAAGGCACACGCGGCTCGGCCAGCGGATGCAGCAGGTTCCAGCGCTCGGCGTCCTGGCCATCGCGCGTGAGTTCGTTGAAGCTCGGGCAGCTCCAGACGTTGGCGGCCACGCCCCAGTCCTTCTCGAGCAACTCGCGCGCAAACTGGCTCTCACGCAGGATGGTCCCGCTGCCCAGCACGTTGACACGCGGCGCCTTGCCACCTTGCAGCGCCGGGCCTTCCTCGAGCAGGTACATGCCCTTGATGATCCCGGCCTCGGTGCCGGGCTTGAGGCCGGGCATCGGGTAGTTCTCGTTGAGCAGGGTCAGGTAGTAGTAGACGTTCTCCTGCCGCTCGACCATGCGCTTCAGGCCATGGTGGAGGATCACCGCCACCTCGTGCGCGAAGGTCGGGTCGTAGCTCACGCAATTGGGGATGGTGCCGGCCAGGATGTGGCTGTGGCCGTCCTCGTGCTGCAGGCCCTCGCCGTTGAGCGTCGTGCGGCCGCTCGTGCCGCCGAGGAGGAAGCCGCGCGCCTGCATGTCGCCAGCGGCCCAGGCGAGGTCGCCGATGCGCTGGAAGCCGAACATCGAGTAGTAGATGTAGAACGGCACCATGATGCGGTTGTTGGTGCTGTAGCTGGTGGCCGCGGCGATCCAGCTCGCCATGCCGCCGGCCTCGTTGATGCCCTCCTGCAGGATCTGGCCGTTCTTTGCCTCGCGGTAGTACATGACCTGGTCCTTGTCGACCGGCGTGTACTTCTGGCCCTCGGGGTTGTAGATGCCGATCTGGCGGAACAGGCCCTCCATGCCGAAGGTGCGTGCCTCGTCGACGAGGATGGGCACGACGCGCGGGCCGAGCGCCTGGTCGCGCAGCAGCTGCGTCAGGAAACGGACGTAGGCCTGCGTGGTGCTGATCTCGCGGCCCTCGGCCGTGGGCTCGAGCACCGCCTTGAAGGTGTCGAGCGAGGGCACCGTGAAGCTCTCGTCGGCCTTCTGGCGGCGGTGCGGCAGGTAGCCGCCCAGCGCCTTGCGCCGCTCGTGCAGGTAGCGCATCTCCGGCGTGTCGTCGGCCGGCTTGTAGAAGGGGATCTTCGGCAGGTCGGCATCGGAAATGGGGATGTTGAAGCGGTCACGTATGAAGCGGATGTCGTCGTCGGTGAGCTTCTTGGTCTGGTGGGCGGTGTTCTTGCCCTCGCCGGCCTTGCCCATGCCCCAACCCTTGACGGTCTTCACCAGCAGCACGGTCGGCTGGCCCTGGTGGCTGTTGGCGCGGTGGAAGGCGGCGTAGACCTTGTTGGCATCGTGGCCGCCGCGGCGCAGCGCCCAGATGTCGTCGTCGCTCATCTTGGCCACCAGCTCGAGCGTGCGCGGGTCGCGGCCAAAGAAGTTCTTGCGCACGAAGGCGCCGTCGTTGGCCTTGAAGGCCTGGTAGTCGCCGTCCAGCGTGTCGAGCATGATCTTGCGCAGCGCGCCGTCCTTGTCGCGCGCCAGCAGCGGGTCCCAGTTGCCGCCCCAGACGAGCTTGAGCACGTTCCAGCCTGCGCCGCGGAACTCGCCCTCGAGCTCCTGGATGATCTTGCCGTTGCCGCGCACCGGTCCGTCGAGCCGCTGCAGGTTGCAGTTGATGACGAAGATGAGGTTGTCGAGCTTCTCGCGTGCCGCCAGGCCGATGGCGCCCAAGCTCTCGGGCTCGTCCATCTCGCCGTCACCGCAGAACACCCACACCTTGCGGTTGGCAGTGTCGGCGATGCCTCGCGCGTGCAGGTACTTGAGGAAGCGCGCCTGGTAGATCGCCATCAAGGGGCCCAGGCCCATCGAGACAGTCGGGAACTGCCAGAAGTCGGGCATCAGCTTGGGGTGCGGGTAGCTCGACAGCCCCTTCCCACCCACTTCTTGGCGGAAGTTGAGCATCTGCTCCTCGCTGATGCGCCCTTCCATGAAGGCCCGGGCGTAGATGCCGGGGGCGCTGTGGCCTTGCACATAGAGCAAGTCACCGCCGTGGCCCTCACTCTCGGCGTGCCAGAAGTGGTTGAAGCCGGCGGCGAACATGTGCGCCAGGCTGGCAAAGCTGGAGATGTGCCCGCCGAGGTCGCCGCCGTCGGCGGGATCGAGCCGGTTGGCCTTGACGACAACGGCCATGGCGTTCCAGCGCATGTAGGCGCGCAGGCGACCCTCGAGCTCGAGGTTGCCCGGGCTGCGCTCCTCCTGGGCCGGCTCGATGGAGTTGATGTAACCGGTGTTGGCCGAGAACGGCATGTCGATGCTGTTCTGGCGCGCATGCTCGAGCAGTTGCTCCAGCAAGTAGTGCGCCCGCTCGGCGCCCTCGGCCCCGATGACGGCGGAGAGCGCATCCAGCCATTCGCGGGTCTCCTGAGCGTCCGGGTCGTTGGCAGCAGCGCCGCGGATGGACTCGGGCAGAGCGGACATTCGTTTGTCTCCTCGATGGGTGTTCGTCTGGGCCGGAAATGAGCGGGCGCAAGTTTGGCACAGCTTCCAGCCGATTTCAAATAGTGCGCGCCTGCTCCACAATGCGAAATCACGCAAAGGTCAGCCAGGGCGTCCCGATAATGCCCAACATGCCGGTCGACGCTCAGGACTCCACGCTGCAGCCTCAGGCCGGGCAAACCGCCACGCAGCGCCTGTTCGGACGCTGGTGGCGCCGGCAGTCGCCCACGCGCCAGGACCGCTTCGCCACCTTCGGCCCGTTGCTGTCGGTGCTGCTGTTCCTCGCCGCCATCATCTCGGCCTTCTGGTACCTACGCAACGAGGAAATCGAGCGCGAGACCGATTCGGTCAAGCGCGACGCCGAGCTCACGCAGCAGCAGATCAGCCTGCGGCTGCTGCAGAACCAGGAGGCGTTGGTCCGCATCTCGCGCGAGGTGGTGTCGCGCGCGATCGATGCCGAGGAGTTCGTCGGCCAGGCGACCACCTTCCTGCGCCAACGCCCTGAGATCACCTATCTCGCGTGGCTCGATGCATCCCGCAAGCCACGCGCGGCGCAGTCCTCGCTGCCGTTCGATATCGGCGTCGACAACCTCGGACCGCGGCTGATCATGCCGACCGAAGGAGCCAGCACCGCCAGCGAGGCGGCCTTCCGGCGCGCTCGCGACCTGCGCACGCCGGTCTACTCGCGAGCCTTCCACGATACGCAGGGTGGCGCCGTCTTCCAGCTTCACATCCCGCTCATCGAACGCGGCGGATTCGCCGGTGTGCTCATGGCCGAGTATTCGGTCACGGACATCATCCGCCAGCAGGTACCTGCCGACGTCGCGCGCCGCCACGTCGTGGCCATTGCCGACGATCAGCAGCGCACACTCGCCGCCACCGTCACCTCGTTTCCCAACCGCGAGGCGCCACGCAACCTCATCGTCAGCGAAGCGCCCCTGACGCCGGCCGCCAACGGCCTCGTTCTGCGCGCGCATGGTTACCGCACCAGCATCGGCCTCATCAGCAACACCTTGTTCTGGATGGTGGTGGCCTTGTCGGGCCTGACGGTGTGGATGTTGCTGGGCACTTGGCGCCATATGCGCCGACGCGCACAGATCCAGGGGGCACTGATACAGGAAACCAACTTCCGCCGCGCGATGGAGAACTCCATGCCCACCGGCATGCGTGCGATGGACCTCGACGGCCGCATCACCTACGTCAACGCCGCCTTCTGCCAGATGACCGGCTTCCCGACCGCCGAGCTGGTAGGCCGCCTGCCGCCCTACCCCTACTGGCCGCCCGAGCGCATCGAGGAGAACGGCCGCCTGCTGCAACAGGAGCTGGCCGGCCGCAGCCCCGCCGGCGGCATCGAGGTCAAGGTGATGCGCAAGGAAGGCACCTTGTTCGATGCCCGCATGTATGTCTCGCCGCTCATCGATCCCAAAGGACAGCAGACCGGTTGGATGACCAGCGTCACCAACATCACCGAGGCCAAGCGCATCCGCGACCAGCTCTCCGCCAGCCACGAGCGCTTCACCACCGTCCTCGAGGGGCTGGACGCGTCGGTGTCGGTGCTCTCGGTGCAGCAAGGCGAGCTGCTGTTCGTCAATCGCAGCTACCGCCTCTGGTTCGGCGCCGATGCGCGTGGGCACCTGAGGCTGGCCGGTGGCCTCTCGCCCTCGGGATTTGCCGCCCTGGATGACGACGAGGTCGACCCCTTGTCCGGCTTGCCGACCCAGGAACTGACGGAAGCGGGTGCCCACCCGCGCGAAGTCTTCGTCGAGAGCCTGCAGAAGTGGTTCGACGTCCGCTCCCGCTATCTGCAGTGGACCGACGGGCGTCTCGCGCAGATGATCATCGCCACCGACATCACCGCCCGCCTGCGCGCCGAGGAACAGGCTGCGATGCAGGCCGAGAAGGCGCAGGTCACCAGCCGCCTCGTGACCATGGGCGAAATGGCGAGCTCGGTCGCGCACGAGCTGAACCAGCCGCTCACCGCCATCGTCAACTACTGCAACGGCATGGTCTCGCGTGTGAGCACCGACAGCATCGCGCGCGCCGACCTCGTGGCGGCCCTGCAGAAGACCTCCCGACAGGCCGAGCGCGCCGGGCAGATCATCCACCGCATCCGCAGCTTCGTGCGCCGCAGCGAGCCGCAGCGGCAGGCGGCCGAAGCGCGCCAGATCGTCGACGACGCCGTCGAACTCGCCGGCATCGAATTGCGCCGGCGCAACGTGTCGATCCACACCTACGTCGCGCAACGTCTGCCAATGCTGATGGTGGACCCCATCCTCATCGAGCAGGTGGTGCTCAACCTCTTGAAGAACTCGGCCGAGGCCATCGACACCGCCGGGCTGCCGCCGGCACGGCGGCACATCGAACTGCGCGTCGTGCCACGCCACACCCCCGAGGACGGAGGCATGATCGAATTCAGCGTCACCGACATGGGCCCGGGGCTGAAGAACGAGGTCATCGCGCGGCTGTATGAAGCCTTCTTCTCCACCAAGGCCGAGGGCCTGGGCATCGGGCTGAGCCTGTGTCGGACCATTGTGGAGAGCCACCGCGGCCGGATGCGTGCCCAGAACCTCTACAATGGAGAGGCTGTCGTCGGTTGTCGTTTCTCGTTCACCCTCCCCGTGGAATTGCGCGAGCGCAGCGATGTGACGGCACCCGGTGCGCTGGCCGAGGTGCCGGCGCCAGCAGCCCCGCAGGCGGGTGCAACGCCGTGATGGCGGCCCCTGCTCCCGACCTGTCTCCCACTCCTCCTCTCTCGCGAGTTTGCTGCGCATGAGCCTGATTCCCAAGAAGGGCACCGTGTACGTCGTGGACGACGACGAGGCCGTGCGCGACTCGCTGCAGTGGCTGCTCGAGGGCAAGGACTACCGAGTCAAGTGCTTCGACTCGAGCGAGTCGTTCCTGTCGCGCTTCGACCCGCGTGAGGTGGCCTGCCTGATCGCCGACATCCGCATGGAAGGCATGAGCGGTCTGGAGTTGCAGGACCGCCTGCTCGAACGCCGCAGCCCGCTGCCCATCGTCTTCATCACCGGCCATGGCGACGTGCCAATGGCCGTCACGACGATGAAGAAGGGCGCGATGGACTTCATCGAGAAGCCCTTCAAGGAAGAGGAACTGCTCTCGCTGGTCGAACGCATGCTCGACCAGGCGCGCACCGCCTTCAGCCAGCACCAGGAGCAGGCCAGCCGCGACGCGCTGCTGTCGCGCCTGACCACGCGCGAGGCCCAGGTGCTGGAGCGCATCGTCGCCGGCCGCCTGAACAAGCAGATCGCCGACGACCTCGGCATCAGCATCAAGACGGTGGAGGCGCACCGCGCCAACATCATGGAGAAGTTGAACGCCAACACGGTGGCCGACCTGCTGAAGATCGCGCTCGGCGCGCAAGGCAAGGCCTGACTCCCGCCACAGGCCACCGCGCGCGGCGGCCGATTTCAGTAAGAGGCCGCACCAGCGCGGCCTCGTGCATTCGGAAGGCACGCATGACCGCACAGCTCATCGACGGCAAGGTGCTGTCGCAACGCATCCGGGCCGAGGTGGCCGCGCGCGCCGAGGCGCTCGCCGGGCGCGGCCGTCGGCCGGGCCTGGCGGTCATCCTGGTCGGCGACGACCCGGCCAGCGCCGTCTACGTGCGCAACAAGGTCAAGGCCTGCGCCGAAAGCGGCCTGCACTCGGTGATGGAGAAGTACGACGCCACGCTCAGCGAGGCGGTCCTGCTCGAGCGCATCGCGGCGCTCAACGCCGACGCCACGATTCACGGCATCCTGGTGCAGATGCCGGTGCCGCGGCAGATCGATCCGCACCGCGTCATCGAGGCCATCGATCCGCGCAAGGATGTCGACGGCTTCTCCGTGCGCTCGGCCGGCGAGCTCTTCAGCGGCCTGCCTGGCCTGCGGCCGGCCACGCCCTGGGGCTGCATGAAGATGATCGAGAGCACCGGCGTGCCGATCCGTGGCCGGCACGCAGTCGTCATCGGGCGCAGCAACACGGTGGGCAAGCCGATGGCCTTGCTGCTGCTGCAGGCCCATGCCACTGTGACGGTGTGCCACAGTGCCACGCCGGACCTGAAGCGGCACGTGCAGAGTGCCGACATCGTGGTCGCCGCGGTCGGCCGCCGCCACACCGTCACCGCCGGAATGGTCAAGCCTGGCGCCACGGTCATCGACGTCGGCACCAACCACGACGAGGCAGGCAGGCTTTGCGGCGATGTCGACTTCGAGACGGTGCGCGAGGCGCTCGGCCCGCGGGGCTGGATCAGTCCCGTTCCCGGTGGCGTGGGGCCGATGACCATCACCATGCTGCTCGCGAACACCGTCCAGGCCGCAGAGACCGTCGCGTGACCGCGGCGAACCCTCTGCTCGCCGCCGGCGACCTGCCGGACTTTGCCGCCATCCGCCCCGAGCACGTCACCCCCGCGCTCGACGAGTTGCTCGCCGCGGCCGAGGCGGCGCTCCTCGAGGCCGCCGATCCGCAGTTGCCCGCCGACTACGACACGTTGGCGCGCGTGCTCGACGTGCCGGTGGAGAGATTGCGACGCGCCTGGGGCCACGTCTGCCACCTGCAGGCGGTTGCCGACACGCCGGCGCTGCGCGCGGCGCATGCCGAGAATCTGCCGCGCGTCACCGAGTTCTCCACCCGGCTTGCCTCGGACCAGCGGCTATACGGCAAGTACAAGGCACTGGCCAGCGGCCCGGCGG
The DNA here is from genome assembly GCA_022842825.1 of Rubrivivax sp. GTDB lineage: Bacteria > Pseudomonadota > Gammaproteobacteria > Burkholderiales > Burkholderiaceae_C > Rubrivivax. The sequence goes on from JALHOU010000085.1 coordinate 8,152, forward strand.
CCGCGGCGCTCGGCCCGGCGCGCCGCAAGGTGCTCGACGATGCGCTGCGCGACTTCGTGCTCGGCGGCGCCGAATTGCAAGGGACGGCGCGTGAACGCTTCGCGGCCATCCAGGAGCGTCTGGCCGCGCTGTCCAAGCGCTTCGGCGACAACGTGCTCGACGCCGTCGATGCCTGGGCGTTGTATGTTGACGAGGCCCGCCTGGCCGGCGTGCCCGCCGACGTGGTGTGCGCGACCCGCGAGGCCGCGACGGCCGAGGGCCGGCCCGGTTGCAAGCTCACACTGCAACTGCCCTGCTACCTGCCCGTGATGCAACACGCCGAAGACCGCGCGCTGCGCGCCGAGATCTACGGCGCCTGGGCCCGCCGGGCGAGCGAACTCGGTGATGCCCGCTTCGACAATGCGCCACTGATGCGCGAGATCGTCGAGTTGCGCCAGGAAGAGGCGGCGCTGCTCGGCTACCCGAGCTACGCGCATCTCTCGCTGGTGCCGAAGATGGCCCGTTCGCCCGAAGAGGTGCTCGGCTTCGTGTGGGACCTGGCGCGGCGCGCGCGCCCCTTCGCCGAGCGCGAAGGGGCCACGTTGCGCGAATTCGCCCGAAGCGAGCTGGGCATCGCCGAACTCCAGCCCTGGGACCGCAGCTTCGCCGCCGAGCGCCTGAAGCAACAGCGCTACGCCTTCGGCAGCGAGGAAGTGCGACCCTACTTCACGCTGCCGCGCGTGCTCGACGGGCTGTTCGACCTGGTGGGGCGCCTTTTCGGCGTGCGCATCGAGGAGGAAGAGGCCCCTGCCTGGCATGACAGTGTGCGCTTCTTCCACGTACGGCGGGCGGCGGCCGACGACGCACCCGTGGCCAGCTTCTACCTCGACCTGCATGCGCGTACCGGAAAGCAAGGGGGCGCCTGGATGGACAGCGCGCGCCAGCGCTGGCGGCGCCCGGAGGGTGCGCTGCAACTGCCGCAGGCGCACCTCGTGTGCAACTTTGCGGCACCGGTGGGCGGGCAGCCGGCGCTGCTCACGCACGACGACGTCATCACCCTCTTCCACGAGTTCGGCCACGGGCTGCACCACATGCTGACGCAGGTGGACGAAGTGGCCGCCTCGGGCATCGCCGGCGTCGAGTGGGACGCCTGCGAGTTGCCGAGCCAGTTCATGGAGAACTTCTGCTGGGAATGGGCCGTGCTGCAACGCCTGTCCTCGCACGTGGACACGGGCGAGACGCTGCCTCGCGCGCTCTTCGAGCGGATGCTGGCGGCGCGCAACTTCCACAATGGCCTGGCGATGCTGCGTCACTGCGAGTTCGGGATCTTCGACATGCGGCTGCATCTCGAGCCCGGCCAGGCCGGCCGCGAGACGGTGCTGGCCTTCGAGGTCGCGGCCGAGGTCTCGCCCGTGACGCCTGCTCCCTTCCTGCGCTATCCGCACAGCTTTACCCACCTCTTCGACGGTGGTTATGCCGCCGGCTACTACGGCTACGCGTGGGCCGAGGTGCTCTCGGCCGACGCGTTTTCGGCCTTCGAGGAGGCAGGCCTGTTCGATGAGGCCACCGGGCGGCGCTTCCGCGAAGCGGTGCTCGAGAGCGGTGGCAGCCGCGCGGCCCTCGAGAACTTCAAGGCCTTCCGCGGCCGCGAGCCGCGGCTGGACGCGCTGCTTCGGCACCAAGGTCTGTTACTGGATGCAACCGAGGCGGTCACATCGGCCGCCTTGCGCTGAGCTGCCTTGAGGCGCGAGGCAATCGCGGCTAGATTCGCACCTCGGCCGGCGGCTTTCGCCGTGATCGTGGTGTCCAAGGGGAATGCGATGAGATTGTGGTCCTCACGTTTCGCGGGCGCTGCGGCAGTGCTCACATTGACCGCCCTTGGCACGATGCCGGCGCATGCCCTGTTCAAGGTGGTCAACCCCGACGGCACGGTCACCTACACCGACCGGCCGCCGCAACCTGTGGCCAACACACGCGTGACCAACCTGGCGCGTCCCGGCAGCCCGACACTGACCGAGCCCGACCTCTCAATGCCGGCCGAATTGCGGCAGCCCGTCCAGCGCCACCCGGTGACGCTGTACACCACCACCGAATGCTCGCCGTGCGAGGCCGGCCGGCAGCTGCTGGTATCCCGCGGCATCCCCTACAGCGAGCGGCGCGTGGCCAACGAAGAAGACGCGCAGGCCTTCGAGCGCCTCTTCGGCACGCGGACGCTGCCGCTCCTGACGATCGGTGCGCAGCCGCTCAAGGGCCTGTCCGACGTCGAATGGACCGCCTATCTCGACGCCGCCGGCTATCCGAAACAGGCGCGCCTGCCGCGCGGCTGGCAGGCGCGGTCTGCGCCGATGGTCGAGCGCGCCCCGCCCGCGACGGCGCGGAGCGAGCCCGTGCCGGTGCCCAATGCGCCGCAGGTGATCGAGAGCGAGACCGTCTCCTCGGGCACGCGGCTGCGGTTCTAGCCGCCGCCCGAGCGAAAGTCAGCGCCGCGCTGCCAGGCGTCGTGGCAGTCGCGACCCCGCCAGCACCGCCGCGCCCACGACCCAGAAGAGCGCCGTCGTGCCGACCAGCGCGCCGCTGGCTCCGAACGCGAGCGGCATCACCGTGCTCGTGGCGTTGATGGCCATCGAGCGCAGGGCGAGCGCCTCGCCGTGGCGGTCGCCCGGCGTCAGCTGGTGTAGCAGGGTCATGATCATCGGCTGCACGCTGCCGAGCGTGACGCCGAGCGCCAGCGCGAGTGCCCCCATTGCCCAGGCGTTGGGCGCGAACGGATAGGCGGCGAAGACGAGCGCGGTTCCGATCATCGACCCGCGCAGCACGGTCACCTCCCGCAGCCGATGCGCAAGCACGGGGATGAGCAGCCGAACGCCGGACACCGAGAGCGTGAAGAGCGCGAGGATCAGCCCCACGGTCGAGGCGCTGAACCCGCGCTCGTGGCCCAGCAGCGGCACGGCGAAGGCATGCACGTCCCAGGACATCGAGAAGAGCCAGTTGATGACGAGCAGGCGCCGCATGCCCGGCGCTTTCACGAGCGACCAGGCCGTGCCCCGGGGCCCCGGTTCGCTCTCCGGCCGCGGCGCACTGCGCTGCACGCGACGCGCCGCCAGTGCCGTGGCCATCGGCAGCAAGGCCATCAGCGCGTAGCCGGCGGCGAAGCCGGAGGCGTCGATGGCCAGGCCCACCGCCACGGGCCCGACGACGTTGGCAAACGAAGGCGCGATGCCGAGCCAGCTGAAGACGCGCATGCGCTCGGTCGTGTCGCGCGCGGCGAGCCCGGCCGTGCGCTGGATGGTGAGCACGCCGACGTTGGCCGCCGTGCCGGTGAGCATGGCCGCGGCGCTGAGCAGGGCCAGATGCAGCGCGCCTTGGGCGTACGTCGAAACGAGCGCCGCGCCACCGCCCAGGATGGAGAGCACGACGGCGCCCCGCACCATTGGGTGGTAGCCGTGCCGGTCGGCGAGGCGCCCGGCCTGCCACGCCGTCACCACCGGCGCGGCAGCGAAGAGCGCCAGCAGCAGGCCGACGGTCCAGGCACCGTGCCCTTCGCGCAGCACCTGCAGCGAAGCGGCCATGCGCACGCCCGCCATGGCCGAGTGCAGGCCGAGCTGGCCGACGACGAGCGCCGCGACGAGGCGACCGAAACCTTCGGGCGGCGGCGAAGGCGTCGGCCGCGACGCGCCCGGCTCAGGCAACGCCGTTGTCCTCGTCCGCCGACGGTTCGTTCCCGGACAGCAGCGGGCTCGCCAGGTGTTCGGGCAGCGCTTCCACGTCCTTGAGCTGCCGCGCCATGACGCGCGTGCGCACCTCGGCCTGTTCGATGCTGCTGGCGGCCTCGTCTAGCTTCTTGCGCGTCTTGGCCAGCACGACGCCGAACTTGCCGAACTCGTTCTTCACCGCCCCGAGCACCTCCCAGACCTCGGCCGAGCGCTTCTCCAGCGCCAGCGTACGGAAGCCCATCTGCAGGCTTGAGAGCGTCGCCAGCAGTGTCGTCGGGCCGGCCAGCATGATGCGATGCTCGCGCTGCAGCGCCTCGACGAGGCCCGGGCGGCGCAAGGCCTCGGCGTACAGGCCTTCGGTGGGCAGGAAGAGGATGGCGAAGTCGGTCGTGTGCGGCGGCGCCACGTACTTCTCGCGGATGCTGCGCGCCTCCAGCCGCAGGCGGGTCTCGATGGCCTTGGCGGCGGTCTCCATGCCCGCGGCGTCGGCACGTTCGTGCGCATCGAGCAGGCGCTCGTAGTCCTCGCGCGGGAACTTGGCGTCGATCGGCAGCCACAGCGGCGCGCCACCCGGCGCGCTGTCCCGACCCGGCATGCGGATGGCGAACTCGACGCGCTCGTTGCTGCCGGGCACGGTGGCCACGTTGGCAGCGTACTGCTCGGGCGTGAATACCTGTTCGAGCAGCCCGGCCAGCTGCACCTCGCCGAAGATGCCGCGCGTCTTCACGTTGGTGAGCACGCGGTTGAGCGAGCCCACGTCGCGCGCCAGCGACTGCATCTCGCCCAGGCCCTTGTGCACCTGCTCCAGCCGGTCGGCGACCTGCTTGAAGCTCTCGCCCAGCCGCTGCTCCAGCGTCGCGTGCAGCTTCTCGTCGACCGTCGCGCGCATCTGCTCGAGCTTCTTCTCGTTGCCCTCCTGCAGCGCCAGCAGCCGCGCATCGACCACCTGGCGCACCTCGGCAAAGCGGCGCTCGTGGGTTTCGGCCAGGCGCGCGAGCTGCTGCACCAGCGTCTCGTTGACGCGCCGCAGCAGCCCCTCGTTGGCCTGCTGCATGGTCGCCAGCTGCGTGCGAAAGGAGTCGATCTGCTCGTTCTGCGTGCGCGCCACGTCACCGCCTTGCGTGAGCAGCATCTGCTGGAAGTTGGCCAGGTCGGCGCGTGTGCCCTGCCCCTGGCGACCGAGCTCGTCGCGCAATTCGCGCTCGAGCCGTTCGACTTCGCGCTGCACCGCCGCGCCTTGCGGGCGCACGATCAGCCACAGCAGGAGAAGCAGGTTCAGCGCCAGCGTGAGCGCAACGACGAGGACGATCCAGTCCGGCACGGCCGCCATTGTCTCAGGCGCCCCGCGGCGGCCGCTTCACCTGCCGGGCCGCAACGGCCGAGCGTGTCGCGGCCGGTTTGGTGGCGTAGCGCAAGGGCGGGTGCCCCGCGCCAGCGTCAGCGTCAGCGTCAGCGTCAGCG
>JALHOU010000085.1:13404-18107 GCA_022842825.1 Rubrivivax sp.
CAGCGTCAGCGTCAGCGTCAGCGTCAGCGCCGGCAGCCAGGGCAGCCCGCGGCGCCAAGGACGGGATCACCGCGCGCGCAGTCGACCTTCGGTCAGCACCTCGGGATTGATCGGGGTCGGCGGTTGGCCGCCGGTCAGCGCCGCAACGAGGTTGTCCGCGGCCAGGTCGGCCATCGCGCGACGGGTGGCCACCGTGGCGCTCGCGATGTGCGGTGTGAGCACGACGTTGGGAACCGCCAGGAGATCGGGATGCACCTTGGGTTCACCCTCGAAGACATCGAGCGCCGCGGCCGCGATGCGGCGCTCGCGCAGCGCCGCGGCCAATGCCGCGTCGTCGACGATGCCCCCGCGCGCCACGTTGGTGAGCGTGGCAGTCGGCTTCATGCGTGCCAGCTCGGCCGCGCCGATGGCGTGGTGGCTCTCGGCCGAGTAAGGCAGCACCAGCACGAGGTGGTCGGCTTCGCCCAGCAGCGTCGCCTTGTCGACGTAGCGGGCACCGATGGGCGCCTCCTGCGCAGGTGCGAGCCGGCTGCGGTTGTGGTAGATGACCTTCATGCCGAAGCCGAGCGCGCCGCGGCGCGCAATGGCCTGCCCGATGCGCCCCATGCCCAGGATGCCGAGCGTCGCGCCGTGCACGTCGCTGCCGGTGAACATGTCGAACGCCCAGCGCGTCCACTCACCGCGGCGCAGGAAGTGTTCGCTCTCGGCCATGCGGCGGGCCGCCGCCATCATGAGCGCGAAGCCAAAGTCGGCCGTGGTCTCGGTGAGCACATCGGGCGTGTTCGTCGCGAGCACGCCGCGCGCCGTGCAGGCCGGGATGTCGAAGTTGTTGTAACCCACGGCCATGTTGGCTACCACGCGAAGCTGCGGGTTGGCCGCCAGCACATCGGCGTCGATGCGCTCGCTGCCCATGGTGAAGGCACCGGCCTTGCCGGCGAGCCTGGTCGTCAGCTCGGCCTTGCCGAAGATCCGGTCGCGGGGGTTGTCCTCGACCTCGAAGTGGTGGCGCAGCCGTTGCACCACTTCCGGGAAGACGGCGCGCGCCACGAGGACGGCGGGGCGTGGGGCGGCAGCGGGCATGGCGGGTTGTGCAGGCAGGCGGACGTGGTTCGGGCGTGGTCCAGGCGCGCAGAGCGCGCGTGCTCAGTCGTGGAAGCGGGCAAAGCCCGACGGCGGCACGCGCTCGGTGACGAGGCTGTTCTCCACCGCGCCAGGGTCGGCGTGGCCCAGCGACATGCCGCACACGACCATCTCGTCGGCAGAGAGCTTCAGGTGCTGCGCGATGATGCGATGGAACGGCGTGAACGCCGCCTGCGGGCAGGTGTCCAGGCCGCGCGCACGCGCCGCCACCATGATGTTCTGCAGGAACATGCCGTAGTCCAGCCAGCTGCCCTGCTGCATGACGCGGTCGATCGTGAAGATCAGGCCCACGGGCGCACTGAAGAACTCGTAGTTGCGGCGGTGCTGCGCATGCATGCGCGCCTTGTCGGTCTTTCCGATGCCGAGCAGCCCGTAGAGGTCCCACCCGACCTTGCGCCGCCGCTCGATGTAGGGCGAGGCCCATTGCGTCGGGTAGTACGCGTACTCCTCGGTGTGGCGCCTGGCCTCTTCGGGGTCGTCGTAGGCGGCGCACAGGGCGGCGCTCAGGCCGGCACGCGAGGCCCCCGTGAGCACGTGCACCTTCCACGGTTGGGTGTTCGTGCCCGAGGGCGCGCGGGCGGCCACGGCGAGGATCTCCTCGACCGCCGAGCGCGGCACCGGCGTCGGAAGATAGGCGCGGATCGAGTGGCGCGAGGTGATGGCGGCATCCACCGCGGCCACTGTGGAGCTGGAGGGCGTGCCGCCGCGGCCACCTCCGGACAGGAACGAGGGCTCGGGGCGGTCAGTGGGTTCGGCGTCGGGCGTCATGGAGCCCATTGTTCCATCGCACCGGCCGGTAACCCGGACGCCGCCCGCGGCCAGTTCCGCCAAGCCTCGGCGGCGAGTTCGACGGTGCGCCGCTGCACGCCGACGGTCGTGGCGATGTCACGCCCGTAGCCACCGGCCATGCTCAGCGCGACCGGCATGCCGCGACGCGCCAGTTCGGCGAAGACGCGGCGATCACGCTCAGCCAGGCCCGCGGCGCTCAGCTTCAAGCGGCCGAGGCGGTCGTCCTCGTGCGGATCAGCCCCCGCCAGATAGAAGGCCAGGCCCGGTGGATGCCCGGCGCAGCGCTCGAAGGCCAGGGCCAGCGCGCCGTCCAGCGCCTCGAGGTACGGCGCGTCGGTGCAGCCGTCCGGCAGTTCGACGTCGAGGTCGCTCGCCTCCTTGCGGAACGGGAAGTTGCGCGCGCCGTGCAACGACAGCGTGAAGACGCTCGGGTCGTCGCGGAAGACGGCGGCGGTGCCGTTGCCCTGGTGCACGTCGAGGTCGATGACGATGACGCGCAAGCCGCGGCTTGCACGCGCCGCCGGCCGCCGGTGGTGCTCGGCCTGCATCAGGCGCGCGGCCACGGCCACGTCGTTGAAGACACAATAGCCCGAGCCCTTGTGCGGATAGGCGTGGTGCGTGCCGCCGGCGAGGTTGGCCGCCACGCCTTCACCGGCCAGCGCGGCCCTCGCCGCCTGGATGGTGGCACCGACCGAGCGGCGGGCCCGCTGCACCATGCGATCGGACCACGGAAAGCCGATCTCGCGTTGCTGCACGGCGCTGGTCGTGCCCTCGACCACCGCGCTGATCCAGGCCGGTTCGTGCGCCAGCGCCAGTTCGCCGTCGCTGGCAGGCTCGGCCTCGCACAGCCGGACCTCCGGGAGGGTCTCCCGTACCTGCTGGCGCAGCAGGTGGTAGCGCCCCATCGGGAACGGATGCCCGGGAGGCAGCGGCAGGACGAAGTGGTCGGAATGGTAGGCCAGCACTGCGGCGCATTCTAGGAAGGCCCCCGGCGGCCCTCGCTGGTAGGCGCCGCCCCCTAGATTGTTGCGTCGCAGCAAAAAGCTCTTGCAATGGATCGGGGGAACCCTATACTGACGACATGTTGCAGCGCAGCAAACCAGACCAGGAAGGGTCTGGGGCCGACGGTGCAACCTCTCGCACCGACCCGTTTCCACCCGTTCCAACATCGCTCAGGAGCCCCACATGACCTACACCGCTGACCAGATCCTCGCCGCCCAGAAGGCCAACGTCGAAACCCTCTTCGGCCTGTCCAGCAAGGCGTTCGAAGGCGTCGAGAGGCTCGTCGCCCTGAACCTCCAGGTTGCCAAGACCTCGCTCGCCGAAGCCGCGGAGACCGCGCAGGCCGCTCTGTCGGTGAAGGACCCGCAAGAGTACTTCGCCCTCCAGGCCAGCCTGATGCAGCCGAGCGCCGAGAAGGCCGCCGCCTACGGCCGCCACGTCTACGAGATCGTCGCCGGCACCAACGCCGAAGTCGGTCGCGTTGCCGAGTCGACCATCGCCGACAGCCAGAAGAAGGTGCTCGCCCTCGTCGACAACGCGGTCAAGAACGCGCCCGCCGGCAGCGAGAACGCGGTCGCGCTGGTGAAGTCGGCCGTTGCCGCCGCCAACAACGCCTACGAGAGCGTGACCAAGGCGGCCAAGCAAGCCGGCGAAGTCGCCGAAGCCAATTTCCAGGCCATGACCGCCACCGCCGTGCGCGCCACGCAGACGGCCACCAAGGGCAAGCGCGCCGCCTGATCCAGGCCGCCGCACCGGCAGCGTGGTCGCCCCAGCCGGCCGCGGCGCTGGTCGACAGGACAGGAGCAGTCGGTCGGAACTTTTCCGGCCCGGCCGCCTCAATCACAGGGCGCGTGTCCGAAAGCACGCGTCTCTCGTGTGGAAGGTTGTCTCCTCGGCACCTGTGAATCACGTATTTCGGTGCCATTCCAAGCCCGGTCCTCGGACCGGGCTTCTTTTCGTCCGCGCTCGGCGCGCGACCCAGGAAGTGCCTTCCTAGCGGCTAAGCGCGACGATCCTGGCCTTCACCTCGGCCAGCATCTGCGTGGCCACCTCGCGCCCGGCGCGGATGGCGCGCACGCGGCTGTTGAAGTCCGCGCTGGCCACGCCGGTCAGGGTGGGCCGCAGCACGATGTCCGCCTCGCGCAGCTCGAAGCGGTTGATGCTGCGCATCATGATGGCCACCGTCTGCATCAGCAGCTTGAACGAATCCCCGGTGGGGTTGCCGTCCGGCGGCGACGAGATGTCGATCGCGATCACCAGCTCGGCGCCCATCTGCCGCGCATAGCGAACCGGCACCGGTGACACCAGGCCGCCGTCGACGTACTCGCGATCACCGATCTTCACCGGCTGGAACACCGCCGGTACCGCGCTGGACGCGCGCACCGCAACGCCGGTGTCGCCGCGCTGGAAGAGCACGGGCGCGCCGCTGTCCAGGTCGGTGGCGACGATGCCGAGCGGGATCTTCATCTGTTCGATCGTGCGTCCACCGGTCTGCTCGCGCACGTAGCGCGCCAACGCCTCGCCGCGGATGACGCCGCGCGACGGAAAGGCCCAGTCGGTGACGGCGCCTTCGTCCATCGTCAGGGCAGTCGCGGCCAGGTCCTGCCCTGAACGCCCGCTGGCGTAGAGCGCGGCGACGAGGCTTCCGGCAGAAGTGCCGACCACCAGGTCGGGCCGGATGCCGGCCTCTTCGAGCACCTGGATGACGCCGATGTGGGCGAACCCGCGGGCGGCACCACCCCCAAGCGCCAAGCCAATGCGGGGCGGGCGGG
>JALHOU010000086.1 GCA_022842825.1 Rubrivivax sp.
CGGGCCCATCGCCACGCGCCATGCGCTGCACTGGTCACTGCGCACGGTGCGCGGCGCGCCCGGCGCGGTGGCGCGCGGCCTGCTCGACGAGACCGACCTGCTCTTCCTGGGCGCCATGGCCTGGGGGGCGCGCCCGGCGCGCGCCGGCGCCACCGCGACGCCCGGCCTGCTGGTGGTGCTGAACGATGGCAGTGCGGCGGCGAAGCGCGCCGCCCTGCTGGCCATGCGCCTGGCCGCCGCGCTGCCCGTCGCCTGGCGCGTGCACGAGCGGCCTGTCGTCGATGCGGCCGCGCTCGATGCGCTGCTGCAGCGGTCGCCGCCGCTCGACGCCCTCGTCCTGCCACGCTCCCTCGCGACAAGCGAGCGCTGGGCGCGGCTGGCGCACCTGGGCTGTCCGGTGCTGCTGATCGGCTGATCGGTGGATGGGCTCATCGGCCGGCGTCCTTGGCGTCGCACAGGGGTTTGTCTTCGGTGACGTGCCACCGCAGGTGCTGGATCGGGCCGGCGGGGTGCCCTGCGCAGCGAAGTCAAGGGGGCATTGGGGGGACCTGCGAAGCAGGGCCGCCCAACGAGGACATTCGCGGAGCAGGGCGCCCCGTCGGCCCGATCCCGCCACCGTTCGTTGGCGTGCGCCCCACCCAGACCGACTTCTGATCGATCGATCGCGAAGTGCCATCAGCCTACGTTTGGCACTCCCGGCAACTGCGGTTTCTAGGATCAGGCGAGCCGGTTCCGCAGGCCGCTCACCCGGCGCGTCAGCCGCCCGACGGCCACGGCGAGCGAGCCCGGCTGAGCGCACAGCAGCGTGAAGGCGCGGCTGGCGCGCGTGATGCCGGTGTAGAGCAGCTCGCGCGTCAGCACCGGCACGTCCTCGTCGGGCAGCACCAGCAGCACGTGCTCGAATTCCGAACCCTGGCTCTTGTGCACCGTCATCGCAAACGCCGTCTCGACATCGGCCAGGCGGCCGACCGACACCGAGCGCAGCTCGTCGCCGTCGAGGAAGTAGCCGCGCAGCGCGCCATCGCCGGCCGACGAGCGCAGCACGACGCCCACGTCGCCGTTGAAGATGCCCAGCTCCGGGCTGTTGCGAGTCACCATCACCGGCCGGCCCTCGTACCACTCGCCGCGCCGCCGCGGCAGCAGCGCCGCCTCGGCGAGCGCACGCTCGATGGCGGCGTTCAGGCCCGCCACGCCCCAGGCGCCTTCGCGCACGACGCAGAGCACGCGGAAGCGCTCGAAGCGGCGCAGCACGTCGCGCGCCCAGCCCTCGAAGGCGGCGGCCTCGGCGGGGCGCGTGGCGAGGCACTCGAGGTAGCCACGGTAGCCACCGGCCGCGCCCAGTGCGGATGAAGCGCCTGAGTCGCCCGACTCGCCCGAAGCACCCGCCCGCCCCTGCACCGCCAGCGGCAACGCCGCGGCCGCATCGCGCGCCTCGACGAGGGCCACCTCGCCCTGGGTGCGCTCGCGCAACAGGGCCAGCGCCCCGGGCGCGTCGCCGGCGTTCACCGCCAGCGCGAGGCGGCCGATCGGCCCCTCGAAGCGATGGCTCTTGCGCAGCATCACCGTCTGCTGCGCCAGCGCCGGCCCCGGGCCGAGGACCGCGGCCGGCAGGACCTGGCCCGTGACCTGCTCGACCCACGCGGCGGTCTCGGGCCGGTAGCCGCCCAGCACACCACCAGCCCCCGCGCCGTGGCACAGGTCGCCCATCACCGCACCCGCCTCCACCGAGGCGAGCTGGTCCTTGTCGCCGAGCAGCACGAGGCGGGCGCCAGGGGCCAGGGCCTCCAGCAGCCGGGCCATCATCTCCAGGTGCACCATCGATGCCTCGTCGACGAAGAGCACGTCCACCTCCAGCGGGTGGGTCGCGTCGTGCCGGAAGCGCCGCGTGCCCGGCAGCGTGCCGAGCAGCGAGTGCAGCGTGCGCGCCGGTCCGAGCTCCTGCGCCCACGCGTCCAGCGGCAGCGTGGCGCCGAGCCGTTCACGCAGCGCCTGCAGCGCCTTGCTGATGGACTGCCGCAGGCGCGCGGCGGCCTTGCCGGTGGGGGCGGCGAGCGCCACGCGCAGAGGGTGTGGCCCGGGGTGCAGGGCGCGCAGCAGCACGAGCAGGCGCGCGGCGGTGTAGGTCTTGCCGGTGCCCGGCCCGCCGGTGACGAGCGTGAGCCGGCCGCGCAAGGCGAGGGCGCAGGCCACCTGCTGCCAGTCGGTCGACTCGCCATCGCCCGCATCGACGGCGCCGAACATGCGGCCGAGAAGGTCGCGCGCGCGGGCGAGGTCCACGCCGCCCGGCGCCGGCAGGGCCGTGCCGCCGTCGAAGGCGGTGCGGGCGCGAACCTGCGCCGCCACGCGCGACTCGTCGCGCCAATGGCGCCGCAGTTGCAGCAGGTCGCTCGTGAGGACCAGTGGCGAGGCACCGGCCTCGTCGGTGGGGTCGATCTCGACGGCGGACTGCGAGCCCCACGCGGCGCGCAGGGCGGCGATGGCGCGGGGGCCGTCGGTGCGGGTGTCAACGAACGCGCCGGCACCGGTGAAGGCACCAGTGTGGACATCGGCGAAGGCGTCAGTGCCGGCGTCAGTGCCGGCGTCAGTGAAGGCGTCAGTGAAGGCGTGAGTGAAGGCGTCGGTGAAGGCGCTGCTGAGGGCACCAGCCAGCTCCTCGGTCGACTCGAGCGGCCAGTCCAGGGTCGCGCGCGGGTCGGCCACCAGCGCAGCAAGCGGCAGCCCGCTGTGCCCGCGCCCTTCCATCTGCGCCGCCAGCGCCGCCGCCAGCAGCAGGCTGGCGGGGGCCTCGGGAGCCACGTCGCCCAGCCAGCGGGCGAAGGCCACGTCCAGGCCGCGCAGCCAGCCGGCCTCGCGCCAGCGGTCGAGGGTGCGCAACAGCTCGGCCGCCGTCATGCCGCCTCCGTCGCCGGCCCGTCGGCGCGCGGCGGCAGCAGTGCATCGAGCGCCTCGAGCAGCGCCGGCGGCGGCCGCAGCTGGCAGCAGCCGGCGGCGGGGCCGTTCACGCCGCGCAGGAAGAGATAGACCGCGCCGCCGAGGTGCTGCCCGGGGGCGTAGGCTGCGCCCAGGCGCGCCTTCAACAGCCGGTGCAACGCGAGCAGGTAGAGCGCGGCCTGCACGTCGTAGCGGTGTTCGAGCATCGCCGCCTGCATCGCCTCGGCGGTGTAGTCGGCGTCGCGCGAGCCGAGCGCATTCGACTTGTAGTCCAGCACCCAGTGGCGGCCGGCGTGCGCGAACACGAGGTCCGCGAAGCCCATGACCATGCCGTTCAGCGCGCGCTCGGGCAGCGCCGGCCGCGCGCGGCCGGGCAGCAGGTGCTGGCGGCACAGTGCGTCCACCTGGCCGGCGCGCAGGCCGTCGGTCGGGAACCAGAACTCCATCTCCGGCACCTGCGTCGTGAGGCCGGCCAGCGGCAGGCCGAGCGAAGGCAACGGCGTGGTGCACACCTTGCGCAGCCAGTCGCGCACGTCTTCGGCGCGGTGGCCCCAGCCTTGCCGCTCGCATCGGCGCAGCAGCGCCTCCTGCACGGTGGCCGAGCTGTCGAGCGCGAAGTCCTCGCCGGCGAGCCACTCGAGCTGGTCGTGCAGGAAGTTGCCGGCGAAGGCACCGCGCGGAAAGCGGTGCCAGGGGAGGTCGGCCGGGCGCTGCGGCGGCACGCCGATGCGCGGGTCTCTCGACGGGATCTCGTTTTCGGCCGGCTCGTCCTCGCGCCACGGGCGCACCGCGAGCACCGTGCCGACGCCCGCCGCGCCGCGCGGCGCATCGCGCACCAATGCCGAGTAGCTGCTGATCGACCAACTGCGGTCGAACGACGCGGCATAGGCCGGCAACGTCGCCAGCGCGGGCATCGCCTCGCGCGGCTGCAGCGGCGTCACGGGCGGCAGCGGCAGGCGTCCATCTTCGTCTTCGTCCGCGCCTTCATCCGCGCCCCTGTCCGCGCCTTCATCCACGCCTTGACCCGCGTCCCCACCCTCCGCGGGCCAAGAAGGCGCGACCCGCTCGACGACCACGTGCGGGCACGCCTGCGCCAGTGCGCGAAGGTCGGCCAGGCGCCGCGCCGGCGGCTGCTCGGCCGGCCCCGAGATCAGGTAGCCGAGGGCGCTGCGGTGCCAGGTGGGGCCTTTCAGGCCGCGGTGCCCGGCCACGCCCACCCACAGCGCATGGCGCGCACGCGTCAGCGCCACGTACAGCAGGCGCAGGGCCTCGCGCTGCTCTTCCTTCTGCCGCGCCGCGAGCTCCTCCGGCGTGGGCGCCAGCACCAGCCGCTGCCGGCCCTGCCCGTCGGGCAGCAGAAACACCGCGTCCTTGTCGCGGTCGCTCTCGCGGAACAGCGCCGGGAAGGGCAGGAAGACGAGTGGGTACTCCAGCCCCTTGCTCTTGTGCACGGTGACGACCTGCACGAGGTCGGCGTCGCTCTCCAGGCGCAGCACGAGCTCGTCGCCGACGGCAAAGGCGGCGTCGCTTTGTCCGATCTGGCGCGCCAGCCAGCGGATGAGGGCCTGTTCGCCCTCCACCTGGATGCTGGCCGCCTGCAGCAGCTCGGCCAGGTGCAGCACGTTGGTGAGGCGGCGCTCGCCCTGCCCGGCATCGCCCGGACCGCCGGGCCGGCCCGCCGCCTGCGCGCCCAGCCAGCGGGCGGGCAGGTCGAAGGCGTGCAGCGCGCGGCGCAGCATCGCCAGCACGCCGAGGTTCTTCCAGTCGGCGTGGAGCTCCTGCAGCAGCGCACCGTGGCGATCGAAACGCTCGTCGTCGGTGGCCAGGGCCACGAGCTCGGGCAAGGTCAGGCCGAGCAGCGCAGTGGCCAGCGCGGCGCGCGCCAGGCGCACGTCGCGCGGCGCGGCCACCGCCTGCAGCAGGCGCAGCAGGTCGGCGGCCTCGGGCGTCTGGAACACCGTGTCCTTGTCGGAGAGGTACACCGAAGCGAGGCCGCGGCGGCGCAGCGCACGCCGCACCTCCTCGGCCTCGGTGCCGGTGCGCACGAGCACGGCGATGTCGCCCGGGCGCAGGCGCCGGAACGGTTGCTCCGACTCGCGAAAGCCCGCTGTGGGGTCGTTGAGCAGCGTGACGATGCGCTCGGCGCACAGGGCAGCGAAGAGCTCGCGGCCATCCACCATGTTGCGCAGTTCACCGTCGGCGACGAAAGTGATGGCGGGCACCTCGCCGGCGCGGGTGGCGAGCCGCTCGGAGCGCTCCTTCGCCTGCACCTCGACGAAGGGCAGGGCCGAGCCGGAACGGGCGTCCCCGGCATTCACGGCACTCCCGGCCTCCCCCGCCAGCGCCGCCGCGCGGAACTGGAAGGCGCCTTCGCCGGCACGATCCTCGGCCGCCTTGAAGACACGATTGACCGCCTCCACCAGCCCCTGCGTGGAGCGGTGGTTGGTTCCCAGCACATGGTGGCGGCCGCGCGTGGCCTCGCGGGCCTGCAGGTAGCTGTGGATGTCCGCGCCACGGAAGCCATAGATGGCCTGCTTGGGGTCGCCGATGAGCAGCAGCGCGCGCGCCGGGTCGTTCTCGGCGATGCGATACAGGCGGTCGAAGATGCGCAGTTGCACCGGCGAGGTGTCCTGGAATTCGTCGACGAGCGCGGCCGGGTACTGCCCGACGATGCGCTGGCGCAGGCGGCGCGCCTTCTCACCGTGGATGGCCTCGTCGAGCGCGCGCTCGAGCCGGTTCAGCATGTCGGCGAAGCCGAACGCCCCCGCCTGCGCCTTGAGCTGCTGCATGCGCTCGCGCACGCCGGCCGCGGCGTGCAGGCGCAGTGCCGGGCCCGCAGCGGGCAGGCGCTTCAGCGCCGCCATCAATGCGTCGAACTCGGCGAAGCAATGAGGGATCGCCACCGCCGGGTCGTGCGCGAAGGCGGCGCGCACGGCAGCGTGCGAGAGGCGCTCCTCCCCTTTCTTCAGGTCGAGGACCTCCGACTTCGGGTCGAGCGCCCACGCCTTCAGCGCCTTGATCCAACGCGTGCCGTCCTTCTCGGAGGGAAGCCCCTTGCTCGCCGGATGCTTCTTCTCCTTCCACACCTGGCCGAGCCAACTCGACATCTCTTCGGCCCGCCCGGCCCAACCGGCCTTCCGCGCAGCCAGCGCCTCGCGCCGCTCCCGCGCCTCGCGCGCGATGGCCTCGCCGAGGCTGCCTTCGCCCGCGCCGGCCGGCAGCGGCGCCTCGAGAAAGGCCCGCATGTCCTTCTCGAGCGCGCCGACATTGGCCCACTGCGCCAGCACGGCGTCGAAGGCCTCGCCGCCCAGCGGATACACCTGCCGCCGCCAGTAGTCGCGCACGGCGTCGGCCAGCACGGCGGCTTCGTTGGCCTGCAGTTCCTCGTCGAAGAGGCAGCCGCTGTCGAACGCATGCTCGCGCAGCATGCGCTGGCACCATGCGTCGATGGTGTGGATGGCGGCATCGTCCATCGCCTCGGCGGCCAGCGCCAGGCGCCACGCGGCCCGCCGCCGGTCCGGCCCTTCCGGGAAGGCGGCCAGCAGGCCGGCGATGAAGACGTCCTCCTCGTCGTCACGCGGCGGCTCACCCCGAAAGCGCGCCGCCGCCTGCACGAGGCGGCCGCGGATCCGTTCGGCCAGTTCGCGCGTGGCCGCCTTGGTGAAGGTCATCACCAGGATCTCGCCCGGCGTCAGCGGGCGGCCGAGCGCACCGTGGCCCAGCACCAGGCGCACGTAGAGAGCCGCGATGGTCCAGGTCTTGCCCGTGCCGGCGCTGGCCTCGATCAGGCGGCTGCCCTGCAGCGGCAGGGTGAGCGGGTCGAGCGCGTCAGACATGGTCGTCAGGCATCGTCGCCTCCGTTGCCCCCGTCGCTGCCACCGGCCCCGCCGCCCCCATCGCCCCCACCGCGTTCTTCGCTTCCGGCCGCGTCGCCCTGTTCGGGACAAGGCAGAACCTCGGGCTGCACATGCGCCGAGAGCCAGTGGGCGAACGGTTCGTAGAGCTGCCGCGTGACCGCGGCGAAGCCCGGCTGCAACGCCGCGAAGTCGGGGAACAGGCGGGCGAGGCAGGCTTCCTCGCGCTCCCCGCGCACCTTGCCAATGTCGCTGCCTTCGTAGACCGACCTCGCCTTGCCCGGGTCGCGTTGGTGCGCCAGGCCCGTCCGGACGGCCGTGGGCAGTGGCTCGTCGCCGCCCAGGCCGGCCGCGCACGCGTGCAGCAGGTGGCCGAGCACGGCCACCGCCTGCTCACGCGCCGGCGGCTTCACGTGCACCGCTGCGCCCGGGCCGATGATCAGGCCGTCCGCCGGGCAGCCGCAGGCCGCCGACGCGAGGCAGCGCAGCCAGGCCACGAGCAGCTTGTCCTCGCGCACCACAAGGTCGCCGCGCTTGCCGAGGGTCGCCACGGCGCTCGCCTGCAGATCGATCCAGACCGGGCGCCCGGTCGCGCCCACGCGCCGCAGGCCGACCAGCCAATCGTCGAGCACGAGACCGGCATCGTCCGGGTGCTCGAAGCGCAGCGGCTGCTTCTCGCACGCCTCGGGATATTGGGCCAGTGCGGCCTGCCAGCGGGTCGCCACGGGAAGGAGCGTCTGCACGAGGTCCCTCTCGGCGTGCCGCCCGGGTTGGGCCAGCGGCAGGCGCCCGGCCCGACGCAGGCGCGCCACTTCACGCTCGAGGAGGGCCGCGATTGCGCCGGCGCCGGGCGTCGGCCCCGGCGGCGGCTCTGGAAGCGGCTCTGGAAGCGGCTCTGGAAGCGACTCTGGAAGTAGCTCTGGAAGTCGCCCCTGAAGCGGCACGAGGGCGGCCGCTCCGCCTTCCACCTGCGCGCGCGTGGCGCGCAGCACGTCGTCCAGCAGCGTCCAGCGGTGCAGCGCCTCGGCGGCGAAGGTCTCCTCGTCGAGGGTCTCGGCCTCCATCTCGCGGAACGACACCTGCAGCCGATGCCGGAAGAAGGCCTTCACGGGATTGCGCAGGAACCGCGCCAGCGCGTCGATGGTCAGGGGGGGCGCCACGCTCTCGGCCGCCGGCCTCTCGGCGCGCGTGGAGTCGGAACGCGCGGCCCGCGTCAGCCCGCCTTCATCCGCCGGCCCGTCGTCATCGGCGTGCGCCGCGCGCCACTCGCCCGCATAGGTGACGAGGCCCGCCCCGTGTGCGCGCACCGCGCCGGGCTCGAAGTAGCGACGGCTGAAGGGCTGCAGCGGGTGCTCGGTGGTACGCGCCGCGAGCACGGCCGGGTCCCAACCCGCGGCGAGGTAGTCGCGCAACTGCGCCACCAGCACGGAGGGCGGCTGCGTCTGGTTGTCGCGCACGCTGCGCCCGGCCCAGCTGACGTAGAGCACGCGGCGGGCCGAGAGCACGGCATCGAGCATGAGCTGGCGGTCGTCGTCCCGTCGCGAGCGGTCGCCCGGCCGCGCCTGGCCGGGCCCGGCCATCAAGTCGAAATCGCTGCGCGGGCTGCGCCTCGGGTAGTCGCCCTCGTTCATGCCGAGCAGGCACACCACCTCGAAGGGAATGGCGCGCATCGGCAGCAGGGTGCAGAAGGTGACGCCGCCGGCCTTGAAGCGGGTGGACGTGCCGGGTTCGTCGACGCTGTCGAGCCAGGCCTCGCGCACGACGGCGAGGTCGACGGCCTCGTCGAACCCGGCCGCCTCGCAGGCCTGCAGCCAGGCGACGAGGGCGTCGTCCAGGGCCGCGAGCACGGCGCGGTCCTCTTCGTCCACCGCCTTGAAGAACGCGGCGCCGAGACTGCGCATGCGCTCGCCCCACGCCGCCGGCGTGCGTGCGATGCCGGCGTCGGCCCACCAGGCCCCGAGCACGCGCAGCAGCTCGGCCAGCGTGCCGGCCAGCCCGGCCGAGAGCCCCGCCACCTCGGCGTACGGCTCGATGCCGGCGAAGCCCTCCGCCGCGGCGAGGTCGCCCGCAGCGTAGCCCAGCAGCATGCGCCGCAGGCCAAAGGCCCAGGTGTTGTGCTCGCCGGCGGCCCCGAGGCCCAGGCCCTGGCGCTGGGCCGCGTCCAGGCCCCAGCGGATGCCGGCGCCTTCGATCCACGACACGAGCGTCGGGAGGTCCTCGGCCGCGATGCCGAAGCGTCGCGCGACGGCCGGCACGTCCAGCAGGTCGCGCAACTCGCTGGCACCAAAGCGCTGCTGCGGCACGCGCAGCAGCCACTCCAGCGCCACCAGGAGCGGCTGCTGCCCGCGCGCGCGCTGGTCGGCAATGCCCCAGGGGATGTGGCGCGCCTGCCCGCGGCCGTGCTGGCCGAACACCGAGCGGATGGCCGGCGCGAAGGCGTCGATGTCCGGCACCATCACGACGACGTCGCGGGGATGGAGAGGACGCCGGCGCGGCGCGGGCTCGGGCTCGGCGGGGATGGGTACAGGCGCCGGCGAGGGCGAGAAGAGCTCCAGCTGCCGTGGGCCCGGTTCGCGCGCCTGGGTGTCTTGCCGCACCTCGGGCGGTGTGTCGGACGGTGTGTCGGACGGGGTGTCGTCCGGGATGTCGCGCGGCGGATGCGCAAAGAGGTGCAGCAGCTGGTCATGCAGGATCTCGACCTCGCGCTGCGCGCTGTGCGCCACATGGAAGACGATGGAGCGGTCCTCATCGGGGACCTTCGCGCGCGGGTGCTCGGCCAGCGGCAGCAGGTCGCGGAGGGCGGCCTGCACCTGCTGCAGCAGCGAGCCGCCCGGCGCCTCGTCGAAGTAGTCGACCCGCGGCACGCCAAACTTCCGTTGCGCGGCCTGCGCGTCGTCGAAGGCATCGAGCTGGCGTATGAAGTCGCGGCCCTGCCGCCCCCAGGCCGCGAGCAAAGGGTGGCCGTGCGCGTGCAGGTCCTCCGGCGCCATCTGCGCGAGGTCGCGGCCCTGCCGCAGCGGGTGGCGGCGACGCTCGGCGCGTTGCAACTCGCTGCCGTCGATGAGGTCGGCCCAGTGGTAGCGGCACGGGTTCGGGACCGCCATCAGCACCTGACAACGCGCGGAGAGCGCCGCGATGGCCTCCAGCGCCTGGTGCGGGATGTGCGTGGTGCCGAAGAGGACCACGCGCCGGGGCAACGCGGGCAAGGCGCGCCCGGGTTCGCGCAGCGCCTCCAGGAAACGCTGGTGCAGCGCGGCGCGGGCCGACGCCTTCTCGGCCGGCGCGAGCGCCTGCAGCAACGCCCGCCACAGCGCGGGCTGCCACGGCTGCTCGGCCGGCACCGGCGACGTGCGACCCGTGGCGCCATGGCGCAGCGCATCGACGCCGCGGCCCCAGTCGTCGAGCCAGTCGGCGCGATAGACCTGGTACTGGTCGAAGAGGTCCGCCAGGCGCCGCGCCAGCTGCAACCGGCGCGCCGGATCGCCGTCGCCGAGGAAGGCGGTCACGGGCTCGAAACCCGGCCGGTCGGCGCACTGGGGCAGCAGCTGCACCAGCCGCCACGTCAGCGGCTGCTTGTCCAGGGGCGAGACCGCGGGCACGGCGTCGCGGCCGAGCGCCGCTCGGTACGTGCGCCAGAGAAAGCGCGCCGGCAGCTCCACGCGCGTGGCCGCGCACACGCCGTGCGCGACGGCCAGCTCCATCTTGAGCCACTCGCCCATGCCGTGGCTCTGCACGAGGAAGTGCTCGGCCTCCAGCGGCTGCAACGGATGCTCGGCCAGCCAGGCGAACACGGCCTCGGCGAGCAGCTCCAGGCGGTTGCCGTGCAGGACGAGCAGCCCCGGGCGCGGCGGGTCGGTCAGGGCGGAGGCGGTGGGCACGCGCGCAGGATGCCACGCCGGTGGCTCAGATCCTGATCTCCCGGCCCTTCTTTCGACCACCCTGCGGACGGTGACGCCGCCGGCCCGGCCTCAGGGCTGGGTGGCCACCATCACCGAGTAGGCCTTGAACACCGCGGTGGCGGGCGCACCGACCTTCAGGCCAAGCGCCTCGACCCCCTCGTTGGTGACGCTGGCCGACAGTGCCGCACCACCGGGCAACGTCAACACCACCAGCGAGGAGACGGCACCGCGCTCGATGCGCGAAACGGTGCCGGCGAGCTGGTTGCGCGCCGAGAGCTGCCAGCCGGAAAAGTCGGTCACGAGGACGACGGCCGAGGCCTTGATCAGCGCCAACGCCTCCTTGCCTTTCTTGAGCTTCAGCCGCCGGGCGGCGGCACTGGTCATCGTGGCGGTGATCTCGCCGCCGGCCGCCAGCGCGATCGTCACTTCGGCCGAGACCGGCCCCACCTCGAGGTGGCGAACGGTGCCGGCGAACTGGTTGCGTGCCGTGGTCTTCATGGACATCCTCCGCAGCAGCCCGTGCAGGGCCGGCAATCGGGCCAGGCGCGCCTCTTGCGCGCGCACGAAATCGCGATGGTCCGCCTGCAGCTGCTGCCAGGCCTGCAGCAGGCCAAGCGCCGCCGCGGTGAGGCGCGTGCCGCCGCCACCGGCGCCGCCGGTGGCGGTTTCGAGCAGCGGCTCGTGGGCCAGGTTGCAGGCCGTCTCCAGAAGCAGCCAGGCGCCCTTGTAGCTGAGGCCGGCGGTGCGGGCGGCGCGGTTGATCGAGCCCGTCTGGTGCACGGCCTCGAGCAGCGCGAAGAAGCGCGCGTCCAGCCGGCCGGCGATCTTCAGCTCGGCAGCGAGCAGCGAACCGTCGTTCATGCGTGGCTCAAACTTGGCTCACGTGTCGCTCATGCGTCGCTCGTGCATCGCTCATGGCGCCACCTGCGCCGCCAGCCTTGCCATCTCCCGTGCCGCCCGCCGATCCGACACCCGTGCGGTCGGCCACGTCATCGATCCTGTCGGCGTGTCACGGCGCAGCACGACCGCTCACTCCATCAGCGCCACGGTCTTCACCTGCGCCCACACGACCAGGCCCGGCGCGAGCTCGAGCGCGTGCGCTGAGCGGCGCGTGAGGCGCGCCACCACGGGGCTGTCGCCCACGCGCACACGCACCAGCGCGAGCGAGGCGTGCTCGTCGTCGGCGATCGACTCGACCGTGCCGCGCAGCTGGTTGCCGATGCTGGTGCCGGTCAACGGCGCGCGCGCAAGGCTCACGTCGCGCGCCAGCAGGCGCACACGGGTGGCGCGTCCCACCGGCAGGCCGTGGTCGCGCGCCCAGACGCTGAAGCCGGCGGCCTCGCCGCCGCCGACCAACAGGCGCGCCAGCTGCCATTGCGCGTCGCGCTCGGCGACAACCGCGTCGAGCACGACGCCAGCACCCTCGCCGCGCGCCGTGGGCAGGTCCAGGCGCGACATCACATCGGCCAGTGCACCGGCGGCGACGACACGCCCTTGCGCCATCAGCACCAGATGGTGCGCGAGACGCGCCACCTCCTCGATGGCGTGGCTGACGTAGACGACGGGAATGGCCAGCTCGGCGTGCAGCCGCTCGAGGTAGGGCAGCACCTCGGCCTTGCGCGCGACGTCGAGCGCGGCCAGCGGCTCGTCCATGAGCAGCAGGCGCGGGCTGGTGGCCAGCGCGCGGGCGATGGCCACGCGCTGGCGCTCGCCCCCCGAGAGCGTGTCGGGCCGGCGCGCCATGAGCGGGCCGATGCCGAGAAGCGCCACGATCTGGTCGAGCTCGATGCGGCGCGCGATCGGCGCGATCCGGCGGCGGCCGTAGTCGAGGTTGCGCCGCACGTCCAGGTGCGGGAACAGCGCCGCCTCCTGGATGACATAGCCGAGCGCGCGGCGGTGCGTGGGAACGAAGACGCCGCGCGCGTCGTCCTGCCACACCTCGTCACCCAGCGCCACGCGGCCGGCGGCGCGCTCGAGCCCGGCGAGCGCGCGCAGCACCGTCGTCTTGCCGCAGCCCGAGGGGCCGAACAGCGCGCTCACACCGCGCGCGGGCAGCGCCAGCGCCACGTCGAGCGTGAAGCCGGCGCGCGGCAGGTGGAGCGTGGCGTCCATCAACGCGCCGCCTCGGCGGCACGGCCCGTGGGCCGGTTCAGCATGTACAGCGCCACGAGCACGACCATCGCGAAGGCGACCATGCCGCCCGCCAGCCGGTGCGCGGCGTCGAACTCCAGCGCCTCGACGTGGCCGTAGATGGCCACCGACAGCACGCGCGTCTCGCCGGGGATGTTGCCGCCGATCATCAGCACAACGCCGAACTCGCCCACCGTGTGCGCGAAGCCGAGCACGCTGGCCGTGAGCAGCCCGGGGCGCGCCAGCGGCAACGCGACGCTGAAGAAGCGGTCCGCCGGGCTTGCGCGCAGCGTCGCGGCGGCCTCGAGCACGCGCTCGGGGATGGCCTCGAAGGCCTGCTGCAGCGGCTGCACGACGAAGGGCATCGAATACAGCACCGAGGCCACCACCAGGCCCCAGAACGTGAACGGCAGCCGGCCGAGACCGAGCGCCTGCGTGAACTGCCCGACCGGCCCTTGCGGCCCCATCAGCAGCAGCAGGTAGAACCCGAGCACCGTGGGCGGCAGCACCAGCGGCATGGTCACGAAGGATGCCACCAGCGGCTTGAAAGGCGAGCGCGTGCGCGACAGCCACCAGGCGAGCGGCGTGCCCGCCAGCAGCAGCAGCAGCGTGGTCAGCGCCGCGAGCTGCGCGGTGAGGCGAACGGCGGTCCAGTCGGCCGGCGTCATGTCGCGCTGACGGTCCGCCTCAAGGCCCGTAGCCGAAGGACCGGATGACCTCGCGCGCCGCCGCCGTGCGAAGGTAGGCGAGCAGCGCCGCCGCGGCCGGGTTCTTGTTGCCCGCTTGCAGCAGCACCGCGTCCTGCCGGATCTCGTCGTGTTGTTCGGCAGGCACGAGCCAGTAGGAGCCTCCCGCGGGCCGGCCGGGCGCGGCCACCTGCGAGAGCGCGACGAACCCGAGCTCGGCATTGCCGGTGCTCGCGAACTGGAAGGCCTGGCCGACGCTCTGCGCGGTGACGAGGCGGGGCGCGAGGGCCTGCGAGAGGCCACGCCGCCGCAGCACCTGCATCGCCGCCGCGCCGTAAGGCGCGACCTGCGGGTTGGCGATGGCAATCCGCGTCACCTGGGGCGAGCTCAGCACGGCGCCCTGGTCGTCGACGAAGCCGGGCCGCGCGCTCCACAGCACGAGCCGGCCGACGGCGTAGGTGAACTGGGTGCCGGCGACCGCGTGCCCCTCGGCGACCAGCTTCCTGGGCGTCTCGTCGTCGGCGGCGAGCAGCACCTCGAAGGGCGCGCCGGCGATGACCTGCGAGTGGAACTTGCCCGTCGCGCCCGCCGAGACCTTGAGCGTGTGGCCGGTGGCCGACGTGAAGCCGGCCCCGAGGCGCTCGAGCGGCATGGCGAAGTTGGCGGCCACGGCGACGGAGACCTCGCCCGCGCGAACCACCGCCGGGGTGAACGCCAGCCAGACGGTGCCCGAGAGCGCGGCAAACGCCGCGAGCGCGACGAGCGCACGGGCTCGGGAGGCGGCGACGCGAAGCATGGGGATCTCCGTTATGTAGATTACTACACAACGGCTTCGGCACGACGCTCCCGAGGTGACCCGCCGGACTGTGGGCCCGGGCGCAGGGACTCCGGCCGCGGGAGCCCACCAGAAACGACGAAGCCCGCACGAGGCGGGCTCCGGAGGTGCCTGGCGGCACCTGGGGAATGTGGTTGCGGGGGCAAGATTTGAACTTGCGACCTTTGGGTTATGAGCCCAACGAGCTACCAGACTGCTCCACCCCGCGGCTGAAGCGCGAGAGTATACGCGAACAGGCCGAGCTTCCTTGGCTCGGCCCTCCCTGGGCACACGTCGCGGCAGACGCGGGCTCGGTGTCGGTCGCGCGCCCCCACGGCTCGCGCGCCGCTAACATGCCCCGGCCGGGCCCCCGTGCGCCGCGCGGCCACCGGCAGCAAGCATCCACTGGCGGAGTCGTATTGGGATGACGGCATCACGCAAGGTCCTGCTCGTCGACGATCACGAACTGGTGCGGGTCGGCGTCAAGGCGAGCTATGGCGAACTGCTCGGCCTCACGATCGACTGGATCGAGGCGACGACGCTGGCCGAGGCGCTGGCGTTGTACCGCGACCTCGCCGACATCGACGCCGTGCTGCTCGACCTGAACCTCGCCGACTGCAAGGGCCTGCAAGGCCTGCGCATCTTCATGCAGGCGCATCCCAAGGCGCGCGTGGCCGTGTTCAGCGGCACGCAGGACGAGTTTGTCATCCGGCAGGCGCGCGCGCTCGGCGCCGCGGCCTACGTGGGCAAGGGGCGCATGACCTCCGAGACCCGCGAGACGCTGCTGGCGCTGCTGGCGCCCCCCGGCAGCCCGGGCGTGCCCGCCGGCCCCCACGCGCCGGCCACACAGGCTCTCTTCCCGCGGCTGCCACGCACGGCCATGTACGACCGCGTGGCCGAGCTCGGGCCGCGGCACCTGGAGATCCTCGAGCTCGTGCTCTCGGGCTGCACCAACCAGGAGATCAGCCAGTCGACCCAGCTGTCGCTGGGCACGGTCAAGAACTACGTGTCCTCGCTGCTGCTGGCGCTGGACGTGCGATCGCGGTCGCATCTGATCAGCCTCTTTCGCTGATCGAGCCGGGCGACACGCGCGTGGACAGCCCCCGGGCCGAAGCCGCTGCAAGTGTGCCGACGCAAGCGGCCGACCTTGCATCGGATCGGCATGATGGCGATGCGGCTGAGGCCACAGCTGCAGCTGTGGCCGCGGCTGGGCCTTCGGACACCCCCGCGCAGCCGCCCGGCCTTGGCGTACGGCATGGCGCGGTGCCGGCGGGTTCGGCCCCTGCGGCCGCCGCCACGCCGACAGGCCGGCACGTCGCCGTCGAGGGCCGGGGCGCCGGCTCTGGCGCAAGTGGCGACGCCTCGCGCTCGCTGCGGGCCCGTCGCCACCAGGTGCTGCTCACGGCCGCGGCGCGCAGCGCCTTCGAGCAGGTGCACGTGGTCGGCTGGCTGGTGCTGGCGCTGGTGCCGCTGCTCGGGGCGGTCGCCACGGCTGCCTGGGCCTTTGCCGCCGTATGGGTGTGGGCGCTGACCGCTGCGGCCCTTGGCCTGGTGATGCTGGCCCGGCCGCGGCGTCGATGGCGGCCCGGGGCGTCGAGCCGGCTGCTCACCCTGTTCGTTGGTGCCGCCGCCCTGCTGGCCGCCGCGCCCGCCGCGCTGATGCCTCCAGACGCCTCAGGCGCCACCTCGGCGGCCCACTGGGTGTGGGTGGTGGCGGGCCTTGCCACGGCCGTCGGCGCCACGGTTGCGCCCTCGGTGCCTGCCGCCAGCGCGGTGGCCTTCGCGCCACCGTTGGCAGCCGCGCTGGCCTTGCGGCCTCTGCTGGCCGCCGGCCTGCCCATGGCGAACGTCGGCGCGCTGGCCCTGGCAGGCTTGTGGGGTGGCGCACTCGCCTTCAGCGTCGGCTGGCACCTGCGCCGCCGCTGGCGGCGCCAGATGCTGCTCAGCCTGGAGCAGGCCGCCCGCCTGCGCGAAGCCGAGACGGCGCGCGACGCCGCCCTGCGCGCCGATGCCGACAAGAGCCGCTTCCTCGCCATCGCCAGCCATGACCTGCGCCAGCCGGTGCACGCGCTCGGGCTCTTCGCCGCCACGCTGCACAAGCGGCTGCACGCCTCGCCCGAGGAAGCGCTGGCGCGCAACCTGATGCGCTCGGTGGACGGGCTGGAGCGCTCGTTCAACGCCATGCTCGACATCTCGCGACTGGATGGCGACGCCGTCACGCCGCGCCCGCAGACCTTCCCGCTGCGCGACATCTTCCGGCGCCTGCACATGCAATATGCCGGGCAGGCCGAGCTGGCCGGCCTGGCGCTGCGCTTCTCGCCCGGCGGCAAGTCGGTGACGAGCGACCCGCAACTGCTCGAGCGCATCGTCGGCAACCTCGTGCACAACGCCATCCGCTACACCACGCACGGCGGCATCGCGGTGGTGGCGCGCAGCACGAGCACGCATATCAACATCGAGGTCTGGGACACCGGCCCCGGCATCGCGGCGGCCGACCTGCGCCGGATCTTCGAGGAGTTCTTCCAGGTCGGCCGCGGCGAGCGCGACCGCAGCCGGGGGTTGGGCATGGGGCTGGCCATCGTCAAGCGGCTGGCCGCGCTGCTCGGGCACCGGCTGGAGGTGGCCTCGGTGCCGGGGCGCGGCACGATGTTCCGTGTCGGCGTGCCGGTAGGCACCCTGGACGGCTGGGCCGAGGAACTGGCGCCGGCCGACACGCTGCCGATGTCGGTGGACGTGGCGCAGATGGTGCTGGTGGTGGACGACGAGGAGCCCATCCGCGAGGGCCTGCGCCTGCTGCTGCAGGAGTGGGGCTACCAAGCGATGACCGCCGCCGACGCGGTGCAGGCCGAACGCGCCGTGAGCGCGCTCGAAGGGCGCGTCGACCTCATCCTCTCCGACCTGCACCTGGGCGGCGGCGCCGGCGGGCGCGAGGTGGTGGCGAGCTTGCGACGCCTGTGCGGGCGCGAGGTGCCGGCGATCCTCGTCACCGGCGACACGGCGGGCGAGGCCCTGCGCGAGGTGGTGGCAGGCACCGACCCGGTGCTCTTCAAGCCGGTGCAGCCGCGGCAGCTGTTCGAGGCCATGCGGGCGGCGCTGCAGTAGGGCGGGCCTCACGGCTGCGGGCCGCCGGCGCAGCGCGCTTCCAGCAAGCCCCGACCCGACCGTGGCCCGCGGGGCCGGTCCGCGGCCCGCCCGGCCGGACCGCGACGCTGGTGCGATCTCCTCCGATGTAGGGAACGGGCGGCGGCCCAGATGACTTTCGGACACTGTGACGCGCCGGCCCGCCTTCTAGAGTCGCCTGACCGCTTGTTTGGCCGGCCCGCCGTGGCCATGCCTTCGCCGCGAAGCACCGATGCCCGCCACCGACCTGTCCGACCTCGAAGCCCTGCTCTCCCCGCTGGACGAGAGTGCCCCCTGTGGTCCCGACCTGGAGTACGACCCCGCTTTCCAGGCGCTCGGACAGGCCGGCGCCGGCACGCCAGAGCGGCAGTACGGCGACAAGGTCTTCCCGGCCGAGCCGCCCGACTGGTCGAGCGTGCGCGAGCACGCGCTGGCGCTGGCCGGCCGCACGCGCGACCTGCGCGTCGCCGTGTGGCTGGTGCGCTGCGGCGCGCGCGGCCAGG
>JALHOU010000087.1 GCA_022842825.1 Rubrivivax sp.
CGCCCGGCGGTCGCCGGGTCGCGCCCTGCCTCGGCCAGCAGGCCCACCACGGCGTAGGCGGCATTGCGCTCGTCGGGCACGCGCGGCGCCGGCGGCTGCAACGCCGCCGGGCGCGCCCTCGGCTCCGCATCTTGCAGGTTGAAGGGCAGCCATGTGACCGCCAGCAGCACCAGCGCCAACAGCAGCAGGAGCAGCGCCCACCCCACGAGCCGGAACGTCCACCCCAAAGCCTTCATCGGACTCCTGTCATGACCGGCACGCCGATCTCAAGCCTCGGTGCCAATGGCCCACCTCGCGCCGCAGCCTCACCAGGCCGCATGACGTGCGCTCTCTCGTGCCGCGCTCGCCTGCCGGCATCTTCGGCGGCTTCATGACGCAGCCCGCGCCGTGGCCAGCCGCAGTGCGAGCGCGGCAAAGAGCAGGGCCCCCACGCCGTGCAGCCAGCGCTCCGCGCGGGGCGAGGCGGGCAGCCGGCGCAACCGCGCCGCCAGCGCCACCACGGCGAGCAGGAAGACCGTGCCCTGCAAGACGAAGATGCCGCCCAGGCCGAGGAAGGCGAGAGTCTTGTCCGGCGTCGCGGCATGGATGAACTGCGGCAGGAAGGCGAGGAAGAACAGCGCCACCTTGGGATTGAGCACGTTCGTCACGAGGCCGGTGCGGAAGTCGGCCCAAACGCTGACGACCCGTGCTTCGGCCGGCCGGGCCGCCGCGTCGGCGCCCCGCCACGCCGTACGCGCCATGCCCCACGCGAGCCACAGCAGGTAGGCGGCACCCAGCCACTTGATGGCGGCAAAGGCCGCCGACGACACCGCCAGCAGCGCCGCGAGCCCGAAGGCGGCGGCCAGCGCATGCACAACGCAGCCCGCGCTCACGCCCAGCGCCGCGGCCGCGCCGGCGCGCGGGCCGCCCTGGAGCGTGCGCGACACGGTGAGCAGCAGGTCCACGCCCGGCGTTGCGTTGAGCACGAACACCGCCGCCATGAACAGCAGCAACTCCTGCGGTCCCGCCAGGCCCAGTGCCCACAGCAAGGGGCTGGCCGTCGGCATCAAAGCATCTCCACCGCCAGCGCCGTGGCCTCACCGCCGCCGATGCACAGCGCCGCCATGCCGCGCTTCAACCCGCGCTTCCTCAAGGCTCCCAGCAGCGTGACGACGATGCGCGCGCCGCTGGCGCCGATGGGGTGGCCGAGCGCGCAGGCACCGCCATGCACATTGACGATCTCGTGCGGCAGCTTGAATTCGGCCATGGCCGCCATGGTGACGGCAGCGAAAGCCTCGTTCACCTCCCACAGGTCCACCTGCCCGGGCTGCCAGCCGGCTCTCTTCAGCGCCTTGGCAATGGCACCTGCCGGCGCGGTGCTGAACCACTCCGGCGCCTGCGCGTGCACGGCATGGCTCACGATGCGGGCTGCGGGCTGCAGCCCGCGCTGGGCAGCCGTGCTCGCGCGCATCAGCACCAGCGCCGCAGCGCCATCGCTGATGCTGCTGGCATTGGCCGCGGTGATGGTGCCGTCCTTCTTGAACGCCGGCTTGAGCGAGGGAATCTTGTCCAGCTTGGCCTTGAACGGCTGCTCGTCGAACTTCACCACCGTGTCGCCCGCCTTGCCCTGCAGCGTCACCGGCGCCATCTCCCAATCGAAGCTGCCGTCCTCGTTGGCCTTCTTTGCGCGCGTGGTGGAGGCGATCGCGAACTGGTCCTGCGCCTCGCGTGTGAAGTTGTACTTGGCGGCGCAGCTCTCGGCGAAGACACCCATCGCCTTGCCACGCTCGTAGGCATCTTCGAGGCCGTCCATCGCCATGTGGTCGAAGATCTGCGCGTGGCCGTAGCGCACGCCCTTGCGCGCGAACATCAGGTGCGGCGCGTTGGTCATGCTCTCCATGCCACCGGCCACCATCACGTCGGCGCTGCCGGCGGCGAGCATGTCGTGCGCGAACATCATGGCGCGCATGCCGCTGCCGCACATCTTGCTGAGCGTGACGGCACCGCTGCCGTCGGGCAGGCCGGCCTTGCGCATCGCCTGGCGAGCCGGCGCCTGGCCCTGGCCGGCCATCAGGCAGTTGCCGAGCAGCACCTCGTCGACGGCGTCACCGGGCACGCCGGCGCGCTCGACGGCGGCCTTCACGGCCACGGCGCCGAGTTCCCAGGCCGCGAGGCCGGCGAAGTCGCCGAGCAGGCCGCCGATGGGGGTGCGGGCGGCAGAGACGATGACGATGGGGTCGTGGGACATGGTGGTCTCCTTGGTGTCCTTGGCGGATCGATCAATGAAGGGGGGGTTCATGAAGCTCGTGCCCGCCTCAGGCCGACGCGATGAACACGGTGCGGCCCTCCTCGCCGGCCACCCGCGTGATGTAGGCCTGGAACTCAACGTCCTCGCCGCGCAACAGGAACGGCAGGGCATTGGCGAAGTCGTCGCGGCGGCACCACTCGCGCATGTAGTCGTCCCAGCTGTTCCAGCGCCGCTGCTCGCTTTGCGTCATCTGCGGCTTCCAGGCCACGAGGAAGGCGCGTTCGAAGAGGGAGATCAGCATGTCGAAGATGACGAGCATGCGCTCCTTCTGCTCCGACGTGGGGTCCGGCAGCGCACTGTTCGTGCGCAACTGCAGGTCGCTGTTGGCCAGCACCACCTTGAGGAAGTCGTTGTAGGCGTCGGCCAGGTGTTGGTACGCCTCCTCTTCCTCGTTCTCGCGCTCCTTGCGCTGCTGGATGTAGAACACCCAGACGGCGAACGGCAGGCCGATCACCGTGACGGCGAAGCTGGCCAGCTCGAAGGCCTCCCGCCAGGTCACTTCGCGACCACCTTCCCGGACCCGCCGCGCAGGGCGAAGCGCTTGGTCGGCTCGTACGGGAACACGTCGTGCACATGACCGGCAAGGATGCGCTCCTTGTGCCCTTGCCAGAAGGCGGCGTCGAGCAGGTCGGCATGGTGGGCCACGAAGATCTCGCGCACCTCGGGGTTGCCGAGCAGGAAGGGGCCGAAGGTCTCGGGGAACACGTCGCCCTTGTTGACCGTGTACCAGACCTCGCCGCTCATCTCCTCCTCCTCGTTGCGGGGGGCGGGCACGCGGCGGAAGTTGCAGTCGGTGAGGTACTCGATCTCGTCGTAATCGTAGAAGACCACCTTGCCGTGCCGCGTGACGCCGAAGTTCTTCCACAGCATGTCGCCGGGGAAGATGTTGGCCGCCACCAGGTCCTTGATGGCGTTGCCATACTCGATGACGGCGTGCTCCACACCCTCGTGGCTGGCTTCCTGGAGGTAGATGTTGAGCGGAATCATGCGCCGCTCGATGTAGAGGTGGCGAATGATGAGGGTGTCGCCGTCCTCCTCGAGCAGGCTGCCGCAGAAGTGCTTCAGCTCGGCGACCAGCTCCTCCTCGAAACGGGCGCGCGGGAAGGCGACGGCGCTGTACTCCAGCGTGTCCGCCATGCGGCCGACGCGGTCGTGCTGCTTCACGAGCAGGTACTTGCCCATGATCTGCTCGCGCGAGGTGTCCTTCTGCGGCGGGTAGAAGTCCTTGATGACCTTGAACACGTACGGGAACGAAGGCAGGTCGAACACCAGCATCACCATGCCCTTGATGCCCGGCGCGATGCGGAACTTGTCGCTGCTGTGGCGCAGGTGGAACATGAAGTCGCGGTAGAAGAGGTTCTTGCCGTGCTTCTGCAGGCCGAGCGCGTTGTACAGCTCGGCGCGCGGCTTGCGCGGCATGAGGCTCCTCAGGAACTGCACGTAGGCGCTTGGCACCTCCATGTCGACCATGAAGTAGGCGCGCGCGTAGCTGAAGATCATCAGCAGCTCGTCCTCGCCGAACAGGGCCGCGTCGACGACGAGCTTGCCGTCGGGGTTGTGCAGGATGGGCAGCGCCAGCGGCGTCTCGATGAAGCCGTTGATGATCTTGCCGACGAGGTAGGCGCCCTTGTTGCGGTAGAAGAGACTGGACAGGACCTGGATCTGGAAGTTCGTTCGCGGGCGGAAGGCACCGAGCTCGGCCAGCATCGCCTGCGTGACGTGCTCGACGTCGCGCTCCAGATCCTCGAACTCGATGTCGAGCTGGAAGTTGTCGATGATGCGGCGCCAGGTCTCGCGCAGGTTGTCGCGTGTCGGGTAGTAGGCGCGGTAGGTGGGCTTGCTCGCGGGCTCGTCGTTCTCGATGTACTCGGTGCTGACCGCCGGGCGCACGAAGATGAAGTCGTTGTTGAAGTAGCTGCGGTGCAGCAGCTTGGCCGTCACCGAGTTGAAGAAGGTCTCGGCCAGCTCGGGCTGGTGATGGTCGGTAAGCAGGCCGATGTAGTGCAGCTTGGCCTGCTGCCAGGTGTCCATGCCCAGCGTGTCGACCGCGAACTCGGCGCGCAGACGCTCCACCGCCTCGTTGACGCGCTTGTCGTAGTACTCGATGCGCTCGCGCTGGGCGCGCTGCTGGCCGTGCCAGTCGGCGCGTTCGAAGCGCTGCTTGGCCGCGGCACTGGCTTCGCGAAACAGGCGGTAGTGGCGGTTGAAGCCGTCGCGCAGCGCCACGGCGATCTCGTAGGCCCGCGTGTCGGTGAGGCGTTGCGGGAACATGAGGTTTCAAGGGGCCGGCACGACGCCGGGGCCGAAAGTGCTGTCGTCTTCGCTGCCGGCGGTGGCCGCCGGCGGGCGCGGGTATCGCTTGATGGCTGCGCCAAAAACCGGGATCACATGCTCGGGCGCCTTCATCGTCACACCCAGGTCCTTGAGCAGCCCGTCGGTGACGGCGTAGACCCAGCCGTGCAGCGCCAGCGGTTGGCCGCGCGCCCAGCAGTCCTGCACCACGGTGGACAACGCCACATTGCCCACCTGCTCGATGACGTTCATCTCGCACAGCGCATCCTCCTGCGCCTGCGCCGGCAGGTGTTCCAGCCGCTTGCGGTGGCGCAGGCGCACGTCCTGCACGTGGCGCAGCCAGTTGTCGGCCAGGCCGATGCGCATGCCGCGCATGGCGGCGCGCACGCCGGCACAGCCGTAGTGGCCGACGACGATGATGTGCTCGACCTTCAAGTGCTCCACCGCGAACTGGATGGTCGAGAGCGCATTGAGGTCCGAATGCACCACCACATTGGCCACATTGCGGTGCACAAAGACCTCACCCGGGTCGAGGCCGGTGATCTCGTTGGCCGGCACGCGGCTGTCGGCACAGCCGATCCACATGTAGCGCGGGTTCTGCTGCTGCGCCAGGCGCGTGAAGAAGCCTGGACGTTTCCGCTCCATCTCCGCCGCCCATTGGCGGTTGGCTTCGAGCAAGGGCTTCAGGCGTTCAGGCATGGGTTCAGGGCACGGGTCGCGCGCGGCAACGGCTCACATCGTCTCGGCGAAGAGCTCGCGGCCGATGAGCATGCGGCGGATCTCGCTCGTGCCGGCACCGATCTCGTAGAGCTTGGCGTCGCGCCACAGCCGACCGAGTGGGTAGTCGTTGAT
Source organism: Rubrivivax sp. (assembly GCA_022842825.1). Taxonomy (GTDB): domain Bacteria; phylum Pseudomonadota; class Gammaproteobacteria; order Burkholderiales; family Burkholderiaceae_C; genus Rubrivivax. Next base: position 5,432 of record JALHOU010000087.1, read on the forward strand.
GTAGCCGTTGCCGCCGAAGATCTGGATGCCCTCGCCGGCCATCCAGGTGGCCTTCTCGGCGCACCAGAGGATCACGCTGGCGCAGTCCTTGCGCACCTGGCGCACATGCTCGGCGCCCAGCTTGTCGAGGTTCTTGCCGATCGTGTAGCAGAAGGCGCGGCCGGCTTGCAGCACGGTGTACATGTCGGCGAGCTTGCCCTGCACGAGCTGGAACTCGCCGATGCTCTGCCCGAACTGCTTGCGCTCGTGCACATAGGGCACCACGTTGTCCATCACCGCCTGCATGATGCCGATGGGCCCGGCAGCCAGCACGGCGCGCTCGTAGTCCAGGCCGCTCATCAGCACCTTGGCGCCGCCGTTGACGGCGCCCAGCACGTTGGCCGCCGGCACCTCGACGTTGTGGAACACCATCTCGCCGGTGTGGCTGCCGCGCATGCCGAGCTTGTCGAGCTTCTGCGCGGTGGAGAAACCCTTCATGCCCTTCTCGACGAGGAAGGCCGTGACGCCCCTGGCGCCGAGCTCGGGCTCGCTCTTGGCGTAGACCACCATCGTGTCGGCATCGGGGCCGTTGGTGATCCACATCTTGGTGCCGTTGAGCAGATGGTAGCCGCCGCCGGCCGCGCTCGGCTCCTTCCACTCGGCCTTGAGCTTCATGGAGATGACGTCGCTGCCCGCGCCGGGCTCGCTCATCGCCAGCGCGCCGACATGCTCGCCGCTGATCAGCTTGGGCAAGTACTTGCGCTTCTGCGCCTCCGTGCCGTTGCGTTTGATCTGGTTCACGCACAGGTTGCTGTGTGCGCCGTAGCTGAGGCCGATACTCGCGCTGCCGCGGCTGATTTCCTCCATCGCCACCATGTGCGCGAGGTAGCCCATGCCGGCGCCGCCGTACTCCTCGGGCACCGTGATGCCGAGCACGCCCAACTCACCCATCTTGCGCCACAGATCCATCGGGAAGCGATCGCTGCGGTCCACTTCGGCCGCGCGGGGTGCGATCTCGGCCTCGGCGAAGGTACGCACCGCGTCGCGCAGCGCGTCGATGTCCTCGCCAAGCTGGAAGTCGAGGCCGGGCAGGTTCATGGGCGGCTCCGTGGGGTGAATTGACGTGCGCGTCAATCATACGGGCCGCCCTGCCGGGGAGCGTGGCGCGCGAGGCACCCCGGCCATAGCGCGGGCACGGCGTGGCCTGCGAGAGTGCCCGGCCCCGCGCCTGCGTCGACGCCCCGACGTGGAGGCGGGCCGGCGCCCCTCAGCGCCGCCGGCGCGGGCTCCTCAGCGCCTTCGGCGCGGGCCTAGCAGCCTGCGGCAGCGCTCCTCGTGCTGCGCGATCTCGGCCAGCGTGATCTCGATGTCCTCGCGCTGCTGTTCGAGCGCCTGCCGGTGCGCAGCCAGCACGTCGAGAAAGGCGCGCAGCTGCGGTGCCTGGTCGGTGCCGGCCTCGTAAAGGTCGACCAGCTGCTTGATCTCCGACAGCGTCAAACCCAGGCGCTTGCCGCGCAACGTCAGCTTCAGGCGCGTGCGGTCACGGTGCGAATAGACGCGGTTGCGTCCGGCGCGCGCCGGCGTCAGCAGGCCCACGTCCTCGTAGAAGCGGATGGCGCGTGCGGTGACGTCGAACTCGGACGCCAGCTCGCCGATGGTGAAGGTGCGCGAGGGCATGGCGGCGCCGAATATAGCCACGCGCACTGCCACGCGGCCAGACCGGCGGCCGTCGAAAAAAAGACGGCAGGAGGGTCGAACCTCCTGCCGTTACCTGATGAGGGCCCTGGACTACCGGGCCCTACCTTCCCCGATGAAACCTGTGCATTGAATGACAGCCTGGGAAGCAGTGTGCGCCCGCAGCAGCCAAGCGCCCATCCTGCGAATGGTGGACCGTCGGTGCTGGGCGGCCCCCCCAGAAGTGGGTGAGGGTGGGTGAGCGTGGGGAAGGCCGGCGAGGGCGGGCCCGCGCGCCTGCGCCGCCGTGGGCGCACCCAGGCAGGTCACTCGAACGCCGGCAGCACCTCGGTACGCAGTGCCCCGCGCGCGGCCTCGAATCCCGGCAGCGCCGAGCGCACGACCTCCCAGAAGGCCGGGCTGTGGTTCATCTCGCGCAGGTGGGCGAGCTCGTGCGTCACCACGTAGTCGATGACCGGCAGCGCGAAGTGCACGAGCCGCCAGTTCAGCCGGATCGAGCCGTCGGCGTTGGCACTGCCCCAGCGCGTGGCCGCGGCACTGAGCGAAAGGCGCCGGATGCGCACGTTCAGGCGCTCGGAGAAGACGGCACAGCGCTCCTCGAAGATGCGCTTGGCCTGCCGCTGCAGCCAGCTCTGCACGGCGTCGCGGATCTGCTCGGGCGCGGCCTCCTGCGGCAGGCCCAGGTGCAGCGTCAATGCCGGCACGCCCGGCAGCGTCGCCTCGGCCTGGCGCAGCACCGAGCCGGTGATGCGCGGGTCGATGACGAGGATCACCGTCTCGCCGAGGAAGGGCACGCTCGCGCCGTCACGCCACTCGATGCGGGCGCGTTCCAGGCGACGAGTGCGCTCCTGCTGCTCGTGCAGCTTGCGCAGGATCCAGTGCCCCTTCTCGCGCAGCGCCGCCTCGACTTCGCCCAGGCCGACCCAGCGCGGCGCGCTCACGGTCAGCCCCTCGGGGCCGACGACGAAGCCGATGGTGCGGCGGCGCCCGCGCCGGAAGGCGTAGGCCACCGAGTGCTCGCCGAGGCGGATCTCGCGCGCGGCCTGCGGGTGCCGGTGCTGCGGCGGCATCGGCGCCGGCGCCCGCGACCACCCCTGCACAGGCACGGGCATCGGTGCCCTTTGCATCGCCGGCGGCCCCTCGCGCGGCCAGTGCACCGGCGGCGCGGCGTCCGCCGCCTCGCCTTCAGGCACGGTGTCGAACAGCGACAGCTGGATCGGCGGCGAATTCGGCGTTCTGGGCGCCTTGGCGCTCGGCATGAGCATCCATTGTAGGCACCGCGCTCAAACACGCACCGGGGCCGGCCCGTAGGCCTGGGGGTCGAGACGGCGCATCTCGGCCTCGATCCAGGCTTCGACCTCGCGCATCACCTGTTCGGGGTCGCGCCCGGCACTGGCGATTGGCGGGCCGATCGAGACATCGATGACGCCCGGCCTGACGAGAAAGCTCTTGCGCGGCCAGCAGCGCGCCGAAGTGACGGCGATCGGCACCACCGGCACGCCCGTGGCCACGGCCAACCGCGAGGCGCCGGTCTTGTAGGTGCCCTGGCTGCCGCGTGGCGTGCGCGTGCCTTCGGGGAACATGATCACCCACACGCCTTCGGAGAAGAGGCGACGTCCCTGCTCGGCCACCTTGTTCCACGCCTCGGCGCGCTTGCTGCGGTCGATGTGGATCATGTCCATGCGCGCCATCGCCCAGCCGAAGAACGGGATGTAGAGCAGCTCGCGCTTGAAGACGTAGGCCAGCGGGTGCGGCATCAGCGTGGGCAGCGCGAAGGTCTCCCAAGTGCTCTGGTGCTTAGGCGCCAGCAGCACGGCGCCTTTCGCGTCGGCGGCGGTGGGCACGTTCTCCATGCCCGCCACGCGCGCCCGTACGCCGCAGATGACGCGGCACCCCCAGATGGCCACGCGCAGCCAGCCGGCGCAGGCCCAGTACAGGGTGGTGCTGCTGGCGAAGAGCGACATCACGAGCACCGCCAGCGCCCAGGGCACCACGGTGGCGGCCATCCACAACACGAACAGCAGCGAGCGCAGCGCCGCCAGCGCCGAGCCGCCGCCCATCAGGCCAGGCTCCCCAGCGTGGAGAGGTCGACGTGGTCGCGCCGCAGCAGGAACTCGGCGAAGGCGCCGAGGTCGGCATGCACCGTCGTGCCCGGCACCTTGTCCAGCATCTGCTGCAACTGCTCGGCCGTGAGGCCGGCCGCGCGGCCGCTTCGCACCAGGTGCGGCTCGCAGCCGGCGGCCAGCGCGGCCTGCAGGTCGCGCAGCGTGTCGCAGACCATCGGCACGTGCTGCAGATCGACGCCGTAGCGCTGGCCGATGTCGCGCATCATGCCCGGCAGCGGCTTGCGGCAGCTGCATCCGTCTTCGGGCGTGTGGGGGCAGAAGAACACCGCGTCGAGCCGGCCGCCCTGCGCGAGCAGCATCAGGTTCATGTGCGCATGGATCGCGTTGATCGAGGCCATGTCGATGAGGCCGCGGCCGATGCCGGCCTGGTTGGTGGCCACCACAGCGTGCCAGCCGGCGTGGTTCAGGCGCGCCACCGCCTCCAGCGCGCCCGGAATCGGTACCCACTCGGCCGGCGCCTTGACGTGGTCCTCGCGGTACTTGTTGAGGATGCCGTCGCGGCCGAAGATGATGAGCTTGGTGGTGTACATGCAGCGCCCCTTGGGATGGACTCGGCTTCAGCGCATGCGGTGCTCGAACAAGTCGCCCCGGCTTGCCGCTCAGGTCACCAGCCGCGACAGGTCGGCCACGCGGTTCATCACGTGGTGCAACATGGCCAGCAGCGCGAGGCGGTTGCGGCGCAGCGCCGGGTCTTCGGCGTTCACCATCACCTTGTCGAAGAAGGCATCCACCGGCGCCTTCAGCGCGGCGAGCTCGCGCAGCGATCCGGCCAGGTCGCCGGCCGCGAAGGCTCGCTCGGCACGCGGCACGACCGCGTCCAACGCGGCGTGCAGTTCACGCTCGGCCGGCTCGAGCAGCAGCGCGGCATCGACCGGCCGCTGCACCGCCGCCGCGTCGTCGCCGCCGTCGCTCTTGCGCAGGATATTGCCCACGCGCTTGTTGGCCGCCGCCAGCGAGGCCGACTCCGGCATCGCCGCGAAGGCGCGCACCGCCGCCAGCCGGCGCGGCAGCTCGCCCCAGCGCTCGGGGCGCAGCGCCACCACGGCGTCCACCTCTTGCGCCGAGTAGCCCTGCTCGCGCAGCGCGCCAACCAGGCGCTCGACGATGAAGTGCTGCACCTCGGCCTGGGCCTGTCCGTGCGTGGCCGGGAAGGCCTGGAAGGCGAGGGCCACGAGCTGCGGCACCGCGAGCGGCAGGTCGCGCTCGATGAGCATGCGGATGACGCCCAGCGCGTGCCGGCGCAGCCCGAACGGGTCCTTGTCGCCGGTAGGCAGCTGGCCGATGCCGAACAGGCCGGCCAGCGTCTCCAGCTTGTCGGCCAGCGCCAGCGCGAGGCCGACCTCGCCGCGCGGCAGCGTGTCGCCGGCGAAGCGCGGCTTGTAGTGGTCCTCGATGGCCTCGGCGATGGCCTCGCGGTGACCGTCGTGGCGCGCGTAGTAGGCGCCCATGATGCCCTGCAGCTCCGGGAACTCGCCCACCATGTCGGTGAGCAGGTCGGCCTTGGCCAGCGTGGCCGCTTCGTCGGCGAGGTCGGCCAGCGCGAGGCCGCCGCGCTCGCCACCGAGCAGCTCGCCGATGTGTCGCGCGATCTGGCGCACGCGCTCGACGCGCTCGCCCTGGGTGCCGAGCTTGCCGTGGTAGACGACGCGCGCCAGCCCCGGCACGCGCGAGGCGAGCGTCCGTTTGCGGTCCTGGTCGAAGAAGAACTTCGCGTCGGCCAGGCGCGGCCGCACGACACGCTCGTTGCCCTGCACGACCCGGCTGGCATCGGCCGGCCGGATGTTGCTGACGACGAGGAAGCGCTCGGTCAGGCGGCTCTCGGCATCGAGCAGGGGGAAGTACTTCTGGTTCGCCTTCATCGTCAGGATGAGGCACTCCGGCGGCACGGCGAGGTACTCGCGCTCGAAGCGGCAGGTGAGTACGTTCGGCTTCTCGACCAGCGCCGTGACCTCGTCGAGCAGGGCATCGTCCTCGATAGGCTTGAGCCCTTCGCGCGCGGCGGCGGCGTGCAGTTGGCGCAGCAGCTCGGCACGGCGCGCCTCGAAACCGGCGATGACGCCACCCTGCTCGTCGAGCTGGCGCGCGTAGTGGTCAGCGTCCTGCAGTACCACCGGGTCCATCGCCGCCTCGAAACGGTGGCCCTGGGTCTGGCGGCCTGCGGTGAGCCCGAGCGCCGAGACCGGCACCACCTCGGCGCCGTGCAGCGCGACGATGCCGTGCGCCGGGCGTACGAAGCTCACGCTTTGCCAACCGTCGGCCAACTGGTATTGCATGACCTTCGGGATGGGCAGGCGCGCCAGCGTCTCGTCGAGCGCCTTCTGCAGCCCCGCGGCGAGTGGTGCCCCCGCCTGCACCGCATCGAGAAACAGCGCCTCGGCCTTGCCGTCGGCACGGCGCGCCAGCCGCGACAACACGTCCGCTTCGGCCGCGACGTCGACGCCCAGCGTCGCCAGCTTCTTGATGAGAGCCGGCGTCGGCTTGCCGCTCGCGTCGAGTGCCACCGTGGCCGGCATCAGCTTGTGCGAGACCGGCTTGTCCGGCGCCGCCAGCAGCACATGACTCACATGCGCCGCCAGCCGGCGCGGCGTGGCAAAGGTCGTCAGCACCGAGGTCCCGGTGGCGAGCCCCTGCGCCTTCAGCGAGGCGAGCAGGCCGTGCCCGAAGGCCTCGCCCAGCCTCTTCAGCGCCTTGGGAGGCAGTTCCTCGACGCGCAGTTCGACCAGCAGGTTGCGGGCGGTCATGCCAAGGCCTCCCCGGCCATGCCCGACTTGCGGTCACGCTGGGCCGCTGCCGCCAGCTGCGCCGTCACCTCGTCGGCCCAGGCTCGCGGCGCCATCGGAAAGCCCAGCCGCGCACGGCTGTCGAGGTAGCTCTGCGCCACCGCGCGCGCCAGGTTGCGGATGCGCCCGATGTACGCGGCGCGCTCGGTGACGCTGATCGCCCCACGCGCATCGAGCAGGTTGAACGTGTGCGCCGCCTTGAGCACCTGCTCGTACGCGGGCAGCGCCAGCCGCTGCTCCATCAGGTACTTGGCTTGCTTCTCGTGCGCGCCGAACGCAGAGAGCAGGAACTCGACGTCGCTGTGCTCGAAGTTGTAGGTGCTCTGCTCCACCTCGTTCTGGTGGTAGACGTCGCGGTACGTCAACTTGCCGGCCGGGCCCTCGGTCCAGGTCAGGTCGTAGACGTTCTCCACGCCCTGCAGGTACATCGCCAGCCGTTCCAGGCCGTAGGTGATCTCGCCCGTGAGCGGCTTGCAATCGATGCCGCCCACTTGCTGGAAGTAGGTGAACTGCGTCACCTCCATGCCATTGAGCCATACCTCCCAGCCCAGCCCCCAGGCGCCGAGCGTCGGGTTCTCCCAGTCGTCCTCGACGAAGCGCACGTCGTTGACCTTCAAGTCGAATCCGAGCGCCTCCAGGCTGCCGAGATAGAGCTCGAGGATGTCCGCGGGCGCCGGCTTGAGCACCACCTGGTACTGGTAATAGTGCTGCAGGCGGTTGGGGTTGTTGCCGTAGCGGCCGTCCTTGGGGCGGCGGCTGGGCTGCACATAGGCCGCCTTCCAGGGCTCGGGGCCGAGCGCACGCAGGAAGGTGGCGGTGTGGCTGGTCCCGGCGCCCACCTCCATGTCGTAGGGCTGCAGCAAGGCGCAACCCTGGCGGTCCCAGTAGTCCTGGAGGCGGAGGATGATCTGCTGGAAGGTCAGCATGGGCGGCCGAGCGAGATGGCGGAGGCAGCGCCCGGTGGCGCTGGCGTAAACCCTTGAGTTTACGGGCCGGCGTTGCCCCCTCCGCTCCATTACCCTCGCCGTCCATGACGACGCAGCAGCTCGTGCTGAGCCTCGTGCTCATGGTGATGGTGTTCTCGGTGGCGCTCGAGCTGCGCGTGCAGGACTTCAAGGGCGTGGCGCAGACGCCGCGCGCCGTCATCGGGGGGCTCGTGCCGCAGTTCGTGCTGCTGCCGGTGGGCACCTGGCTCGCGACGCTGGCGCTGGACCTGCCGCCCAACACCGAGGCGGCGATGATCCTCGTCGCGTGCTGCCCGGGCGGCTCGCTGTCGAACTACGTCACCCACTACGGGCGCGGCAACACGGCGCTGTCGATCAGCATCTCGGCCGTGGCGGGGCTGCTGGCGCTGGTGCTCACGCCGTTCAACTTCACCTGGATGATGGCGAGCAACCCGGCCACTGCCGCTTGGCTGCGCACACTCGACATCGACGCCTCGGCCATCTGGTGGAGCCTGCTCGTGCTGCTGGCGGTGCCGATGACGCTGGGTCTCTCCGCCAACCACCGCTGGCCCGAATCCACGAAGAAGCTGCGCAGGCCGCTCGGCCGCTTCAGCCTCTTCGCGCTTTTTGCCTTCATCGCACTCGGGCTGGTGCGCGAGCGGCATCTGCTCGACGTGCAGCTGCTGCCGCAGATCGGGCTCGTCATCGCGCACAACGCCGCCGGGCTGGCGCTCGGCTTCCTCGCCGCGCTCGCCTTCCGCCTGAGCGAACGCGACCGCCGCGCCGTCGTCATCGAAGGCGGCATGCAGAACTCGGGGCTGGCGCTGGGCATCATCGCGGTGCAGTTCAACGCCGACCTCGGCATGGTCATCATCGCCAGCCTGTGGGGCATGTGGCACATCGTGTCCGGCCTGACGCTGGCTTCTGCCTGGAGACGCAAGGATGCTCGATCGGGTCTTTGAAGGCGGTACCGTCGTCGACGGCACCGGTGCCGAACCCTTCACCGCCGACGTGGCCGTGTTGGGCGGCCGCATCGTCGAGGTGCGGCGCGAGGGCCGCATCACCGACGCCGCGCGCGAGCGCATCCGTGCCGACGGCGCCTGGGTGACGCCCGGCTTCGTCGACATCCACACCCACTACGACGGCCAGGCGAGCTGGGACGAGACCTTCAGCCCCAGCGTCCACCACGGCGTGACGACGGTGGTGATGGGCAACTGCGGCGTCGGCTTCGCGCCCCACGTGCCGGGCCGCGAGGCCGAGCTCATCGCGCTCATGGAAGGCGTGGAAGACATCCCCGGCGTGGCGCTGCTCGAGGGCGTGAAGTTCAACTGGCAGAGCTTCCCGCAGTACATGGACGCGCTGGACGCGATGCCGCACACCCTCGACTTCCTCGTGCAGGTGCCGCACGACCCGCTGCGCATGGCGGTGATGCAGGATCGGGCGCTGGCGCAGGAACCGGCCACGGAAGCGGACATCGCGGCCATGCGCACGTTGCTGCGCGAGGCGCTCGAAGCCGGCGCCGCCGGCTTCTCCAGTGGCCGCACCGACAACCACCGCACTTCGCGCGGCACGGCCACGCCCGCCTCGGAGGCGAGCGAGGCCGAGCTCGTCGGCCTCGGCGAGGCCTTCCGCGGCCTCGGGCACGGCGTCGTGCAGATGGTCAACGACTTCGACGTGCTGCGCGGCCCCGACGGCTTCGACGCCGAGTTCGACCTCGTCGAGACGCTGGCCCGCGCCGCCGGTCGGCCGCTCTCGATGAGCTGGATGCAGCGCGACCCCGGCGGCGAGCAGTGGAAGCGCATGCGCGAGCGTGTCGACGCGGCCGCGGCGCAGGGCCTGCCGCTCTTCCTGCAGACGGCGCCGCGCGGCATCGGCGTCATCAGCGGGCTCGACGCGGCGACGCACATCTTCATGGGCTTCCCGGGCTACAAGGAAGTGGCGCAGCTGCCGCTGGCCGAGCGTGCGGCGGCGCTGCGCGAGCCGGCGCGGCGGGCGCGCGTCCTGGCCGAGAAGAGCGAGCAGCTGTCGGGCGACGGCAGCTCGGTGCCACCACTGGTGGACCTGCTGCTGGCGCGCATCGAGATGATCGCCTGGCGGATGTTTCCGCTCGGCGCCGGCAGCGAACGGCCGAACTACGAGCCGTCGCTCGCCCACAGCTTCGGGGCGATGGCGAAGCAACGGGGGCTGCAGGTCCTCGAGGTGCTGTACGACCACCTGAGCGCAGGCGACGGCAGCCAGCTCATCTACTTCCCCATCTTCAACTACAACGAGGGCACGCTCGAGGTGGTACGCCAGATGCTCGGGCACCCGCGCGCGCTGTTCGGCCTCTCGGACGCCGGCGCGCACGTGGGCACGATCTGCGATGCGAGCTGCACCACTTTCCTGCTCACGCACTGGGTGCGTGATCGCGCCACCGGCCGGCTATCGCTGCCGGCGGCGGTGCAGATGCTGACTTCACGCAATGCGCAGTTCATGGGCTTGGCCGACCGCGGTCGCATCGAGGCGGGCCAACGCGCCGACCTGAACGTCATCGACCCGGCCCGGCTGGCCGGGGGCACGCCTCGCCTGGTGCGCGACCTGCCGGCGGGCGGCAGGCGCTTCCTGCAGGTGGGTGAAGGCTACGTGGGCACCTGGGTGGCCGGGCAGGCCGTGTTGCGCGAGGGCGCGCTCAGCGAGGCGCGGCCGGGCCGCCTGGTGCGGATGGGGCGCAGATGCGGGCGCGGGTAGGTTAGCGCGAACTGGTTGGCGACTCGCTTGGCCACTCGGGTGGCGCGTCAATCGGCAGATGCGCTCTCGCCACGGCGGCGGCGGGCACGCAGCATGAACGTGGCGCTCACGGCCGCCGCGACCAGGGCCAGCGGCGCCAGGCCGTAGCGGCCGGCCCACCACGCATAGGGCGTCACGCCCTCGCGTCCCTGCACCTTGGCCACGAGCGTGCCGCGCGTATGCGGCACCACCATCGCCGCCACGAGCGCCTCGTGCGTGATGGCCGCGGTGGCGCCAGTGTTCGTGGCGCGCACCATCGGCACCTGGAACTCCAGGGTGCGCAGGCGCGAGATGTGCAGGTGCTGGTCCACCGCGATCGTCGGCCCGAACCAGGCGATGTTGCTGAGGTTGGCCATCAGCGTCGGCGCCGTGGCGGCACCGCCCACGAAGCGACGTGCCAGTTCTTCGCCGAATAGATCCTCGTAGCAGATGTTGGGCGCGATGCGCTGGCCCGCGGCCCGGAACGGCGGCGGGTCTGGCCGGCCGCGGGTGAAGTCCCCGAGGGGGATGTTCATCAACTCCGTGAACCAGCGAAAGCCGTAGGGGATGAACTCGCCGAAAGGCACGAGGTGGGCCTTGTCGTAGCGGTAAGGCTCGGTGTGGGTTCTGCCCAGCGGCACTGCTGGGTTGGCCGGGTCGCCCGGTGCCACCGGCGGCGCCGGGAGGCCGACCACGGAGTTCGTGTAGCCCCGATCGAAGTCGCCCATCGGCAGGCCGACCAGCGCCGCGCGACCGGCCCCGGCACCACCGGCCGAAAAGTGGTCGAGCAGGCCTTGCCAGAAGCCGGGCACGAAGTCCTGCAGCTGCCCGGGCAGCAGCGGCACGGCCGTCTCCGGCACCACCACCAGATCGCCCCGCGCCGTGAACAACGCCTTCTGTACCGCTGCCAGCGTCTGCGGCAGGCGCTCGGCATCGAACTTCTCGTCCTGCGGTACGTTCGTCTGCACCAGGGCTACGGTGAGATCGCCGGCTGCCCGCGTGAAGGTGGGCACCGGCAGGAACGAAAGCAGCGCCAGCAAGACAGCCACAGCGGCCACAGGTCTCCATTGGCGCGCCGACGCACCGAGCGCCAGCCACGCAGCGAGGCCGGCTCCGGCAGCACCGACGCCGTAGACGCCGGCCCAGGGCGCGAGTGCCGCGAGCGGGGCGTCGACCTGGGCGTACCCGGAGGCCACCCAGGGGAAGCCCGTGAACACGACGCCGCGCGCCAGTTCGGCCAGCAGCCACAGGGCCGAGAAGAGCAGCGCATCCAGGCCAGGCGCACCCGCCCGCCACCGCGCGAACGCCGCCGCAGCAGCGCCCAGGTAGAGCGACAGCAGCGAAGCCAGCGCCAGCACCGCCACCGCGGCCAATGGTGCGGGCAGGCCGCCATAGCGGTGCATGCTGATGAAGAGCCACCAGACGCCGGCCAGCAGCCAGCCGGTGCCAAAGCTCCAGCCGAGGAGGAACGCGCGGGATGGCCGCGTTCGCCACAGGCAGGCTGCCAGCACTGCCGCAGCCAGCAGAGGCAGCGGCCACCACGCCGTGCGGACGAAGGCGAAAGTCTGGATCGCTCCCAGCGCGGCCAGCAGGGCCGGCTCTGCCGCGGCGGGCCAACGGCGGCCGCGGCCGGTGACGCGGCCCGCGCCCGG
>JALHOU010000088.1 GCA_022842825.1 Rubrivivax sp.
ACGCGCGGCACCCGGCTTGCCGGCAGCACCGCTCGCGCCGCGTGCCGCGGCAAGCGCGTCGCCGGTGGTCTCGACGGGGCCGGTGCGGTCGGTCCGGTCGTCTGCGGCATTGGCGCCTGCGTCCGTGGCGCCTGCGACCGTGGCGTCGCCGCGGGCGAGGCCCTCGATGCTGCCGTGGGCACCCGCCGCCTCGCTCCGCGCCTCCGCGCCGACCGCCTGGACTGCTCCGGCCTCTGCGCCCTCGGCAACGACGGTACTGTCCGCGCCGGGCCCGTTCGTTCCAGGCGGCAGGGAACCGCCAGCCAACGCCGCCGGATCACTCAGCTCCGGGCTCCAGCGGACGTGGGAAAGCTTCAGGCCGCGCAGCGTCGCGATCTGCTGCACGTTGGCAATGCGGAAGCTCGATCGTGCGAAGGGGTGCGAGAGCCAGCCCCCGTCAAGGTGGACGAACATGCCCACGCGCAGGTCGTCGAGGCCGATGGTCGCTTCCGCCGTGCGGCTTTCGACCTGGCGCGCCGGGGTGCTGCGAATGTTGAACATGGTATGCGGGCTCCGATGGCAGCGGAGGGCCGCGAAGGGCCACTCGTCCATCGAGTTTTCGGGTGACTGGCCCACAACTTGAGGCCAGGGACCGCTGACCCGAGCCACCCGAAGGGCCGGTGCGCCGTGCCGTATCGCACGCGTCATGCCGCACGTGATGTCGTGAGGCGGCACGTGCCATGTCCGCCGGGACCGCATGCCGACCAGGCGTCTCATGCGCGTTTGCGTTCAACGACACAAGCAAAGCGACTTCGCGGGCTTTGGGCTGGGCTCGTGATCGCGCGCCGACAGTCGTGGCGCGCCAAGGACGCCGGGTCATCGGCTCTGCTCGTGTCCTCTTTCGGCGGCCCAGCTTCGCTGGGCCCCCGAATGCCCCCCCCTTTACCTCGCTGAGCCGATGACCCGGCGTCCTTGGCGGGCATCAGCGTTTGTCTTCGATGGTGACCACAGCGGGTGCCGAATCGGGCCGATGGGGTGCCCTGCGCAGCGAAATCAAGGGGGCATCTGGGGGACCAGCGAAGCTGGGCCGCCAGAAGAGGACATTCGCGAAGCAGGGCACCCCGTCGGCCCGATCCCGCCGCCGTTCGTCGGAGTGCGATCCACGCGGACCGCTTCTGATCGATCGGCTCTGATCGATCGATCGCGAAGTGGTATCAGCGGCGTCTCATCTCCAGCCACAGCAGGTACAGCCCACTGGCCACGACGACGGCGGCGCCGGTGACGACGAGTCCGTCGGGCACCTGGTCGAAGATCAGCCAGCCCCAGAAGCTCATGTACAGGATCTGCTGGTAGATGAACGGGCCCAGCACGGCGGCCGACGCGTGCCGGTGCGCGCGCGCCACGCACAGGTGCCCCAGGCCGCCGGTCAGCCCGCAGGCGGCAATGACGACCCATGTCAGCCAGCCCGAGGGCCACTGCCACTGCGCAAACGCGAACGGCGCGATGGCCACCGCCGCGCCGAGCGCCGACAGCCACATCATCGACTCCGGCGTCTCGCTCGCCGCCATGCGCCGGGTGAGCAGGTTGAAGCAGGCATAGAGCACCGCATTGAGCAGCGACAACCCGATGGCCGGATGGAAGCCCTGGCTGCCCGGCCGCACGATGAGCAGCACACCGGCGAAGCCCACACCGATGGCCAGCCAGCGCCGCGCGTCGAGCCGCTCGTGCATGAACACCGCCGAGATGACGGCGATGAGGATCGGCACCGAGAACTGGATCGCCGCGGTCTCGGCCAGCTGCAGGAAACGCAGCGCCGCGAAGTTGAGCGCCGTCATCGTCACCATCATCAGCGCACGCAGGCCCTGCAGCCGCCAACTGGCCACGCGCAGGAGTGCAGCACGCCGCGTCGGCGCGAGGATGGCTGCCATCAGCACGGTGTGGGCCGCGAAGCGCAGCCACACCACCTCGGCCACGGGCAAGGACTGCACCAGCCACTTGGCGCAGGCGTCGAGCGCGGCAAAGCACAGCGTGGCCAGCGAGACCAGCGCGATGCCGATACGGCGCTGGCGGGCGTCGGCCCGGGCAAGCAACATGGGTGCATGCTAAGCGGCGGCTGCGGCTGCGGCTGCGGCGGCGGCGCCGCGCAGCGCGAAGGCGGGTCGGCGCCGTAGACTGCGCTCCCACCCACCGGGAGCCACCGCCGTGATCCTCGAAGTCGCCGACATCCGCATCCATCCCGGCCAGCAGGCCGCCTTCGAAGAGGCCATCCAGCGTGGCGTCGGCACCGTCATCGCGCGCGCCCGCGGCATGCAGGGCTGGAAGGTCAATCGTGGCGTCGAGAGCCCCGAGCGCTACATCCTGCAGATCTTCTGGGAGACGCTGGAGGACCACACGGTGCACTTTCGTGGCGGGCCGCTGTTCGCCGAGTGGCGCGCCATTGTCGGGCCGTTCTTCGCGCAGCCGCCGGTGGTGGAGCACTTCACCCTCGTCGGCAAGTCGGCGTGATGGGCCGGCGCCGTGTGATGCCGAGCGCGGCCCTGCCATGAGCCGCAGCGACGCCCTCGCTGCGGCCGCGGCGCATTTCGACCGCGGCGACTTCGCGCGCGACCTTGCGCGCCGCGTTGCCATCCGCACCGAGAGCCAGGATCCGGCCTCGGGCCCCGCGCTGCACAGCTACCTCGCGGACGAAATCGGCCCCTCGCTGGCGGTGCTCGGCTTCGAGTTCCGCCTCCACGCCAACCCCGAGCCGGCGTTCGGGCCGTTCCTGATTGCCACGCGGCACGAGTCGGACGACCTGCCGACGGTTTTCATGTACGGCCACGGTGACGTGATCCGTGGCCAGGACAAGAGCTGGACGCGGGGCCAGGGCCCGTGGGTGCTGGCGGCCGACGGTGAGCGCCTCTATGGTCGCGGCACCGCCGACAACAAGGGCCAGCACAGCATCAACATCGCCGCGCTGGCGCAGGCGCTTGCGGCGCGCGGTGGTCGCCTCGGCTTCAACGTCAAGGTCCTCGTCGAGACGGGCGAAGAGACCGGCTCGCCCGGGCTGGCCGCCATCTGCGCGCGCGAGCGCGAGGCGCTGCAAGCCGATGCCCTGATCGCCAGCGACGGGCCGCGCCTCACGCGCCACCGGCCGACGCTCTTCCTCGGTACGCGCGGCGTGGCCAACTTCGACCTCTCGCTCGAGCTGCGCAAGGGCGCGCACCACTCGGGCAACTGGGGCGGGCTGCTGCGCAACCCGGGCACCGTGCTCGCCAATGCCATCGCCTGCCTAGTCGACGGGCGCGGCCGCATCCTCGTGCCGGCGCTCAGGCCGCCGCCGATCCCGGCCAACGTGCGCGCGGCGCTGGCCGGCGTGGAGTTTGGCGGCGAGCCGGGCGACCCGGCCATCGACCGCGATTGGGGCGAGCCCGGCCTCACGCCGAGCGAGCGCGTGATCGCCTGGAACACGCTGGAGGTGCTGGCCTACCGCACCGGCAACCCCGACTATCCAATCAATGCCATCCCGGCGAACGCGAAGGCGATGATGCACATGCGTTACGTCGTCGGCACCGACGTCTCGCGCCTGCGCGAAGTGGTCAAGGCCCACCTGGCGGCACACGGCTTCGGCGACATCGAGGTGGGCGAGGTGGTGACGATGGCCGCGACGCGCCTGGACCCCGACAACGCCTGGGTGCGCTTCGCGCAGGCGAGCATCGAGCGCACGACGGGGGCGCCGCCGGTGCTGCTGCCCAACCTCGGCGGCTCGTTGCCCAACGACGTGTTCGCCGACATCCTCGGCCTGCCCACGGTGTGGGTGCCGCACAGCTACCCGGCCTGCGCGCAGCATGCGCCCGACGAGCACCTGCTCGCGCCGGTGGCGCGCGAGGCGCTGCAGATCATGACGGGCCTGTGGTGGGACCTGGGCGAGCAGGCCGCCACGTTGCCGCGCCGGAGCGCCCACTGACGAGCCCAGGACGGCCACAAGACGGCCACAGGACGATGGCGGGAAGGCCATAGGACCGCCACAAGCAACGCCAAGGCCAAGGCCGCAGCCCGGTCGGCGTCGGCGCTGTGCTGGCACGGCGCTGTGCCGCCGACCCCGGCTACGACGCCGCGCGCGAGGCCGAGCAGGCGCTGCTGCAGCCGCTGTTCACCACCGCCTTCCTGATCGACGACTTCCTGCACGACAGCGGCAACTTCGGCGCGCGGCAGGTGTTGCTGTCCAGCGCCTCGAGCAAGACGGCCTACGCCACCGCCTCTTGCCTGGCGCGGCGTGGCGACGCGGTGGCGACGCTTGGCCGCACCTCGCCGGCCCACGCCGCGTTCGTGCGGAGTGGGGGCCGGCGGGGCTGCAGGCGCGCATCGCCGAGGCCTTGGGGGGCCTTCGTGCGGCGGGTCTCGGATCCGGCCAGGCCCTGGCTGTTCGGCGGCCCAGCTTCGCTGGTCCCCCGGATGCCCCCTTGATTTCGCTGCGCAGGGCACCCCATCGTCCCGACCCTGAACCGTTGGTGGACTTCGTCGTGCAAGACCACCGCCGGTTCCCGCCGAGGACGCCGGGGGGTCGGCGCAGCGAAATCAAGGGGGCATCCGAGTGCCTTGCGAAGCCAGGCCCCCGGAAGAGGACATTCGCGCAGCCGACCCCCCGGTGTCCTTGGCGCGCCACGACCGTCGGCGCGCGATCACAAACGCAGCCCACACCGGCGAAGTCGCTTCTCCGATGTCATTGAACGCACACGCGTATCAGCCGAGCGCCACCCAGACGCGCCCGCCTTCGATGCGCACGGGGTACGTGCGCAGCGCCTCGGTCACCGGCTCGCACAACGGCCGTCCGTCGGCGAGATCGAACCGCCCCTGGTGCAGCGGGCACTCGACGCTCGTGCCTTCGACGAAGCCGTCGCACAGCCGGGCGTTGCCGTGCGTGCACAGCGGGTCCGTGGCAAACACCTGCCCGCCCGAGCGGAACAGCGCCACGGTGCGCTCGCCGGCCTGCGTCTCGATGCCGGCGCCGTCCCACACGTCTTCCGCCGCGGCGGCATTGCTCCACTCGATGCTCATGTCGTCGCTCCGCGGCTCAGATGGGGTAGATGATCGAGTTCGGGATCATCTCGCTGTCGTAGATCACCAGCTTCTCGGCAAAGCGCAGCCCGGCATCGGTGGCGACCACGGTGTCGAGATAGCGGCCGACGTTGAACACGGTGCTCGCGCCGTTGAGCTTGGTGCGGAAGACGGCGTAGTTCGTCTCGGCGCGCAGCACGCCCGGCTCCTCGGCCAGCAGGCGCGGCGGGCCGATCACGTGCCGCTGGTAGTAGGGGTCGTGGAACAGCGTCTCACGGATCGCGTAGCCACGATCCTTCAGCATGCCCTTGCTCGTGAAGGAGAGGGTGGCGAGCGGGAATCCGCGCTCGTGGTTTTCGCGCGGCACGAGGCGGTAGACGCAATCGTCGGTGAAGAGCGCGCACCAGCGGTCCCAGTCGCCGCTGTCCACGGCGGCGGCGTAGTCGGCGTGCAGCGCCACCAGCCCCAGCAGGTGTTCGGTGCGCGCGCTCATTCGGGTCGCTCCGCGGCCTTCACCTCGGGCCGCTCCATCACCTCGCGCCAGTAGCGATACATGCCGCGAATGAGCGTCTCGGTCACCATGTGGTCGGTGTCGCCCACCTCGCGGCCACCGAGCTCGGCCAGTGCCCGGTGCGCCGGCTTGCTCTCGAAACCAGCCTGCGAGAGCTCGATCACCTCGCCGTCGTCGGCCGAGACGAAGCCCGCCGGGCCGAAGAGGTTGGCCTGCTTGAGCCGCCGCGCGGTCATTGCCACGTCGTCGTCCTCGAAGCCGAAGTGCGTCCACTCGAAGTTGAAGGCGCCGTGGCCGTCGGGCTGGATGTGGCGCGTGCTGACGCTGTTCACCTGCTGCTGCAGGATGACGCTGGGGAAAATCGTCGTCATCACTGCCGTCGGCCCGTCCCACCAGGGCTCGGGCACGATGTCGAGGAAGCTCGGGTCGTGCAGCTTCATGTCGGCCTTGAAGCTCGTCACGCCCTGCGAGACCTCGTTGGCCGCCTTGGCGTTGCCACGTGTCGAGATCATCGCCGCGTGGCGGTGCTTGGCGTCCATCTGCAGCTTCGCCTCGTTGTCGGCGCGCCAGAGGCCGAAGGTGACGAACCAGGTGTGCAGCAGGCCCGGGTGGTAGGGGTCCTTGATGTTCTCCTGCATCAGCTTCCAGTTGCCCGGGATGCGCTGGCGGTTGTAGCCGAGGATCTTGAGCTTGCGGCCGTTGAAGAGGCGGTCGAACCAGCCGAGGATGGCCGGGCCGAGGTAGTCCTCGAAGGGCTCGACGTCGGCATCGAAGCTCGCGAAGACGACGCCGCCGCGCGTGGCCACCCTCAGCTTCGTCAGGCCCTGCTGCTTGGGGTCGAAGTCGGCCGGCATGCCGCCGTTGACGCGCGGGCCCTGCTCGGTCATGACGCGCACGCCGCGGCGGAAGGGGACGCCCTGCAGGTCGCCCGCCAGCGTGTAGCTCCACTGGTGGTAGGGGCAGACGAACTCCTTGCGGTTGCCGTGCCGCTCGCGGCAGAACTGCATGCCGCGATGCGCGCAGACGTTCTCGACGACGTGCAGTGCGCCATCGACGCCGCGTGTGAGGATGACGGAACGCTCGCCGATCACCGTGCGCTTGAAGTCGCCCGGGTTCGGCACCTCGGCCTCCAGGCCGATGTAGCACCAGTGGCCGCGGTAGAAGAACCGTTCGAGCTCGCGCCGATGCAACTCGTCCTGCGTGTAGACGGAAAACGGGATGCGGTGGGTGCCCTCGCCGGGCCACGCGGCCTCGGGGGTGCAGGGGGACGGGGTCGCGAGGGACATGCCGGGCTCCGAAGCGGTAACGGATGATCGGCGCCGCCGGCGAATCAGCCAATAGAATGGCTTGAATACCACGCATTCAATGGCTGAATGTGTGCCCTGGATGGCTCAGATGGCCCAGGTGCCGCAGACTCGCCCGATGCATCAGATGCCCCTGGTCGACCCGACGGTCCGGGCCGTCAGGTCGGGAGAGGGACCGCCGAGACCGCCATGCGTGTGCATCCCTCGGCGCTCGACCTGAACCTGCTGCGGCTCTTCCAGCGCCTGCACGAGGCACGAAGCGTCTCGCGCGCGGCCGAGAGCCTGGGCCTGACGCAGCCGGCCGCCAGCAATGCGCTGGCGCGCCTGCGCCGCGCGCTCGGCGATCCCCTCTTCGTGTCCACGCCGAGCGGCATGCTGCCCACGCCGCGCGCGCAGCAGCTCGCCGGACCGGTAGGCGAGGCGCTGGCTTTGCTGCAGGGCGCGCTCGCGCCGCGGCAGCGCTTTGCGCCGGCGGCGGCGGCGCGCGAGTTCCGCCTCGGCATGAGCGACATCGGCGAGATCTACTTCCTGCCGCGGCTCATGGAGCGCGTGGCGGCGCAGGCGCCTGCCGTCACGCTGAGCACGGTGCGCGACACCGCAGTGGATCTGAAATCCGCCCTCGTGCAGGGGCAGATCGACCTCGCCATCGGCCTGCTGCCGCAGCTGCGCGGCGGCTTCCACCAGCGCGAGCTGTTCGCGCAGCGCTATGTGTGCCTGCTGCGGCGTGACCACCCGCTGCTGTTGCCGGCACGGCGCCGCCTCACGCTCGAGGCCTTTGCCGCCGCCGAGCACCTGGGCGTCGTCGCGGCGGGCACCGGGCACTTCAAGGTCGACCAGATGCTCGAGCGCGGCGGCATCCGCCGCAACGTGCGGCTGACGGTGCCGCACTTCGTGGCCATCGGCCACATCCTGGCCGTCACCGACCTCATCGCCACCGTGCCCGAGCGGCTGGCGCAGCGGCTGTGCGAGCCGTTCGGCCTGGCCATCGCCGAGCATCCGGCCCGGCTGCCGCAGGCGCCGATCAAGGTGTTCTGGCATGCACGCATGCACCAGGATGCCGGCAACGCGTGGCTGCGGCAGCTGATCGCGGCGACCTTTGCCGAGACGCCTGGGCGCTAGGCGGCCCGTCGACCCGGCGGCCACGTCCCGCCAGGCGGCTGGCGAACCGGCCAGCCTGCGACGCTGCAGCCGTTTTGGGACAATCGCGGCGCAATGGAACCGACCGATCTGAACGCCTACATGGCGAACATGGGGGCCGCGGCGCGGGCGGCGTCGGGCCGCATGGCGGCGGCGTCGACGGCGGCCAAGGACGCCGCGCTGCGCGCGCTCGCGCAACTGCTGCGCGACAACGTGGCCGCGCTGGCGGCCGCCAACTTGCCGGACGTGCAGGCGGCCGAGGCCGCCGGGCTGGCGGCGCCGCTCGTCGACCGCCTCAAGCTCACGCCGAAGATCCTCGAGACCGTGGCCACCGGCTGCGAGCAGCTGGCCGCGATGCCCGACCCGGTGGGCGAGATCACCGGCGTCAAGCGCCGCCCAAGCGGCATCAGTGTTGGCCAGATGCGCGTGCCGCTGGGTGTGTTCGGCATGATCTACGAGAGCCGGCCCAACGTCACCATCGAGGCCGCGTCGCTGGCCATCAAGAGCGGCAACGCCTGCATCCTGCGCGGCGGCTCGGAGGCCTTCCACTCCAACCTGGCACTCGCGCGCCTGGTGCAGGCCGCGCTCGTCGAGGCTGGCCTGCCGGCCGAGGCGGTGCAGCTGGTGGAGACCACCGACCGCGCCGCCGTCGGCCGGCTGATTGCCATGCCCGAGAGCGTGGACGTCATCATCCCGCGCGGCGGCAAGAGCCTCATCGAGCGTATCAGCCGCGAGGCGAAGGTGCCGGTCATCAAGCACCTCGACGGCAACTGCCACGTCTATGTCGATGCCGAGGTGGACCTCGAGCTCGCGCTCAAGGTCACCGACAACGCCAAGACGCAGAAGTACAGCCCCTGCAACGCCGCCGAGTCGCTGCTCGTGCATGCGGCACAGGCGGGCGCCTTCCTGCCGCGCATCGGCGCCGTCTTTGCGGCCAAGGGCGTGGAGATGCGCGCCTGCCCGCGCGCCGCGGCGCTGCTCGCCGGCCTGCCCAAGGTGGTGGCCGCGAGCGAGCAGGACTGGGCCGAGGAGTACCTCGCGCCCATCATCAGCATCAAGGTCGTCGACACCTTCGACGAGGCGGTGGCGCACGTCAACCGCTTCGGCTCGCACCACACCGACGCCATCCTGACCACGAACCACCCGAACGCCATGCGCTTCCTGCGCGAGGTCGATTCGGCGAGCGTGATGGTCAACGCCAGCACGCGCTTCGCCGACGGCTTCGAGTACGGCTTGGGGGCCGAGATCGGCATCTCCACCGACAAGTTCCACGCCCGCGGGCCAGTGGGGCTGGAGGGACTCACCTCGTTGAAGTGGGTGGTGCTGGGTCAGGGCGAGGTCCGCACCTGACGGCGGCACTCGCGCGTCGCGCACGATGAGCGGCTTGGCCTGGATCGCGCTCGGCGTCGCCGCCGTGCTCTGCTTCTGGGTGCTGGGCGCCTACAACCGCCTGGTCGCACAACGCAACACGGTGGCCGCCGCCTGGGCGCAGGCCGACGAGGCGCAGCGCCGGCGTGGCGAAGGCACCGAGCAGCTGGTGGCGGCGTTGCGGGCGCCGCTGGCCGACGAGCAGGGAGCGCTCGACGCGCTGTGGTCAGCCCAGGCCGCTTCGGCGCGCGCTGCCGGGGCGATGTCGGCGCGCCCGCTCGTGGCCGCCAACGCATTGGCCTGGGCCGAGGCCGAGCGGCACCTCGTGGCCGCCGCGGCGCGTGTCTTCGCGCTCGCCGATGGCCAGGCCGACGCGCTAGCCGGCAACGCCGGGGTGGCCGAGGCGCGCGCCGCCTGGAACGAGGGCGACCAGCGGCTGCGCTTCGCGCGCCAGCTCTTCAACGACGCGGCGGCGGCCTACGACGAGGCCATTGCCATCTTTCCGACCTCGGTGCTGAGCCCGGCCTTCGGCTTTCGGACCGCCGGGCGGCTCTGAGAGCATCGGTGCGCGCGGCAACTCCCCGGGGGCCGGGGCGCCAGGGCGCCAGGGCGGTCAGCCCTTGGTCATCCCGAGCGGCACCAGCCGCTCGGCGGCCGGGATCTCGTGGCCGCCGTCGAGTTCGACGGCGATCTGCATGCACACCGCGCGGCACAAGGTGGCGGCCCGTTCGCTGGCGATGCGGTAGTAGATCTGCGTCGCGTCGCGCCGCTTGGCGAGCACGCCGGCGCGATAGAGAGCGGCCAGGTGCTGGCTCATGTTGGGCTGCGTGGTGTCGATCTCGGTGAGCAGCTGCGAGACGTTCTTCTCGTGGCCGCACAGCGCGCTGATGATCTTCAGGCGCATGGGCGTGGCGAGCAGGCGGAACAGCTCGGCCGCCGAGGCGAACACGGCATCGGACTCGTCGCCGTCCTCCGGGACGGATGGCGATGCGGCTGTGGCGTTGCGGGTGTCCATCGTCAGCTCATCGGTTGTCGGCCTCATCGGCATCTCCGCCGCGGCGCGTCGTCCTGTTCCGTTCCCGACCCTCATTGCTGCACAAGGTGGGCCAGAGAGAGCATGTCGTCCTCGCTCATCTCACCGGGAATCACTTGGCGCAGCGTGCCATCGCGCCCGATTGTCACTGTCAGCGGCACGAGCCGCCTGCGGCTCAGCGCCGCGGCCAGCGGCTCAGCGGCCAGTGTGACCGGAAATCGATAGCCCTCGCGCGCCACGTGTTGGCGCACGTGTGCAGCGTCGGTCTCGCGCGCCACGCCGAGCACGGCGAGCGCTGGCGGGGCGAGTGCGTGCAGCTTCTGCAGGTGGCGGTTGTGGCGGCGGCAGAAGGGGCAGCTCGTCGTGAAGAAGGCGACGACCAGCGCGCGCCCGGCCACCTCGGCGGGGCCGAAGCGCTCGCCGTCGAGCAGCCTGACCTCGGGCCAGGCGACGCGCGCGCCGGATCGCGCCGGAGTCGCCGGTGGCGCTGCTTGCCCCCACGCCGGCACCGCGCTGACCCCGACCAGGGCGCCGATGTCGACCTGCCGGCCAGGTGCGAGGCCGTGATGGGCCAGCCCGCCGATAGCGAGGAGCGAGCGCAATGCGGTGCGGCGGCCGCGGGTTTCCACGCTCGGCCGCACGGCCGTCGAACCGTACATTCGCATGCAACGATATTAGCGGGAAAGGCGAGCCGCGGTGGTGGTGCGTGCTTTCCCCGCTGCCGCGGCGCGGGCACACTGCGGGGCCCGCGCGTGACGCGCCTTGTGGCGAACGACAGATCCGCAACACAGGAGAACACCCGATGAGCCAAGCCTGCCGCGGCGCGCGCCGCGCCTTCCCCCTGTCGAGCGCCGGCGCCCGCATGCTGGCCCTGGTGGCCGCCTCGTTGTTGGCCCCGCCGGTGCTGGCGCAGGACGCCAACCTCGGGCGCAACCTCGCGGCCACCTGCGCCAACTGCCACGGCACCAATGGCAACGCACGCGGCGACATGAAGCCACTGGCCGGCATGCCGGCCGACAAGATGCTCGCGCTCCTGGCCGACTATCGCAGCGGCAACCAGCCCGCAACCATCATGCACCAGATCGTCAAGGGCTACACCGAAGAGCAGGTCAAGCTGGTCGCCGCGTACTTCGCGGCACAGAAGCCGGCCGCCAAGTGAAGCGAACCAGGAGCGTCCACACCATGTCCTTCGAACCCCTGAACCCACCCGCCCCGAAGAGCCTGTCGCGCCGCCGCGTCCTGCAGACGGCCGGCACCCTGGGCCTGGCCGCCGGCACGCTCGGCCTCGCGTCTTGCGCCAGCCTCGGTGGCGCGCCCATCGGCCGCGTCGTCATCGTCGGTGGCGGCTATGGCGGCGCCACCGCGGCGCGCTACCTGCGCCTGTGGGGCAACGTCGACGTCACGCTCATCGAGCGCAACGACACCTTCGTCTCCTGCCCGATCAGCAACCTCGTGCTCGGCGGCCACAAGCAGATCGCCGACGTGACGCGCGGCTACGACGGCCTGAAGGCGATCGGCGTCAAGGTCGTGAAGGCCGAGGTCAACGCGGTCGACGCGGCCGGCAAGAAGGTGCGCACGTCGGCCGGCGAGTTCGCCTACGACCGCCTGATCCTCTCGCCCGGCATCGACTTCATGACCGAAGCCGTCGGCGGCCTGCAGCCGGCGCTGGACAGTGGCCGCCTCCTGCACGCGTGGAAGGCCGGCCCGCAGACGGTGGCGCTGCGCCGCCAGCTCGAGGCCATGCCAGACGGCGGCGTGTTCGCGATGAGCATCCCGCTCGCGCCCTACCGCTGCCCGCCCGGGCCTTACGAGCGCGCCTGCATGGTGGCCAGCTACCTCAAGGTGGCCAAGCCGCGCTCGAAGGTGCTGGTGCTCGACGCCAACCCCGACATCACCTCCAAGGCAGGCCTCTTCCGCAAGGCCTGGGCCGACCACTACGCCGGCATCGTCGAGTACAAGGCCAACGCCGTGCTGAGGGAGGTCGCGGGCACGACGGCCAAGCTCGAGTTCGAGGACGTGAAGGCCGACGTGCTGAACGTCATTCCCGCGCAGCGCGCCGGCGAGATCGCGCGCACCGCAGGCATTGTCAATGCCAACAACCGCTGGGTGGGCGTGAACTGGCTGACGATGGAGTCGACCGCCGTGCCGGGCGTGCACGCGCTCGGCGACGCCACGCTGTCGGCGCCGGCCATGCCCAAGAGCGGGCACATGGCCAACCAGCATGCCAAGGTGGCGGCGGCGGCGATCATCAACCTGTTCAAGGGCGAGCCGGTGAGCCAGACGCCGGTGGTGATGAACACCTGCTACAGCTTTGTCACGGCGCGCGACGTGGTGCACGTGGCGAGCGTGCACCAGTACGACGCCAAGGACGCCACCTTCAAGACCGTGCCCGGCTCCGGGGGCCTGAGCGCCGCCGCCAACCAGATCGAAGGACGCTACGCGCTCAGCTGGGCCGACAACATCTGGGCCGACGCGCTGGCCGTTTGATAGGCGTTTGCGTTCAACGGCATGAGCAAAGCGATTTCGCGGGCGTTCGGATGCGCTCGTGATCGCGCGCCGACAGTCGTGGCGCGCCAAGGACGCCGGGGGTCGGCTCTGCTCGTGTCCTCTTTCGGCGGCCCTGCTCGCAAGCTTCGCAGGACCCCCGAATGCCCCCTTTACCTCGCTGAGCCGACCACCCGGCGCCCTTGGCGGGCACCAGGGTTTGTCTTCGATGGAGGTGCAACAGTGGGTCCCGGATCGGGCCGATGGGGTGCCCTGCGCAGCGAAATCAAGGGGGCATCCGGGGGCCCAGCGAAGCTGGGCCGCCGGAAGAGGACATTCGCGCAGCAGGGCACCCCGTCGGCCGGATCCCGCCACCATTCGCTGGAGGGCGCCCGACCCAGACCGATTCCTGATCGATCGATCGCGTCTACTTCAACCCGCTGATGTAGGCCGAGACCGCCTTCATCTCCAGCTCGGTGAGCTTGGCCGCCACGGCGTGCATCACCGAGTTGTCGTTGGTGCGCTCGCGCTTGTTGAACTGCTTGAGCTGGTTCTCGGTGTACTGCGCATGCTGGCCTGCCAGGCGCGGCAGGGTTTCGGTGCCGTGGCCGGCGGCGCCGTGGCAGCTGGCGCAGGCGGCGACGCCAGAGTAGGCGTTGCCGCGGTTGTAGATGAAGCGGCCCATGCCCGCGAGCTCGGTGTCCTCCACCGGGTGCGCGAACGCCGGCTTGGATGCGAAGTAGGCGCCAAGCGCGGCGAAGTCCGCCGCCACGAGGTCGGCCACCATGGGCTGCATGGCGCTGCTCTTGCGGCGGCCGCTCTTGTAGTCGGCCAACTGGCGCGCGGTGTAGGCCGGATGCTGCCCCGCCAGGCGCGGAAACACCGGGCTCGAGCTCTCGCCGTCGGCGCCGTGGCAGATGAAGCACTTGCCAGAGACGATCTCCTGCGCGCGCGCGGCGTCGCTGGCCAGCGACGGCGAGCCGGCCAGCGCGAGCAGCGCGGTGGTCCCCAGCGCGAGAAGGCGGCGTGCGCCGAGCCAGCGTCGTGCCATCGGGCGACCTCAGGGTTTGATGTAGGCGAAGCCCTGCTTCTGCAGCTTGGCCAGGCGCACCACGCCCGAGGGCGTGAAGCCCGCCTCCTGGAGGAACTGCTCGCGCTTGAGATTGCGGTTCTTCAGCGTGATCTCGCACACCTCGAACTTGACGCCGCGGGCCACAAGCGCCGCCACGGGGCCGGAGAAGGGGCTGCCGTTGGCGTCCTTCATGCCCTCCATCAGGATGTCCACGCCGAAGGCATGCGTGACCACCGTGATGCGCGCCGAAGGATCGGTATCGAGATGGTTGCGGATGTTTCGCAGGCCCTTCAGGCCCTGCGTGACGGTGTCGTCGATGTGGTACACGACTTGGTCCTGCGCCAGGGCCGCCATGGTGCTGGTGGCCAGGACGGCGGCGAGCGTCAAGGTGCGCAGATTCATCGATGCTCCTGGAGCGGCCTCGGCCGCGGATGCCGGGGCAGCGATGGTGCCACCACGTCGCCGCGATGTGCACCATGCGCAGGCGCCAAACGGGCCATGCGCGGGAAGACCATACTACCCAGATGGGCTACGCCTCATCACCCGTCGCGGGAGTAGACGATGGCGCACCGCAAGGACGCTAATGCCGGCTGCATCATCGCAGCCAGTTCGCGCCCGGGCGGCGCATGGACCTCAGGAGACAGTGCATGAACTTCGACAAGGAATTCGACGCCTCGGGTCTGGCCTGCCCGCTGCCCATCGTGAAGACGAAGAAGTCGCTCGCCGACATGGCCGGCGGCCAGGTGCTGCGCGTCGTCGCCACGGACCCGGGTTCGGTGGCCGACATGGCCGCCTTTGCCGAGCAGACCGGCCACGCGCTGCTGTCCTCGGGCCAGGAGGGCGGCAAGTACGTCTTCCTGCTGAAGAAGAAGGGCTGAGCGCGCCATGGCCGTGAAGAAGATGGCGATCATCGCCACCAAGGGTGCGCTGGACATGGCGTATCCGCCCCTCATCCTGGCCTCCACGGCAGCGGCGCTGGGCTGGGAGGTGCAGGTCTTCTTCACCTTCTACGGCCTGCAGTTGCTGCGCAAGGACCTTTCGGGCATCGCCATCAGCCCGCTCGCCAACCCGGCCATGCCGATGCCGGTGCCGATGCCGGTGATCGTCTCGGTGCTGCCCGGGATGCAGGCCATGGCCACGAGCATGATGAAAGCCAAGATGAAGAAGAAGGGTGTGGCCTCGCTGGAGGAACTGCGCTCGCTGTGCCAGGAGGCCGACGTTAAGTTCATCGCCTGCCAGATGACGGTGGACCTGTTCGAGTTCAGCAAGAGCGACTTCATCGACGGCATCGAGTACGGCGGTGCCGCGACCTTCCTGAAGTTCGCCGGCGAGACCGACGTCTGCCTGTTCATCTGACAGGCGCGCGGCGCGGCAGGAGAGACGGGCGATGAGCGCGGCAACGGGCATGGCGACGACGGTTCTGTGGGGCGGCTTCGCGATCGGCCTGGCCTTCGGCGCCATCGCCCAGCGCTCCAACTTCTGCACCATGGGCGCGATGTCGGACATCGTGAACATGGGCCACTGGGGCCGCGCGCGCATGTTCCTGCTCGCGATGGCGGTGGCCATCGCCGGTGCCACGGCGCTGCAGCACTTCGGCCAGGTCAACCTGGCGCATGCCATCTACCGGCGCAGTGCCGGCCTGCCCTGGCTGAGCCTGCTGCTCGGCGGCACCTTGTTCGGCGTCGGCATGACGCTGGCCGGCGGTTGCGCCAACAAGAACCTGCTGCGGGTGGGCGGCGGCAGCCTGCGCTCGCTGGTGGTGCTGGTCTTCATGGCCATCTCGGCCTACATGACGCT
Source organism: Rubrivivax sp. (assembly GCA_022842825.1). Lineage (GTDB taxonomy): Bacteria > Pseudomonadota > Gammaproteobacteria > Burkholderiales > Burkholderiaceae_C > Rubrivivax. The sequence continues at coordinate 15,723 of JALHOU010000088.1, forward strand.
CAAGGGCCTGTTCGGCCAATGGCGCAGCGCCTGGCTCGACCCGGTGAGCATCCGGCTCGAGAACACGCCGCTGCAGGACCCCACGCTGGGCCAGGCCCTGGCGGCCGCCACCGGCCTCGGTGCCAACTCGGCCATGCTCGCGGTGGCCGCAGTGCTGGTGCTGGCACTCCTCGTCTTCGTCTTCAAGGACGCGCGCTTCCGCGGCAATGCCCTGCAGGTGGCCAGCGGCCTGGCGCTCGGCGCCCTCGTCGTCGCCGGCTGGTACCTGAGCGGCCACTTGGGCTATGGCGAGAACCCCGAGACGCTGGAGCAGGTGTACTTCGCCACCAACACGCGCACCATCGAGTCGCTGAGCTACGTCGCGCCCACGGCCTTCTCGCTGGAGCTGCTGATGCTGTGGACCGACAAGGCGCTGCATCCGAGCTTCGGCATCATGTCGCTCGTGGGCATCGTCGTCGGCGCATGGGGCGTGGCCCGCCTCACCGGTGGCTTCCGCTGGGAGGGGTTCGCCTCCACCGAGGACCTGAAAACGCAGATCCTCGGTGCGGTGCTGATGGGCTTCGGCGGTGTCACGGCGCTGGGCTGCACCATCGGGCAGGGCCTGACCGGCGTCTCGACGCTGGCCATCGGCTCGTTCATCGCCCTGGCCGGGCTCGTGCTCGGCTGCGTCGCCACGCTCAAGTACCTGCTCTGGAAGGCCGAGCGCGGGTGAATTTGCGCTGAGGACGGCGGGGCCCCGACTCACCGCCCCGGCGGGGGCCAGGCGCAGACCATCCATGCCGGCACCCCGGTTGCCGCGGGCTGCATGAGGCGCGCGCCGGCGGTCATGCGGGTCGGCGCCGGCCCTTCGAGCAGGCTCGTCGCGACCGATTCGAAGTGGCGCAGCCCGGCGATCTGCTGATCGCGCAGCATCGCGCCGCCATCGCCGGCACGCCACGCGGCGTAGCCGGCCGTCAATGCCGGGAAGGTCGCCTCGCGCAGGCCCTCGTAGCCGGCGAACCACGCGTGCAGCGGGCCCGGCTCGCCCCGCGCCAGCAGGGCAGGCAGCGTGACGCCCAGGTCGGCGAGCTGGTCGCGCAGGGCGCGCACCAGCGCGTCGGCGCGCCGCGCCTGCGCCCCATCGGTGTCGTCACAAGCCGCCCGCAGATCGCTCCAGCGCGCGCCCCAGCGTCGCGTCAATCCGTGCTCGCCGAGCTCGTGCCACACCGCCGTCTCGCACTGGTCGTCCAGCCAGCGTGGCAGCCCGGCATGGAAGTCGCGGTCGAGCCCATAGTGGACCAGCATCGCCTGTTGGGCGCCGCCCTTGCCCAGGGGCAACGCGGGTAACGCCGCATGCGGGCGCATCGCGAAGGCCTCGGCCCGCTCCCAGCACCAGCGCGCCATCGACTCGCGCCGCAGCACGATGGGGCCGGCGCTGCCGCCGCCGAGCGCGGCGGGGGGCGCGAGCAGCGT
>JALHOU010000089.1 GCA_022842825.1 Rubrivivax sp.
GACCGCAGGCTGCTCTTCTGGGAGAGCTTCCTCGGCAACTTCCTCTTCTCCATCTGCATGCTCTACGGCGTCAAGCAAAGCGGCGCCGTGGCCGCCGGGGTGGTGATGGCCGCCATTCCCGCCGCCGTTGCGCTGGGCTCGTGGTGGGTGCTGCGCGAACGTGTGGGTGTGCGCACGTGGGCCGCTGTGGCCTGCGCCGTGGCCGGCGTGGTGTTGCTCGCGCTGGTGCGCGCGCCGGACAGCGCCCCCGGCGCCTCCGCAAGCGCCACCGTGTCCGCCTCGCCCTGGGGCTTCGTGCTGTTGATGGGCGCCGTGGTGTGCGAGGCGTGTTACGTCATCATCGGCAAGCAGCTGACTGCACAGGTGTCGCCGCGGCGCATCAGCGCCCTCATCAACCTCTGGGGGCTGGCGCTCGTGACGCCGCTCGGCCTGTGGCAGGCGAGCACCTTCGACTTCGGCGCGGTGGGCCTGTCGACCTGGGCGCTGCTCGTCTTCTACGCGCTCGCCGCCAGCATGATCACGGTTTGGCTGTGGATGGCCGGCCTCGGCCACGTGCCGGCGGCCCAGTCGGGCGTCTTCATGGTCATGGTGCCGGTGAGCGCCGCCGCGGTCGGCGTGCTGGTGCTGGGCGAGCCTTTCGGGACCGGTCACGCGATGGCGTTCGTGCTGGCGCTGGCGGGGGTGCTGCTCGCCACCTGGCCGTCGCGCACGCGCGAGACCGGCGCGGCGCCGACAGCGCCGCCACCGCCCGTGCGCTGAAGCCGCACGGCCGCGCGCGGCGACGGTCAGCTCCTGCCCTGCTCCGGCTGCCCGTAGCGGCTGAACTTTTCGAGCACCTCGGCCATCTGCGCCGCGTCCAGCTGCAGCGGCTCGCCCACAGCCAGTGCCTTCAGGTAGACCTCCGACAGCGACTCGACTTCGAGCGCCACCTTCATCGCCTTGGCCAGCGTCGGACCCGTCGCCACGAGGCCGTGGTGGGCCAGCAGACAGGCGTCGCGATCGAACAGGGCCGCCGCCACGGCCTTCGACAACGCCTCGGTACCGAACAAGTGGTAAGGCACGCAGGGCACCGAATCGCCGCCGGCCACCGCCACCATGTAGTGGAACGCGGGAAGGCCACGCCGCAGGCAGGCCAGTGCCGTGGCGTTGACCGAGTGGCAGTGCACGACCGCGCGCAGGTCGGGCCGCGCGGCATAGACGGCGAGATGGAACGGCGCCTCGGACGAGGGCTTCCAGCGCCCGCGGCTGGCGCCTGCCCCATCGAGCCACACGAGGTCGTCGGCGCCGATCTCGTCGGCCCCCATACCGGTGGGCGTGATCCACAGCCCCGAGCCCGTGCCCGATCGATGGCTCAGGTTGCCGGTGCTGCCGCGGTTCAGGCCGAGGTGGTCGAGGCGGCGCAGTGCCGCCACGAGTGCCTCGCGCAACGGTCGCTCTTCGTCGCTCATGCTTCGTGGCTCACGCAGGCCCTCGTTGCTCGGGCGCGCCACCGTGGTCCCCTGCGCAGCGGCTGGCCCCGTCGCTGCTGCCAGCCGCATCGGGGGCTCCAGCCGATACGAGCCGGCGCAGCGCCTCACCATCGGCGGCCACGACGCCGCGCTCGGTGACGAGCCCGCTCACCAGGCGGGCGGGGGTGACGTCGAAGGCGGGGTTGGCACCCCGCGAGCCTTCGGGCACCAGGCAGACCTCGACGACCTCGCCCGCGGCGTTGCGGCCCGCGATGTGCGTCACTTCGCGCTCGCCCCGTTCCTCGATCGGGATGGCGTCACCGTGCGGCAGCGAAAGGTCCAGGGTCGAGAGCGGCATGGCGACATAGAAAGGCACGCCGTTGTCGTGTGCGGCGAGCGCCTTCAGGTAGGTGCCGATCTTGTTGCACACGTCGCCGTTGGCAGCCACGCAGTCGCAGCCGACGATGACGAGGTCGACCTCGCCGCGACGCATCAGGTGGCCGCCGGCGTTGTCGGCGACCACGCGGTGCGGCACGCCGGCGCGGCCGAGTTCCCAGGCCGTGAGGCTGGCGCCCTGGTTGCGCGGGCGCGTCTCGTCGACCCACACGGTGATCGGCAAGCCCGCCGCATGCGCCATGTAGATGGGCGCGGTGGCCGTGCCCCAGCCCACCGTCGCCAGCCAGCCGGCATTGCAGTGCGTGAGCACCCGCACGGGGCCCTCGCGGCGCGAAGCCATCTCGCGCAGCAGGACGAGGCCGTGTTCGCCGATAGCAGCGTTGGCAGCCACGTCCGCCTCGGCGATGGCCAAGGCCTCGCGCCAGGCGGCTGCCGCACGTTGCGCCGGCAGGCACGGCCATGCGGCGCGGCGGACGCGCTGCAACGCCCAGGCCAGGTTCACCGCCGTCGGGCGCGTCGCCGCCAGGCGGGCGCTGGCCGCTTCGAGGCTGGCATCGCTCGCATCGCGGCGCAGCGCCAGCGCCAGGCCGAAGGCCGCTGCGGCACCGATGAGCGGCGCGCCGCGCAGCCACATCTCGCCGATGGCGGCGGCCACGGCCTCGGCGTCGTGCAGGGCCACCCAGGCGAGCCGATGCGGCAGCTGGCGCTGGTCGATGATCTCGATGCCCGCGCCATCCGGCAGCACGCGCAAGGGTCGCGGAACGGCCTCCTGTCGGGGCAGGAGCCCTGCGGGGTCGGCGGCGTGCTTGGTGGGGGTCATCGGGCTTGCAGGCCGGTCAATGGTGGGGCCGGCCGCGGGCTTTGTCGGGGCATCAGGCCGTGACGGCTTCATTCTGCAGCGCCGGCCCGCGCATCGCCGCGCGCGCCAGGGCCATCACGCGGTGCGGGCTCTCCTGCCGCAGGCGGGCGTCGGACCACACCTGGCGCCAGCGGCGCGCGCCGGGTTGGCCGTTGCGCAGCCCCATCATGTGCCGCGTCGCTGCGAGCCAACCGGCCCCGCCGACCGAGGGCAGGCGGGCGACGCAGTCGACGTAGCGCGCCTCCACCTCGTCCGTGTCGCTGGCGGCGGCGTCACCGGCGCCGAGGAAGCGCTGGTCCCATGCCGCCATGGCCCAGGGGTCGTGGTAGGCGTGGCGGCCGACCATGACGCCGTCGACATGCTGCAGGTGCGTCGCGATGGCCACGTCGTCGGTCACGCCGCCGTTCAGCACGAGGGTCAGGTGCGGGAAGTCGGCCTTGAGCCGGTAGACGAACTCGTGGCGCAGCGGCGGCACTTCACGGTTCTGCTTGGGCGACAGGCCTTTCAGCCAGGCATTGCGCGCGTGCACGATGAAGACTTCGCAGCCGCCGCGCTGTGCCACCGTGCCGACGAAGTCGCGCACGAACGCGTAGCTCTCTTCGCGGTCGATGCCGATGCGATGCTTCACCGTCACCGGCATCGCCGTGTCGGACACGGCCTCGCGCATCGCCGCCACGCAATCGGCGACGAGCTGCGGCTCGGCCATCAGGCAGGCGCCAAAGGCACCACGCTGCACGCGTTCGCTCGGGCAACCGCAGTTCAGGTTGACCTCGTCGTAGCCCCAGCGCGCGGCCAGCCTTGCGCAGTGCGCCAGGTCGGCCGGCTCGCTGCCGCCCAGTTGCAGCGCGAGCGGTCGCTCCTCGGCGCTGAAGTCGAGGTGCCGGGCCACGTCGCCGTGCAGCAGCGCGCCGGTGGTCACCATCTCGGTGTACAGGCGCGTGCGCCGCGTGATCAGCCGGTGCAGCACGCGGCAGTGGCGGTCGGTCCAGTCCATCATGGGCGCCACCGAGAGCCGCCATGGGGACGGCGCCGGGGCGGGGGTCCGTGCCGGCCCCGGCGTGGAGCTCGGCAAGGCGACGGGAGAGGTCGCTGACGCAGTCATCGGACTGCGATTGTCCCCGGGATGCGAGCCGCCCCGCCGGCAGTCGGGCGCGAGCGCAGGGGATGACCGTCGCGAGTCGCTTCGCCACCGCAGCCACCGGCGGGCCCTGCCCCTCTGGCCCCTCTCGCCCCGAGGGCTTGTCTCAGCCCTTCGCTGCGACGCGACTGGCGTTCTCGGCGATGCCTTTGGCGAACCGGGGCAACAGCGGCTGCGGCAGGTCGTGGCCCATGCCGGGAACCACGTCGAGCACGGCGCCCGGAATGCGCGCGGCGAGATCGTGCCCTGCGGCCACCGGCACCAGTGCATCGGCCTCGCCGTGGATGATGCATGTCGGTGCCCGTATGGCCTGCACCAGCGCGCTGCGGTCGCCGTCGGCGGCGATGGCGGTGAGCTGGCGCACCGTGCCGGCCGGCCGCCAGGCGCGCCGCACCGCCGCCGTCAGCCGCTCGCGCAGCAATTCAGGCGCTGGCGGGAAAGCGGGGCTGCCGATCAACGACACGATGCGCATCAGGTGCTCGACGATGTCGGCCTCTCGCTGGCTGGCCGGGCGGGACAGCAGCGCCCGACGCACGTGCGCGCGGGCCTGCGGCAGCCGGCGCGCACCGGTCGTCGTCATCATCAGCGTCAGGCTCTTCACGCGCGTCGGGTGGGCAGCCGCCAGATGCTGCGACACCATGCCGCCCATCGAGGCGCCGCACACGTGCACGGACGGCAGACCCAGCGCGTCCAGCACGCCCACCACATCGGCGGCCATGTCGGCGATGCGGTAAGGCGCATGCACGGGCAGGTGCATGGCATAGCGCAGCGCCGCCCATGCAAGGTTGGGCACGCCCAGGTCGTCCAGCTGCGTCGACAGGCCGGCGTCGCGGTTGTCGATGCGCAACACGCGAAAGCCACGCTCGACGAGCAGCCGCACCAACTCGTCCGGCCAGGCGATCAGCTGCATGCCCAGACCCATGATGAGCAGTACCGGCTCGCCCCCGGGCGGCCCCTGGTCGTCGAGTTCGATCTCGATGCCGTTGCTCGGAATGCGCATCGCGGGCCCGTCAGGCGGTGCAGGCGCGGCCAGCCTCGCCGGCAGGCCCCGCGCCATGGTGCGCCGGCCGCGCATCGGGCCAGCCGCCCAGCGTCGGGCGGCGTCGTCGGTGGAGCAGGGTCATCAGTTCATTTTCGAGCCCGGCGCCCACTCGCCACTGGGGAGACCGCCCCAGCCTTTCGCTTCCCGCTCGTGGTTGCCCCTTCGCTCGACGCCGGCCGCGCGCGCTTCCTGGCCTGGCCGTGGCCCGGCGCTTTGGCGCTCTTGCCGGTGGGTGGCCGGCGCGCGCCGGCTGTCGAGCCCACCGCGCTGAGTGCCCGGCGCGCCGACTGGCTCACCACCGAACCGGCCGCGGCCGCCGCACCGGCGAGGGCGTCGCGCGCCACTTTCGCCGTCACCTCGGCGGTGACCTTGGAGGCGGCCTGCACGGCGGCGCGGCCGAACGCACCATCGACCGCCGCGCGCAAGCGGCGCGTGGTGAGGGCCACGAGCCCCGGCCTCCCCGCCTCGACCGCCGCGAGGTCGGCCTCGCGCGAGCCGGCCAGCACACGCAAGTCGTCCATCGCCACGCGCAACGCGTCGGCCAGCGTCGCCACGTCGGGGGCGGCGGCGGCATCGGCCATGAGGCCGAAGTCGAGCGACTGGTCGTAGCTCTGCACCGTGATGTTGAGCGCGATGCCATGAACGACGATGGACGTGGGGTAGTTGGTGAGCATGCGCGCGCCGGCCAGGTATAGCGGCACCGGCGGGCCGGGCACGTTGCTGATGACGACGTTGGCCACCTGCGGGATGCGATCGGCCACCTTGGCCTTGCCATACAGCGCCGTGGCCGCCTCGAGCAGCCAGGGCACGCCCAGCGAAGGGAAGTCGGTCGGCAGGATGCTCTTCAGGCTGCCCATCGTGGACTTCATGCTCGCCGTGGCTGCCTTCACGTGCGCGAGGCGGCGGCGCGGGTCGGCGATGTGGGTGCCGAGGTTCACGAGGCTCATCGAGGCCTGGTTGTCGGCCGAGGTGTCGCCCTTCTCGCGCAGCGAGACGGGCACGGCCGCGATGAGGCTCTTGCGCGGCAATGCGTGCCGCTTGGCCAGGTAGCGGCGCAAGGCGGTGCTGCACAACCACAGCACCATGTCGTTGACGGTGGCCTCGCTGGCGCGGCCGAGCAGCTTCACCTCCGGCAGCGGCAGCGAAACGGCGGCGAAGGCACGGCCGTCGGTGACCGAGGCGTTGAAGGGCGTGCGCGGAGCCAGCGCCAGATTGCCCTGCCCGCGGCCCTTGCCACCCCCCAGCAACGGCAGCGCACCGCGGCTCACCGCCTTCCCGGCGGCGCTGCCGAGCGTGCCCACGGTGCCGGGCAGCTCGCGGATGATCTGCGCCACCTTCTGCGCCTGGCTGCCGAGCACGCCGCGCAGCATCTCGGTCATGCCGAGCTCGAACGTCTTCTCGCGCCGGCCGGCGCGCGCCTCCACGGCGCGTGGCGCCGCCGTGGTGTCGAGGATGGCGCTGGCCAGCGCCACCGCCGCCTGGCCGTCGACGGCGGCGTGGTGCAGCTGGGTGTACATGGCGACGCGGCGCTGGCCGGAGGGCCCCGGCGCCAGCCCCTCGAAGATGTGGAACTTCCACAGTGGCCGCCGGCGGTCGAGCAGCACCGCGTGCAGCCGCCCGACCTCGGCCTGCAGCGCGGCCATGCCATCGCCCACCTTCGCCGAAGGTGGCAGGCGAATCTCGACGATATGCTCGGCCAGGTCGGGCTCCGCATCCACCCAGGCCGGGTTGGCCATGTTGAGCGGCATCCACCACAGGCGCCGGCGCAGCACCGGCGCCACCGGCAGGCGTGTGGCGATGTGCTTGCGCAGCGCCGTCACGAAGCGGCCCTTGAAGCCGGCGGGCAGCTCGAAGACGTGCAACGCGCCCACGTGCATGGGCATCTGCGGTGTCTCCAGGTAGAGGAAGGTGGCGTCGAGTCCCGACAGCTGCTTCATGGTCCGGTCTCCCATCCCGATTTTGGCGTTCTCAGGCGCGTGCCACCGGCCCCGCCCGGCCTCGCAGCAGGGTGGGCAGTTCGTTGCCCACCAGGGCCACGAGGACGAGGGCACCGCCGGCCAGCACGCTCGCGGCCGGGGCCTCGCCGGCACCGAGCCAGGCCCACGCGACGCCAAAGAGCACCTCCAGCAGCGACAGCAGCGAGGCCTCGGGCGCGCTCAGCGAGCGCGCCGCCACCACCGCCATCAGGCAGGGCACGGCCAGTTGCACCACCCCGAGCAGCGCCAGCCAGCCGAGGTCGTGCGTCGAAGCCGTGAAAGGCCAGGCCAACGGCAAGGTCAGCGCCGCGGACAGCACGGCGCCCAGCAGCACCGCGCTCAGCATGTCGGCGGTGGCGTCGCGGGGCGCGGCGGCCTTGCCGTTGGCCTGGAGGGCCGCATCCGCGGCGGCATCGCCGAGCGCGGCCGGGCGATTCAGATGCTGCAGCAGCGTCCAGTTGGTGGCCGCCGCCAGGGGCACGGCCAGCGCCACCAGCGTGCCCAGCACGTGGCGCGTTTCGCCGGCGCTGAACTGCACACCGTACATCCACGCGATGCCCAGGCCGGCTCCGGCGATGGCCAGCCAGGTGCGCACGGGCAGCCGGTGGCCCAGCAGCGCCCGCGACAGCAAAGCCGTGAACAGCGGCGCCAGCGCCATCGTCACCAACACGTTGGCCACGGTGGTGAGCGTGAGCGCCACCATGAACGCCGTGTACATGACACACCAGCAAAGCCCCGACAACCAGAGCGGCCGCCCACCCTTTGCGAACGTGCGCAGCAGCGGCCCCGGGCCGCGCCAGGCCGCCAGCAGAACGGCCAGCGCCACGGCATTGAAGGTGCTGCGCCAGAAGGTCATCTCGAAACCGCGGGCGCTGTCGATCTGGCGCGTCACGACGCCGGCGATGCTCCACAGCAGTGCCGCGCAGACCATGACGAGGGCCGCGCGGCGGCGTGTGAGGGTGGGCATGAGGGTGGTGGAGCGGACGTGCAGGTCCATGCGTTCTCGACCCTAGCGACTGTAGCGGGCCGAGCCGGTACCATTGCCGCTGATTCGCCCTGACGTTGTCGCGAGACGCGGGTCAGGACATGCGTGAACCTAGAAGAGGCCGTGCTGGTGAGGAGTGGAGTCTTTCGGCGGACCGTGGCCGCCATGTGGATGCTGGCCATGGCCGCGGGCGCGGGTTCGTCCGCACGCGCCCAGGACTGGGTCATCAGCGTGCTCGAGGGCGAAGCGGTCGTCGTCGACGGCATGCGGCGCGTGGCCGCCGTGGCGGGCTTGCGGCTGGAGCCCGGCGCCATCATCGAGACGACGGCCAAGACCGCCATCCTTCGGCTGGAGGGCGGCGACCAGAGCACCTACGACCTCGGGCCCGACACACGCGCGATGCTGGCGCCGCCCGGCTTCCCTGTGCGCAACGAACGGCCGCCCCAGGTGTACCTCATGCAGGGCTGGCTGAAGGGCACGGCGCGTGGCCCGCGCGAAGCCGCCGGCATCGTCACACCGGCACTCGAGGTGCTGCCCTTCAAGGGCGCCGTGGTGCTGCAGCAGGCCAAGCGCGAGCATGCCGCCTTCGTCGAAGGCGGGCGCGTCGACCTCGTCGAGCGCCGGGTGGGCAGCGGGTCCATCGCCATCAATGCCGGCGAGTTTTACGGCGGCGAGGGCGCGCGGCGTGGCAGCGTGGCGGCGCGGCCGGCGCCGAGTTGGCTGCAGACGGTGCCCCGCGCCTTCCGCGACCCGATCCCGCTGCGCGCTGCCGCCTTCCGCGATCGGCGCGTCGAGGCCAGTCCCCTGCCCGGCCCGACCTATGCGCAGCTGGCCGACTGGCTGACCGCGGAGATGACGCTGCGTGCGGCGATGCCCGGCCGCTTCGCCCCGCTGGTGCGTGACGCCAGCTTCCGTGCCGAGATCACCTCGCACTTGTCGGCTCATCCGGAATGGGGCCCCATCGTCAACCCCGAACCCCGCCCGCGCAGGACAACAAGTGGAGCAAGTCGATGAAACTGCTGTTCAAGTTCAACCTCCTGTTCCTGCTCGTCATGCTGCTTGGCCTCGGGGTGAGCGGCTGGATCACGAAGAACCTGCTCGAGGCCAACGCCAAGGACGAAGTGCTGAAGCAGGCGACGCTGCTCATGGAGAAGGCCGTTGCCGTGCGTGGCTACACCTCCGGCCAGATCACCAAGCTGCTTCAGACCCAGCTCAAGTACGAGTTCCTGCCGCAGTCGGTGCCCAGCTACTCGGCGGTCGAGGTGCTTGGCGCGCTGCGCTCGAAGTACCCCGATTTCGGCTACAAGGAAGCGACGCTCAACCCCACCAACCCGCGCGACCGTGCTGCCGGCTGGGAGGTGGACGTGGTCAACCAGTTCCGCACCGATCCCGGCCTGACCGAACTGTCGGGCCAGCGCGACACCCCTTCGGGCCTGAGCCTGTGGATCGCGCGGCCGCTGCGCATCACCAACCCGGCCTGCCTGGAGTGCCACAGCAGCGTGGAGGCGGCGCCCAAGACGATGATCGACAAGTACGGCCCGGCCAACGGTTTCGGCTGGCAGCTCAACGAGGTCGTTGGCGCGCAGGTGGTGTCCGTTCCGATGTCGGTGCCGATGAACCGCGCCGATCGATCGTTCCGGGTCTTCATGGGCGCGCAGGTGGGCGTGTTCGTGGCACTCGGTATCGTGCTCAACCTGATGATCTGGCTGCTCATCGTGCGCCCGGTGCTCAAGCTGGCCGAGTTGGCCGACCGCGTGAGCCAGGGCGACCTCGATGCGCCGGAGTTCTCTGCCGGCAAGGACGAGATCGGTATCCTCGCCTCGTCGTTTTCGCGCATGCGGGCCAGCGTGGTGCAGGCCATGAAGATGCTGGAAAGCTGAAGCACCCGCTCGTCCCCCCGAGTGCGGTGCCCAGTGCCGCGCACGCATAGCCAACCGTCATACACCCTGCGACACTGCACCCAACCGGCCCCATGAGCGTCCCCTCGCAACTCGGCAAGTACCGCATCATCTCGGTGCTGGGCGAGGGCGCCATGGGCGTCGTCTACAAGGGTTTCGACCCGGGCATCCAGCGCACGGTCGCCATCAAGACCATCCGCCGCGATCTCGCCATCTCCGACGGCAGCGGTGCATCGGCGCAGCAACGCTTCCGGGTCGAGGCGCAGGCCGCCGGCCGGCTTTCGCACCCGAGCATCGTGGCGGTGTACGACTTCGGTGACGAAGGCGACCTCTCGTACATCGCGATGGAGTTCATCGAGGGCAGCTCGCTCTCGCGCTACAACGCCAAGGGCAAGGTCTTCAGCGACGACGATGTCGCCAGTATCGTCGTGCAGCTGCTCGACGCCCTCGACCACTCGCACTCGCACGGCGTCTGGCACCGCGACATCAAGCCGGCCAACGTGCTCATCACGCACGAGGGGCGCGTGAAGGTGGCTGACTTCGGCGTGGCGCGCATCGAGCACAACGACCTCACCGTGGCCGGCAGCGTCATCGGCACGCCGGGCTACATGGCGCCCGAGCAATTTCTCGGCGAGCCCATCGACTCGCGCGTGGACATCTACGCTACCGGCGTGCTGCTGTACCAATTGCTCGTCGGCCGGCCGCCCTTCAGCGGCAACACCGAGTCGCTGCTCTACCGCGTCGTGCATGAGCCACCGGTCCTGCCTTCGCTCACGCCGGGCTACAACCGCGGCAGCAACTTCGACGAGGTGGTCGCCAAGGCCCTGGCGAAGGACCGGCGCAACCGCCACGCCAGCCCGGCCGCCTTCAAGCAGGAGTTGCTCGATGCGTACGGCCGGACGGTGCCGCCGCGCGTGGCGCCGGGCTCGCTCTTCGCGCCCTCGGACGCGCCGACCGAGATCGTGCCCACCGCCCCCTCGCGCACTTCCAGCGCCCTGCCGCCGGCCCATTGGGACCCGGCGCTGCTGCAGCAGGTGGAGGCCAAGCTCGCCCGCCACGTGGGGCCGCTGGCCGCTGTGCTCGTGCGGCGCAGCGCCCGCGCCTGCCACGACCTGCCGACGCTCTACGAGCGGCTGGCCGAGCAGGTGACCAATGCCGAAGCGCGCAAGGCCTTCCTGGTGGAAGCTCGCAACCTGAAGACGCATCCGTCGCAGGGCAGCGGCGGCACGGTTTCGGCCTTTGGCGCCCTCACGGGCACGAGCCTGGGCTTGATTCCCGACTCGCTCATCAACGCCTGCGCGAAGATCCTCGCGCAGCACCTGGGCCCGATTGCGCCGGTCGTGGCCCGTCGGTCGGCGGCCAAGGCACCCAGCCGCGCCGCCTACTTCGACACGCTGGAAGCGGCAATCGCCAATCCCGCGCAGCGCAAGGCCGTGCGGGCGCAACTCGACAAGCTGCCCTGACCCTGCGTTGGCCCCGCCGCCGGTGCCGGGCCCGGCAGACTCGGGGCCAACCAGCACCCCTGAGTGCTCAGGCCGCTTCGCGGCTGGCGCGCTTGCGCTCATGCTCCTTGAGATGGCGCTTGCGAAGCCGGATGCTCTTGGGCGTGATCTCGACGAGCTCGTCGTCGGCGATGAACTCGACCGCGTACTCCAGCGTCAGCTCGATCGGCGGCGTGATCTTGATCGCGTCCTCCTTGCCGCTGACGCGGAAGTTGGTGAGCTGCTTCTGCCGCACGGCGTTGACGACGAGGTCGTTGTCACGGCTGTGGATGCCGACGATCATGCCCTCGTAGACGGGGTCGCCGGGCTTGACGAACATGCGGCCGCGGTCGTCGAGCTTGCCGAGCGCGTAGGTGACGATCTCGCCGTCGTCCATGCTGATGAGCACGCCGTTCTTGCGGCCCTCGATCTCGCCCTTGTAGGCCTCGTAGCCGTCGAAGATGTTGCTGATGAGGCCGGTGCCGCGCGTGAGGTTCATGAACTCGTTGGAAAAGCCGATGAGCCCGCGCGCCGGGATGCGGTACTCCAGCCGCACGCGGCCGCGCCCGTCCATCTCCATGTTGACGAGCTCGGCCTTGCGCTCGCCGAGAGCCTGCATGACGGCGCCCTGGTGCTGGTCCTCGACGTCGACCGTCACGAGCTCGATCGGCTCGTGCCGCTCCTTGCCGCCGGAGCCGTCCACCTCGCGGAAGACGACGCGCGGCTTGCTCACGGCGAGCTCATAACCTTCGCGGCGCATGTTCTCGAGCAGGATGGTGAGGTGCAGCTCGCCGCGGCCGCTGACCTCGAAGATGCCGTCTTCGCCCGACTCCTTGACCTTGAGCGCGACGTTGCTCTGCAACTCCTTCTGCAGCCGGTCCCAGATCTGGCGGCTGGTGACGAACTTGCCCTCGCGACCGGCGAGCGGACTCGTGTTGACGCAGAAGTTCATCGTCAGCGTCGGCTCGTCCACCTTCAGCATTGGCAGCGGCTGCGGGTTCAGCGGGTCGGTCACCGTGACGCCGATGCCGATGTCCTCGATGCCGTTGATGAGCACGATCTCGCCCGGGCCCGCCGACTCGGTGGGCACGCGCTCCAGGCCCTCGAAGGTGAGCACCTGGTTGATGCGGCCCTTGGCGCTGCGGCCGTCGGGGCCTTCCATGATGAGCACATCCATCGCCGGTCGAAGCGTGCCGCTGTTGATGCGGCCCACGCCGATGCGGCCAACATAGGTGGAGTAGTCGAGCGAGGAGATCTGCAGTTGCAGTGGCGCGTCGGGCTCGCCCTCGTGCGCCGGGACCTGGGTGAGGATGGTCTCGAAGAGCGGAGACATGTCGGCGCCCCAGGCTTCGCCGGCCTTGCCTTCCTTGAGCGAGGCCCAGCCGTTCAGGCCCGAGGCGTAGACGACCGGGAAGTCGAGCTGGTCCTCGCTGGCACCGAGCTTGTCGAAGAGCTCGAAGGCGGCATTGATGACGTAGTCGGGCCGCGAGCCGGGCTTGTCGACCTTGTTGACGACGACAATGGGTTTCAGGCCGAGGGCCAGCGCCTTCTTGGTGACGAAGCGCGTTTGCGGCATCGGGCCCTCCTGGGCGTCGATGAGCAGCACCACGCCATCGACCATGCTCAGCGCACGCTCGACCTCGCCGCCGAAGTCGGCGTGCCCCGGCGTGTCGACGATGTTGACGTGCGTGCCCTTCCACTGCACGGCGCAGTTCTTGGCCAGGATGGTGATGCCGCGCTCGCGCTCGATGTCGTTGCTGTCCATCACGCGCTCGGCGACCTGCTGGTTCTCGCGGAAGGTGCCGCTCTGGCGCAGCAGCTGGTCCACGAGCGTGGTCTTGCCGTGGTCGACGTGGGCGATGATGGCGATGTTGCGAATCGGTTGGGTCATGGCGTGCGCGCGGGCAGACGAGGGGCCGGGGGCTGCGGCAGCGTTGCCTGCACCTCGAGGGGGCTGAGGAGGCGGTCGGCGATCAGCTCGCCCGCGGTGATGTGGGCGCTGCCGAGAAAGGCGCACGGGTGCGGGTCCCCCGCCCGTGCGGCCGGCGTCGAAGCGTAGACGCGCACGTGCGGTGCGTCATCCAGCTCGATACGGCGCCGCAGCCCGGTGAGGAAGCGGCCCGCTTCGTCGTCGGGCAGGCGCACGGCGGGCCAGTCGGCAAGCAGCGTGTCGGCGGGCAGCAGGCGTCGGTCGCGGTCGGACTCGGCCAGCGCCTGCAGCGCCTCGATGCTGACGGCGCCGTCGAGCGAGACGGGGCCACTGGCCGTGCGCCTGAGCGCGGCCAGCGTGGCACCGCAGCCAAGTGCTGCGCCGATATCCTCGGACAGCGTGCGAATGTAGGTGCCCTTGGAGCAGGCGACGTCGAGCACGAGGCCCGGAGGCTGCCACTGGACGATGTGGATGCGATGAATGCGCACCTTGCGTGCCTCGCGCGCGACCTGCACGCCGGCGCGGGCGTACTCGTAAAGCGCGCGGCCCTCGTGCTTGAGGGCCGAGTGCATGGGTGGCGTCTGTGCGATCGTGCCGACGAACTGCGCGCAGGCTGCCTCGACGGCAGTGCGGTCGCAGGCGACCTCGCGGCGTTCGATGACGTCGCCTTCACCGTCGCCCGTGCTCGTGCGCTCGCCCAGCCGCAACGTGGCCCGGTAGGTCTTGTCAGCGTCGAGGTTGGCCTGCGAGAACTTGGTCGCTGCCCCAAAGCACAAGGGCAGCAGGCCGGTGGCCAGCGGGTCGAGCGTGCCGGTGTGGCCCACCTTCTCGGCGCGCATGAGACCCTTCACCTTCTGCACGGCGTCGTTGCTGGTCCAGCCGAGCGGCTTGTCGAGCAGCAGCACGCCGTGCAGTGCACGGCGGGGCGGGCGCGCCGCCTTCACGGCCGGACTCGGCGAAGCCATGGCGTCGTGGGTCATTCCTTCGCCCGCACCGAGTTGGCCTTGGCGATCAGGGCGGAGAGGTCGGCGGCGCGTTCAGTGGTGCGGTCGAAGTGGAAGTGCAACGTCGGCACCGTGTGGATGGCCAAGCGCTTGAAGAGCCCATTGCGCAGGTAGCCGGCCGACTCGTTCAACGCCGCCTCGCTCTCGGCGGCGTCGCCGACGAGCACCGAGAAGTACACCTGGGCATGGGCGTAGTCGGGTGAGACGTCAACGGAGTTGAGCGTCACCATGCCGATGCGCGGATCCTTGAGCTCGCGGATGAGCTCGGCCACGTCGCGCTGGATCTGGTCGGCAACGCGGAAGCTGCGGTTCGGGACAGAGGACTTCTTGTGGCGCATGATGACTCCGGCAAGACAAGGCCCCGCCGCAGTGGCGGGGCCAGCCAGGGAACATGCGCGGATCCGGCTCCGCCGGTCCGCTGCATGAGCCCCCTCAGGGGGCAGCGACCGGAGGGGGCGTGGGGCCAGCTACAACGTTCGGGCCACTTCCTTGACCTCGAAGAACTCGAGCTGGTCGCCTTCCTTGATGTCGTTGTAGTTCTTGAGCTTGACGCCGCACTCGAAGCCTTCCTTGACCTCGCGCACGTCGTCCTTGAACCGCTTGAGCGAGTCGAGCTCGCCTGTGTAGACGACGACGTTGTCGCGCAGCAGGCGGAAGCGCGCATTGCGCGTGACCTGGCCCGCGGTCACCATGCAGCCGGCCACGGTGCCGATCTTGCTGGCCACGAAGACGCTGCGGATCTCGGCCGTGCCGATGACCTCCTCGCGCTGCTCGGGCGCGAGCATGCCGCCCATGGCCGACTTGATCTCGTCGACGGCGTCGTAGATGATGTTGTAGTACTTGATGTCGACGCCGTTGCCCTCGGCGAGCTTGCGTGCGCCCGCATCGGCGCGCACGTTGAAGCCGATGATCACCGCCTTGCTGGCGATGCCGAGGTTGACGTCGCTCTCGCTGATGCCGCCCACGGCCGCGTGCACGATCTGCACCTTGACCTCGGGCGTGCTGAGCTTGAGCAGGCTCTGGGCCAGCGCTTCCTGGGAGCCCTGCACGTCGGCCTTGATAATGAGCGACAGCGTCTGCGCGCCCTCGCCCATCTGGTCGAACATGTTCTCCAGCTTGGCCGCCTGCTGCTTGGCCAGCTTGACGTCGCGGTACTTGCCCTGCCGGAAGGTGGCGATCTCGCGCGCACGGCGCTCGTCGGTCAGCACCATGAACTCGTCGCCGGCGGCCGGCACCTCGGTGAGGCCCTGGATCTCCACCGGCATGCTGGGGCCGGCTTCCTCGGCGGCCTCGCCGTCCTCGTCGAGCATGGCGCGCACACGGCCGTAGCTGGAGCCGGCGAGCACGACGTCGCCCTTCTTCAGCGTACCGCTCTGCACGAGCACCGTGGCCACGGGGCCGCGGCCTTTGTCCAGGCGCGCCTCGATGACCAGGCCCTTGGCGGCGGCCACGGCGGGCGCCTTGAGCTCCAGCACCTCGGCCTGCAGCAGCACCTGCTCGAGCAGCGCATCGACACCCTGGCCGGTCTTGGCCGACACGGGCACGAATGGCGAGTCGCCGCCGAAGTCCTCGGGCACCACGCCCTCGGCCACGAGCTCGCTCTTCACTCGCTCGAGGTTGGCGTCGGGCTTGTCGATCTTGTTCATCGCCACCACCAGCGGCACGCCGGCGGCCTTGGCGTGCGAGATCGCTTCCTTGGTCTGCGGCATCACGCCGTCGTCGGCGGCAACCACCAGGATGACGATGTCGGTGGCCTTGGCGCCGCGCGCGCGCATGGCTGTGAAGGCCTCGTGGCCCGGCGTATCGAGGAAGGTGATGGTGCCGCGCGGCGTGTCGACGTGATAGGCGCCGATGTGCTGCGTGATGCCGCCGGCTTCGCCCGCCGCCACGCGGGCACGGCGGATGTAGTCGAGCAGCGACGTCTTGCCGTGGTCGACGTGGCCCATGACAGTGACCACCGGTGGGCGCGGCAGCGCCTCGGCGCTGTCGTGCGCCGCGGTCTCTTCTTCGGTGAACGCCTCGGGGTCGTCCAGCTTGGCCGGGTGGGCCTTGTGGCCCATCTCCTCGACGACGATCATCGCCGTCTCCTGGTCGAGCTGCTGGTTGATGGTGACCATCTGGCCGAGCTTCATCAGCTGCTTGATCACCTCGCTCGCCTTGACCGACATCTTGTGCGCGAGGTCGGCCACCGAGATCGTTTCGGGCACGTGCACCTCCTGCGTCTGCAACTCGGCCGGCGCGCTGAACCCGCCCTGGCCAGCATCGCCACGGTCACCACCGCGGCGGGCGCTGCCGCGCGGCGCGCGCCATCCGGCACGGCCACCGCTCGTGTCGCCGCGGGTCTTGAGGGCGGCGCGCTTCTTCGCCGCGTCGTCGGCCCAGCTGGAGCTGAGCTTCTCGCTCTTGACCTGCTTCTTGTCCCCGGGCTTGGCCGCGCCGGCCGGTGCAGGTGCACCGACAGCGGTCTTGGGCTTGTGGATCGTGCCCTTGATCGCTTCCTTGGCCGCCTCGGGTTTGGCTTCCTCGGGCTTCTTGGCGACGAGCGTCTTCTTGGGCGCGTTCATCATCGCCCGGATGGCGGCGGCCTCGGCCTCGGCTGCCTTGCGGCGGCGCTCGAGGTCGACCTGCTTCGCCTGGTCCTCGGCCGCCTTGTCGGCTGCCTTCACGACGCGCAACACGGGCTTGGGCGCCTCGGTCGGGGCCGGGGTCGGCGGCGGTTCGGCCGCCTTCCGGGCGGCCTCGGCCTCGGCCGCCGCGGCGGCGGCAACAGCAGCCTTGGTGCCACGCGCCGGCTTGGGCGCTGGCGTCGCTGCG
>JALHOU010000090.1 GCA_022842825.1 Rubrivivax sp.
CGGCGGCCAACCCGGACGCGGCGCGCGCGGTGTCGGGCGGCCGCCGCGCCAGCCGCGCGACAAATCGCCGCCCATCTCGCCAGGCCGTGCGGTCATCGGTGTCGGCGCGCTCGACCTCCTGGGCCAGGACGAGCGCCCGATCGGACGGGGTGGCGTGCGGGTCCATGTCCAGCAGGCCGCCCCAGAGCTCGCCGTGCTCGACGGCGAGCGAACGACCCAGGCCCCACAGCAGGGCCGCCGCCGGTGCCGTGCAGGTGTCGGAGGGCGTGGCCGCCACGGCCCCCGAGGTCACGAGCCACAGGCGCGGCCGCTGCGCCGGGGCCGCGCAGGGCATGGCGGTCAGCGCGTGCAGCAGGTGCAGCAGGCCTGACGGGCCCAGATCGAGCGCAGTGCGCCAGTCGACGGCTTCGCTCGGCCCGGCCCGCGACGTGTCGGGGCCGTCGGCCAGCCACAGATGCAGCACGGCGCTGAACGGGCCGAAGTGCTGCACCAGTCGTCGGTAGTCGGTGGGGTCCGTCGCGCGCAGCGTGGCGCCGTCTTCGTGCAGGCTGAACGCGTTGCCGGGATGGACGAGCACGGTGCGTTGGCCGCTGGCTCGGCGTTGCGCTGCCAGCGCCTCGGCCATGCCGTGGCGGTCGGCCAGCACCAGCCAGGTGCCCGGAGCCGCCGCGCGTGCGGCTGCGGCAGCGCGCGGCCGGGCTTCCCATTGCACCCGGTACATCCAGTGGTCCGGTGCGCCGAACCAGTCGGCCTGCGCCTGCCCGTCCAGATACCAGAGGCGTGCGTCGAGCGTCTCGCCGACCAGGGTGCCGTCCTCCTCGTAGACGAACACGTCACCCAGCACGATGCCCTTGGCCTGCTCGGGCGAGGGCTTCTGCCGGGCGAGGGCCCACAGCACCCGACCACGCGGCGAGCGATGGAAGCGCGTGGCGCCGACGCCGGCGCCCACGAAAGCGCCGGCCGGGGCGCTGCTGCCGCGGCCGCCGTCGGCCACGACGCCGGTGCCGGTTTCGAACGACCCGATGGCGACCAGCGCGTGGCCGCAGGCGTCGGACACGGCTGGATGGAAGCGGTAGTTCGCCATGTCGCCCTCGAGCTGCGGCGGCACGCGAACCTGTGCCAATGCTTCGCCCGGGCGCCGCCAGACCTTTTGCACGCCCTGGAAGCACGGGCCCCACTGGTTGCCTTGGCGCGCCAGGGCCGCGTAGAAGGTCGCGCCGTCGATCACGTTGCCGACCGCGGAACGCATCGCGTCGATGGTCGCCCGTGCCTCGTGGGCGCTCGTCTCGGCGCTCGGCGCTGTGCTCGGGTCGGTTGCCGATGCCGCCGGCGCGCTGGCCACGTCCGCGGACATGTGCGCCGTCCATTCGCCGATGCCGTGGTCGTCGGCATCGAGTGCGCGACTGTGCACGATGAAGCGGGCGATCCCCCCGGCGGCGGGCGTCAACGCCGCCTGAAGGAGGCGGCGTTCACCCTCGCGAAGAATGAGAGGCTTGAGAACCTCGATGCGCGTGACCGAGACGCCCCCCTCGCCCAGTGCCTCGCGGCCGGCGGCGATGGCGGCCTCGATGTAGGCCGTGGCCGGGACGATGGCCTCGCCCTGCACGCGGTGGTCGGCGAGCCAGGGCAGTCGGGCCAGGCCGATGTCGCGTTCCCAAAGCCGCGCCAACACCGGTGCCGCCAGATCGTGGCCCGGGCCCAGCAGCGGGTGTCCCGAAGCGCGCGGTCCGGCGGGCGACGCGGGCCGGGTGGCCATCGCCGCCGCGTCCAGAGGGGCGGGGGCAGTCGGCACCCAATGCCTCTCGCGCTGGAAGGCATAGGTCGGTAGCGCAACGCGGCGAGCCTCGCGGCCCGAGAAGACGGCCGGCCAGCGCACGTTGGCGCCGTGCGTGTAGGCCTGAGCCAGCGCACCGAGCGCCACGGCGCGGTCGTCCTGCCCACGCCGAAGCGTCGGCGCCAGGGCCCAGTCGGCTTCGGGTACCGCGGCGGCGGCCAGACCGAGCAGTGTGGGGTGCGGCCCGATCTCGATGAGCAGCGTCGGGCCGAGCGCGTGCAAGGCGCGCACGCCTTCGGCAAATCGCACTGTGCCGCGAGCGTGCGCACGCCAGTAGGCGGCGTCGGGTGCGGCGCCCGGGCCGAACACGGCACCGGTGACGTTGGACACCAGCGGCAGTTGCGGCTGCGCCTGCGCCACCTCGGCCGCGCGGCGCTCGAACGGCGCGAGCATCGGCTCCAGGCGCGGCGAGTGGAACGCGTGCGAGACGGTGAGCAGGTGCCCGCGCACCCCCTTGGCCGCGAGCGCGGCGAGCGCGCGCTCGACGGCGTCGCCGTCGCCGGACAACACCGTCTCCTCGGGCCCGTTGCGCGCCGCCAGCGCCAGGGCATGCGGCTCGCGCTGGACAAGAGGTTCCAGGTGCTCGGGCGAGCAGAACACCGCCGCCATGCGACCGCCGGCCGGCAAGGCCTGCATCAACCGGCCGCGCTCGGCGATGAGCGCCAGGCCGTCCTCGAAGCTGAACACCCCGGCGGTGCAGGCGGCGGCGTACTCGCCCACGCTGTGGCCGATCGCGGCCGAGGGCATCACGCCCCAGGAGCGCCACAACGCCACCAGCGCCATCTCGAGTGCGAACAACGCTGGTTGCGCGTAGCCGGTCTGGTTGAGCAGCACGCCGTCGCCGAACATGGCCTCGGTGAGCCGGAGCTCGAGGCGCGTCGCCAGCAGCGCCTCGGCGTGGTCGATCACCTCGCGGAACACGGGTTCGCTGTCGTAGAGCGCGCGGCCCATGCCCGCATGCTGCGAGCCCTGGCCGGTGAAGACGAAGGCGATGCGGGGCCGCTCGCCGACGCGGATCTGCCCCCGCGCCACGCCGGCGCCGGCCTCGCCTTGCGCCACGGCGGCCAGCGTGCTCAGCAGTTGCTCGCGGCTGCTGGCCACAAAGGCGCAGCGCTGGCGATGATGGGCGCGCCCGGCGCCGAGCGTGAAGGCAAGGTCGCGCAGCGGCAGGTGCGGCAGCGCCTCGAGATGCCGTGCGTAGCGGTCGGCGAGCGCGCTCACGGCCGGCGTCGAGTGGCCCGAGATCGTGATGAGCTGCGGCGTGCTCGCGCACCCTGCGGGAGATGAGGTCGCAGGCGAGGCCGGGGCGACCTGCCCCTGCGCCGATGCGGTGGTGTCCGCGGCGGTGGGTGTCGCCGTGGGCGCCTCCTCGACAATCACGTGCGCATTCGTGCCGGAGAAGCCGAACGAGCTGACTCCGGCCCGGCGCGGTCGCAGGCCGCGCGGCCAGGGAGTCAGCGCGGTCGGCACGGCCAGGGGCAGGCGCGCCCAGTCGATGCGCGGGTTGAGCTGCTCGATGTGCAGATGTGGGGGAATGGTCTCGTGCTGCAGCGACATCACCACCTTGAGCAGCCCGGCCACACCCGAGGCGGCCTCGGTGTGACCAAGATTGGTCTTCACCGAGCCCACGAGCAGCGGTTGCCCGGTCTCGCGCCCCTCGCCCATGACGCGCGCCAGGGCCTCGATCTCGATCGGGTCGCCCAGCGGCGTGCCGGTGCCGTGCGCCTCGACGTAGTCGATATCGGCGGGCGCAAGCCGCGCCGACGCCAGCGCCGTGCGCAGCACCGCCTCCTGCGCCGGGCCGCTGGGCACGGTGAGGCCGCTGCTGCGGCCATCGGAGTTGACGGCCGAGCCGCGGATGACGGCGAGCACAGGGTCGCCGGCGGCCAGCGCGTCCGACAGGCGCTTGAGCGCCACGACGGCGCAGCCTTCGGCCCGCACGAAGCCATCGGCAGCCGCATCGAAGGTCTTGCAGCGGCCGTCGGGGGCCATCATGCCCCACTTGGAAAACAGCACCATCGCCTCGGGCGACAGCACCACGTTCACGCCGCCGGCCAGCGCCAGGCTGCTCTCGCCGGCGCGCAGGCTCTGGCAGGCCAGGTGCACGGCCACCAGCGACGAGGAGCAGGCGGTGTCCAGCGACACACAGGGCCCCTGCAGGCCGAAGGTGTACGAGATACGGCCGGCCGCGGCGTTGAGCGCGCTGCCGGTGGCCGCGTACACGTCGGAGAACTCCGGGCCGCCGCCGCGGGTCAGCTGGCCGTAGTCGCTGGTGGTGATGCCGACGAAGACGCCGGTGGTGCTGCCTTGCAGGGAGTCGGTGGCGATGCCCGCCCGCTCCAGGGCTTCGGTGGCTGTTTCGAGCAGCAGCCGCTGCTGCGGATCGAGCGTGCTGGATTCGCGCGGCGAGATGCCGAAGAACGCAGGGTCGAAGTGGTCCACCTGGCGCAGGAAGCCGCCGCGCCGCGTGACCATCTTGCCCGGCGCCTGCGGGTCGGGGTCGTACAAGGCGTCGATGTCCCAGCGCTCGCGCGGCACGTCGCGCACGGCGTCGATGCCTTGCCGCAGCAGCTCCCACAGCGCCTCGGGGGCTTCCACGTCGCCGGGGTAGCGGCAGGCCATGCCGACGATGGCGATGGGCTCGTGGCGCGCGGCTTGCGCCGCATCCAGGCGCGCCTGCAGCCTCTGGATGGCCGCCAGCGACTCCTGCAGGACGTTGCGCCGCTCGTTCATGCCGGCTCCTGCCGGGCCACCGGCGCGGTGCGCAGGGTGAGCAGCAGCACCAGCGGCGCGAGGGTCAGCACGAAGGCAGCCAACGCGGAGGAGCCCAGGGCAGAGTGGCCAAGCGCCGCGCCCAGCGCAATGGACAGCGCCACCTGGAAGAACATCCCCGGCGCCGTGAGGCTCAACGGCGCCGCCGCGGCCATGCGGTCCAGCACCATCAGGCAGAAGTAGCCGAACACGCCCACGGCGACCACACGCGCCAGGTCACCCCAGCCGGGCGTGATCCAGACGAAGGGCTGCACCGGCGTGAGCAGCACGAACACGCCCAGCGCGGTGTAGAAGAGGTTGGCGCGCAAGGGTTCGTCGCGCAGCGAGCGCGTCATCACCAGGTAAAGCGCCAGCGATCCGCCCATCGCCAGCGGTGCCAGCAGCAGCGCCGTGGACGCCGGCAGCGGCAGCGGCCGGTAGAAGAGGGTGGTTCCCGCGGCGGCCGCCAGCGTCACGATCCAGACAAGGGGCCCCGCGCGCTCGCGCAACCACAGTGCGGCCGCCGCGAGGGTGAGCAAGGGCGCCAGCCAGAAGAGAGCCATCGTGGTGCCCAAAGACACACCGGCCTGCGTGCCCAGGAACCAGGAGACGGGCATCACGAACATCAGCACCGAGCGCGCGAGCTGGAAGCGCGGCCGCCGCGTGCGCACGAGCGAGCCCGGGTCGCGCCAGCCCCACCAGGCCAACATGAGCAGCAGGTGCACGCCGTAGCGCATCCACACCACCTGGTAGGCGGTGTAGGCCGAGATGAGCCGTGCCGCAATGAGCTCGACCAGGGTCCACAGCACGACGAAGGCGATCATCAGCAGCACGCCGCGGCGCTCGGCGCTCACCGGGTCTTCTCCAGCGTCGCCAGCAGGCGGGCTTCGAGCTCATCGTCGCTGAGGGTGTCCAGGTCGCCTTGGTCGCCGGTGGCCTCGCTCGTGGGGGCGGACGTCGCGGCCGCGCCGGCCGTGTTGCGCGCTGCTTGGGCGCTGGGCTCGGCGGGCCTGCCGGGTTGTGCCGGCCCGAGAAGCGGCCCGAGGAAGCCCACCAGCGCGCCGACGTTGGGGTAGTTGAAGGTCAGCGTGGAGGGCAGCGGCTGGCCGGTGGCCCGCTCCAGGCGACGGCGCAGTTCCACCGCCATCAGCGAGTCCAGGCCCAGGTCGAACAGGCCCGTGGTGACCGGCACGCTGCGGCTGTCGGGCCATGCCAGTACGGCGGCGACCTCGCGCTGCAAAAGGGTCACGAGCACGTCGTGCCGCGACGCGGCGGGCGCCTCGGCCAGCTGCCGAGTCCAGGCGTTGCCAATCTCGCTGCTCTCGCCGTTCCTGCCTTCACGCGACGGTGCCGCGCGGGCCACGTCGTGCATGGCCATGGGCATCGCGGGTGCCGGCGATGCGCCGCCCACCAGGCGCAGGAACGGGCGCGCACGGCGTGCTTCGTGCAGCGCCTTCAGCTGCGGCCAGTCCACACGGGCCACCACGCCATGGCAGGCGCCGGCGGCCATGAGACGAGTCATCGCCTGGAGCGCGTGATCGTTGGGCATGGGCAGCAGCCCGGCCTGGCGAAAGCCCTGCTGGTCGGCCTGCGAGGCCAGCCGCATGGCGGCCCATGTGCCCCAGTTGACGGACAGCGTGCGCGGGCCGGCCGGCGCCGCTTCACGGGCCGTCGCGTCGAGAAAGGCGTTGGCGGCGGCGTAGTGCGCAAGGCCGCCCGCACCCAGCAACGCGGTGGTGGATGAGAACAGCACCAGCCAGTCGGCATCTGCCTCGGCGGCGAGGCGCTGCAATGCCAGCGTGCCGGCGATCTTGGGCCGCAGCATGGCTTGGATCTGCGTCTCGGTGAGTTGCCCGATGGGCGCGTGGCTCAGATCGGCGGCCAGATGGAACACGCCGGCCAGCGCCGGTGCGCCGGCCGTTGCCAGCACCTGGGGCAGGCGGGCGACCACGGCACCATCGGCAACGTCGCCGGCGATGCTGACGACCTGCACGCCACGTCCGAGCAGCGCGCGCATGGCCGCGTCGGGTTCCTTGGGCGGTCGGCGCCCCATCAGGGCGATGTGCCGCGCGCCGCTTTCGGCGAGCCACCCGGCGACGAGCTGACCGAGGCCGCCAAAGCCGCCGGTGACGAGGTAGGTGCCATCGGCGCGAAGGTGCAACGGCGGCGCGGCCGGCACGATCGGCGCCTCGACCAGGCGTGCCGCATGACGCTGGCCGCTGGCGCTCCAGGCCACCTGGTCCTCGCCGTCATCGGCATCGAGGCTGCGCAGCAGCCAATCGGCTTGCTGATCGGCTTGCGGGTCGGCCTGCGGGTCCGTCCCGGGTGCAGTGCGTTCGTCGGCCAGTTCTCGCGGCAGGTCGACCGCGCCGCCCCAACGCGCGGGCTGTTCAAGCGCGAAGACCCGTGCCAGACCCCACAGCGGCGCCATCCAGCGGCCGCCCGCGCCCTGCGACACGCCTTGCGTCACCAGCCAAGCGCGCGCAGGGGCGGCGAGACGGCCGAGTGCGCGCGCCGGCGTCGCGACGGCCAGGGCCTCGCAGCGACGGGCCAGGGCGTCGTCTTCGGTGGCGACCTCGCGAGGGCCAGCGCGCGCGGCGCAAGCCGCTGCGGCGAGCTCGAGGGCGCCGAGATAGACCCACTCGTCCACCTCGCCTGGCTCAGCCTGGTCGTCGGCAGCCTGCCAGGCCACCGTGTCGCCGCGGGCGGCCAGGCGCGATTGCAGCGCCTGCACCAGTGCCCGCGGGCCACCCACGAGATGCCAACGCCGGGCACGTGCCGGGGCGCGCGCGACGATGAACGCCTGCTGAGGCTCGGGGCGCGGGCTGTCCGGCTCGTCCTGCGCCGAAGTGGCCGGAAAGAGGTCGACGCCCTCGAAGCCCTGGGCCTGCAGCATGTCTAGCCAGGCCGGTCTCGTGATGAGCGGGTGGTCGCGGCGCCGACCGGTGTCGGTGAAGCGCCACCAGCCTTCGGTGAGACCAAAGGTCAGGTCGACCCATCGCTGCGGCGCCGTGCCTTCGAGGGCGAGCAGCGCGCCGCCGGGCGCCAGCAGCGAGCGCACATGCGCCACGGCGCCGCCCAGGTCGGCGGTGGCGTGCAATACGTTGGCGGCGATGACGATGTCGTAGTGGCCCGGCTGCAGACCCTGCGGGGCGGGGTCGCGCTCGATGTCCAGGCGCTGGTACTGGACGAAGCGGTGCGCCGCGAACTGCTCGGCGGCGCGCTCGAGGAAGAGCGGCGAGAGATCGCTGAAGGTGTAATCGACGCGCCCGGGCAGCAGCCGTGCCAGCAGCGGCAGCACATAGGCCGTGGTGCCGCCCGTGCCGGCGCCCACTTCGAGCACGCGCAGCCGCGCATGCTCGGGCAGGGCAGCGACGGCGGTCTGCAGCCAGGCCGCGACAGCGCCGTTGTAGGTGCGCGCAAATGGCGAGTCGACGTAGAGCTTGCGGGCCTCGGCGAACGAGCCGCCGGGGAAGAGCAACTGCAGCGGGTCCTGTTCGCCGCGCAGCACACGGGCCAGGTGTTCGCCGCAACGCCGCAGCGTCGTGATCTCGCCGTCGACGGGGGCGAATCGCGCCAGCGCCGCCTCGTACCGCGCGGCCTGTGCTTGCGGCGTGGGCGCGCGCAGCGCGCGGCGGCATTCGAAGCCCCCGTCGGTGGCCGCCAGTGCGCCGTCCTCGGCCAGCATGCGCAGCATGCGAGCGAACAGACGCCGGTGCGCCGCCACGACACCCAGCGCGCGCGCTTCGTCGTCGGCGTGGAAGCGGCGGCCCGGTCGGTCGACGAAGCCGAGGTCGAGCAGCGCGCGCTCGACGTGCGCGGTGCCCAGGCGGGCAAGCTCGGGCAGCAGGTCGTCGTAGACCGCCATGCCATGCTCGGCGGCGAGGCGCTCGAAGGCGGCGCGCGTGTCCTGCGCGCAGGCACTTGCCGGCGTCAGGCGCGGCGCGGCATGCGTGAAGGCGGGCGCCGGCTCCCAGCGCACCTGGTATCCGAGCGGGGCCACCGGGTCGGCCGGCGCGTCGATGGCGGTGGCCGAAGCCACGATGCGCTGCAGCGACTCCACCGCGGCGCGGCGCAGCGAGATGCCGGCGATGCGGCCCAGCGGCACGCCGGCGTCGTCGAGGAGTTCCACATCGGCCAGCCACTCGGCCGGCTCGGCACTTTGCGCGGGGCGCAGCCGGGCGTGGCACCAGAGGGCATCGGGCAGGGGCGTGCTGCGCAGCGCAAGTTCCTGCAGTCCATGCAGAAGGTAGGTCGTCGTGGCGCCTGGGCCCGTGCCGGCCTGGACTTCGGGCAAGGGCAGCGCCAGGCCAGCAGCTTGCAGCGCACCGTCGAGCACACCCGGATGCGCGAGGGTGAAAGCGCCCGCGGGCACGACCCCGGGCCGCGCCAGCCGCGCCAGCGCCACGCCGGGCTGGCGATGCGCCTGCTGCAGCGGCGCGAAGGCCGGCCCGAGCTCGATGCCCACGGCGCGCAGCCGTTCGTAGTGGGCGGTGCAGGGCTGCGCCGGCCCGAGCCGGGTGGCGAGTGCCGCAAGGTCCGACGGCGCGGCCGCCGACATGAGGTCTTCGCCATCATCCAGCTGGCGCAGGCGGCCGCTGGCGTGGCGGGTCCATGCCGCCGCCGCAGGGTCTTCTTCTGAACCCGGCGCCGGGACGGCCCGGCTGTGGATCTCGAACCGCATGGAGCCTGCATCTGCCTCGGGCAGCATGTGCAACTGCACCTGGCGGCCCGGCGCAGGCAGTACCAGCGGCGCATGCACCTCGAACCCTTGCAGCAGGCGCGGCGTGCGCCCCGTGGCGCAACGCGCGGCGGCTGCGGCCATCTCGAGGAACACCGGGCCGGCCACCAGGGGCGCGCCGTGCACGAGGTGCTCGCCAAGGCCTGGCGGAGTGCTCGGTTGCAGGCACCACTCGAAGACCGGCAGGGCCGTGGGCAGGCGCACGCCATCGAGCGCACCCGTGCCTGCAGGCCGGGTGGTGCGCTGCGGGGCGCGCGACGCTGGCCGGTGACCTGCGCCTGCACCTGCACCTGCGCCATCGCGATGTCCACCACCCGTGGCGGCGCCGGCCCGCGGCGGCTGCGGGCCAGCGTCGGTCCAGTACGACTGCCGCTCGAACGGGTAGGTGGGCAGCCCCAACACCCGCCGCGCGCCGTGGGGGCGCCCCACCTCGGCCCAGTCGATGGCCGCGCCAAGAACGTAGGCCCGGGCCAGCGCGTGCATCAGCTCGGCCCAGTCGTCGCGGCCGCGGCGCATCGAGCCGATGACGCGGGCCTCACCCTCGGCGAAGTTGCGCTCGGCCAGCGCGGCGAGCACCGGATGCGGGCCGACCTCGATGAAGTGGCGCAGACCCTGGGCGCCCAGCCAGCGCAGGCCGTCGGCAAAGCGCACCGGCTCGCGCAGGTGGCGGCACCAGTAGGCGGCATCGGGCGCCCGTGCGCCCTCGAGGGCGCCGCCGGTCACGTTCCAGGCCACGGGCACGGTGGGCGCGTGCATCGTCACGCGCCGCGCCGCCGCCTCGAGCCCGGCCAGCGCGGGCTCGACGCGCGGCGAGTGCGCCGCCAGAGCCACGTGCAGCATCTGGCCCTGCACCTGCCGGGCGGCCAGTTGCTCGAGCAGCAACGCGAGCGTCGGCGCGTCGCCGGCCACCACGAGGTTGTCCGGCGCGTTGAAGGCAGCGACGACCAGCCGCCCGGCGTATGTGGCCACGGCCGGCAACACGACGTCCTGGGGCGCGTTGAAGGAAGCCATCGCGCCGCCCGGCGGCAGGGCCTGCATCAGGCGGCCGCGCTCGGCGATGAGTGCCAGCCCCTCCTCGAGCGAGAAGACGCCGGCCGCGCAGGCCGCGGCGTACTCGCCCACCGAGTGGCCGATCACTGCCGCCGGGGCCACGCCCCAGCGCCGCCATTGCTCGGTGAGGGCGAGCTCGAGCGCAAACAGCGCCGGCTGCGTCCAGGCGGTTTCGTGCAACGCCGCCTGCCCGGCGGGCGCGTCGGGCTCGCCGAGCACCTGCTTCAAGGTGCGGCCGCGGGCATCGGCGCCCAGCGCCGCGTCGCACCGGTCGATGACCTCGCGCACCACGGGCAGCCGGTCGATCAGGCGCGCTGCCATGCCCGGGTACTGCGAGCCCTGGCCGGTGTACATGAAGGCGAACTCGGTCGCCTGGCCGGGTTGGCTGCTGCCCTCGTGCAGGGCCTCGTGGGTTTCGCCGCGCGCGAACGCGAGCAGCGCCGCGCGCGCCGTGGCGGCGTCGGCAGCGACAACGGCCAGGCGTTCGGTGAAGTGATTGCGGCCGATGCCGGCGCTGTGCGCGATGTGCGCGAGATCGGTGTGATCGGCGGCCTCGGCCCACGCGCGCCGTGGCGCCCCTGCGTCGGCGGCGGAAACCTTGCCGCCGAGCAGCGAGGCGTACTCCCTCGCCAGCGCCCGCAAGGCTTCGCGGCTGCGCGCCGACAGCGGAAGGACGTACAGCGGTGCCGTGCCGGGCATGCCCGCCGAGTCCGGCTCGGGCGGTGCCTCCTCCAGCACCATGTGGGCGTTGGTGCCCGAGAACCCGAATGAGCTGACGCCGGCGCGCCGGGGCGCCGTGCTGGACGGCCACGCGCGGCCCTCGGCCAGCACCTGCACGGGGTGGCGCTGCCAGTCGATCTGCGGGCTGGGCTGGCGGAAGTGAAGATGCGGCGGGATGCGGCCGTGCTGCAGCGCCAGCACCACCTTGATGACACCGGCCACGCCGGCGGCCGATTCGAGGTGGCCGATGTTGGTCTTGACCGATCCGATGAGGAGCGGCCGGTCGGGCGTGCGGCCTTCGCACAGCGCATTGCCCAGGGCCCGCACCTCGATCGGGTCGCCCAGCTGCGTGCCGGTGCCGTGCGCCTCGACGTAGTCGATGTCGGCCGGCGACAGCCGTGCGTCGTTCAGCGCCGAGCGGATCACGGCTTCCTGCGCGGGGCCGCTGGGAACGGTGAGCCCGCCGCTGCGGCCGTCCTGGTTGGTGGCGCTGCCGCGGATGACGGCCAGCACGCGGTCGCCGTCGGCCTGCGCGTCGCGCAGCCGCTTGAGCACCAGCACGCCGCAGCCTTCGCCGCGCGTGAAGCCGTCGGCGGCGGCATCGAAGGTCTTGCAGCGGGCGTCGGGTGCCAGCATGTGCGCCTTGGTCAGCGTCACCGTGGTGAGTGGCGAGCACATGACGTTCACGCCGCCGGCGAGCGCCTGGCGCACCTCGCCCGCGCGCAGGCTCTGCACGGCCAGGTGCAGCGCCACGAGCGAGGACGAACAGGCCGTGTCCACCGAGAGCGCCGGGCCCCTGAGCCCGAGGAAGTAGGCCACGCGCCCGGAGATCACGCTGTGCGCGTTGCCCGAGGCGAGATAGGCGTCGATGGTGTCCAGGCCGCGCGCGACGACGCGATCGGCGTGGTCGCTGTTGCACACGCCCATGAAGACCCCGGTGGCGCTGCCGGCCAGGCTCGCGGGGGCGATGCCGGCGTGCTCGAGCGCCTGCCAGGAGGCTTCCAGCACCAGCCGCTGTTGCGGGTCCATGGTCTGCGCCTCGCGTGGCGAGATGCCGAAGAAGCCCGCATCGAAGCCGTCCACGCGCTCGAGAAAGCCGCCCTGGCGCACCGACATGTGCCCGGGCGCGTCGGGGTCGGCATCGAACCAGGCCTCGATGTCCCAGCGCTCGGCAGGCACGTCGCGAATGGCATCGCGGCCTTCGGCGAGCAAGTGCCAGTAGGCGGCCGGGCTGTCTGCGCCACCCGGAAAGCGACAAGCCATGCCCACGATGGCGATGGGCTCGGGCGTGGCCAGGGCCTCGAGCTTCTCGTGCTGCTCGAGCGCCAGCAGTGCCAGCCGGCTGGGCGAGAGCCTGCCAATGCGTTCCAGAAAGACGCTACTCAAGTGCTGTGACCTCGAAAACACCTTCGCCCGGCGGCAGGGGGGCTGCGCGCCGGGGGCTCCCAATCGGCGAGAGTTCTTGTCCTGCGGCGCCAGCCGCGCCGCGGTTGGCCCTCCGACTTCACGTCCGACAGGTCTTTGATCAACCGAACGATTGTCGAATTGCCCGGGGCACACGCGACGCCTGTGACGGTGGGGGGGTACCGCTACCCGGCTGGGCGCCGTGGACTATTCCCGGCAAGGTGGGTCAATGGAGGGGTCCCCGTGCAGTGGGCGCGTCGCCTCCGGTCCAACCGGCTGCATCGCCGCCGTCGGGCGCAACGGCGATGAGCGATGCCAGGTGCCACTGCGCCAGCCAGTAGCTCGAGAGCACCAGGGCCAACGTGCCGGGCACCCAGGCGACGAACTGGGAGAAGGTCCACAGCAAGTCGGCCATGAGCCAGAAAAAGCCCCCCAGCGCGGCACGGCGCGCGGCCGCCGCAGCCGGCGTGCCGCGACTGCGCCACCACCAGGTCTCGGCCTGGGCCGACATCAGCCCGAGCAGGCACAGGAAGACCGCCACCGGCACGAACACGATGGCGGGTCGCCCCGACCACATCACGATCGCCCAGCACACGGCAGCCGCGTGCAATGCCTGGATGGGCCCGGGGCGCCCCAGGCCGACGGCGCGCAGCATGACGG
Organism: Rubrivivax sp.; assembly: GCA_022842825.1. GTDB lineage: Bacteria > Pseudomonadota > Gammaproteobacteria > Burkholderiales > Burkholderiaceae_C > Rubrivivax. Next base: position 13,161 of record JALHOU010000090.1, read on the forward strand.
ACAGGTGGCAGCACTGCGCGAGCACGAACAGGTACAGCCCGGCCACGAAGGTGGCTGGCAAGGCGAACGCACAGTCGCCCAGGACGGCAAGGGCCAGCCCGGCGAGAACGCCCCGACGCACCTGGGCATTGCGGCTGTGCAGGCGCAGGGCGTGCAGCGCGATGAGCAGCGTGGTCAACGGCTTGCACACGGCGCCCAGCGCAGGGGTGGCGATCCAGCCCGAGAGGCTTGCGATGGTGAGCAGGCCGAAGGCCGGTATCAACCATGGAAGGACGTTGCCGAGGCGCGATGCAGGGGTCGCCGCGGGCATGGAGGCCTCTGGAGTGCGAGGGCGGGTGGACGTGCGCGTCACCGGGCCGCCCCTCCGGCCTGCAGGCGCGCCGCCAATTGCCGCTCGACCTCTTCGTCCGACAGGTCTTCGACCGACTGCACGAGGGTCGGGGCGCCCCGGGCGCCGGCGGCAGGTTCGACGGTTGCCGCCGGGCTCGGGGTCGAAGGCTCCAGGGCGAGCCCTGCGAGCAGGTGGTCGGTGAGGGCATCGATCGTGGGGTGATCGAAGAGCAGCGTCGCCGGAAGCTGCAGCGCCAGCGCCGTGGCCAGCACGTTGCGCAGTTCCACCGCCAGCAGCGAGTCGAGCCCGAGCTCGCCCAGAGGCATGGCGGGGTCCAGGGCGCGCCCGCTGTCCAGTCCGAGCACCACCCGCGCGCGGTCGCGCACAAAGGCAGCGAGCAGCGGGCGCCGACGGGCGGCGGGCGCGGTGGCCAGCTGCGCCCGCAGCTCGCTGCCGCGCTCTGGCGCCCCCGACGCACGGGCCGGCGCGTCCGGCGTGTCTCGCGCGGCGGCGACCGTGCCGAGCAACTCGCTGAGCAGCGCGCTTTGCCGGCCGGGCACGCTGCGCGCCAGATAGGTCGGCCAGTCGATGGCGAGCACCGCGGCCTGCGTGGGTGCCCGTGGCGGCGGCTGGGTGGCCAGGCGCTGCAGCGCGGCCAGCCCAAGCGCCGGCGCAAAGGCCGCCAGTCCCATCGTCAGGAGGCGATCGCCGACGCCTTCGCGCGCGGCGGCGCCGATCTCGCTCCAGGCGCCCCAGTCGATCGCCAGGCCCGGCAGGCCGAGCGCGCGACGCTGATGCGCCAGCGCGCCTAGGAAGGCATTGGCCGCCGCGTGGTTGGCCTGTCCCGCCGAGCCGAGCACGCCGGCCACGGAGGAGTACAGGACAAACACATCCAGCGGGTCGCTGCGCGTCAGGCGGTCGAGCAGGATGGCGCCGCCCACCTTGGGCTCGAAGACGCGCTGGAATCGTGCCTCGTCCTGCTGGGTGAGGGCCGCATCGTCCAGGGCGCCGGCGCTGTGGAACACGCCGCGCAGCGGCGGGCCGGAGGCACGAATGCGCGCGAGCAGGCCAGCGAGTGCGCTTTGGTCGGCGATGTTCGCGGCTTCGGCGATCACCTCGACACCGCTTGCGCGCAGGGCCGCCACGGCGGGCTCGGCCTCGGCGGTGAGGCCGCGGCGACCCACCAGGGCCAGGCGCCCGGCTCCTTGCTCCGCGAGCCACTGCGCCGTGGCCAGGCCCAGCCCCGAGAGCCCCCCGCTCACCAGGTAGGTGCCGTGGCGGCTGGGCTGCCATCGCTCGGCATTGGCATGGCGAAGCACGATGCGCCCCACGTGGCGCGCCTGCGCCATGAAGCGGAAGGCGCGGGCGGCTTCCTCGATCGCGAACACATGGCGCGGCAAGGCCGGCAGGCCGCCATCGGCCAGGCCCGTGACGAGCCGCTGCAGCATGCCACCGACCAGCGCCGGCTGCTCGGCAGCCGTCTCGCCCCAGTCGACGATGTGATAGCGCAACCCGCGGCCGAGGTCGCGCACCCACTGCGCGCTCTTGATGCCGCGCTTGCCGATCTCGAGGAAGCATCCGCCTGCGGCCATGCAGTCGAAACTCGGCTCGATCAGTTCTCCGGCCAGCGAGTTGAGCAGGACGTCGACGCCGCGGCCCGACGTGGCCGCCAGGACCTCGGCGCCGAACGCCGGCGTGCGCGAGTCGAAGACATGCCGAACCCCCATGTCGCGCAGCAACTCGCGCTTGCGTGGCGAGCCTGCCGTGGCAAACACCTCGGCGCCGGCGCGCTGCGCCAGGCGCACTGCGGCCAGCCCCACGCCCCCGGCGGCGGCATGGATGAGAACCGATTGCCCGCGCTCCAATGCGGCGAGGTGGCCCAGGCAGAACTCGGCCGTCAGGTAGGCGATGGCAAAGCTGGCGCCTTCTTCGGCAGACACGCCCGGTGGCCGCCGCGCCACGAACTCCGCGCGGGTCGTCACGTGCGAAGCGAGGCTGCCGCCGGCCATGGCCAGCACCGCGTCTCCAGGCGCAAAGGCCGTGACTCCCGCGCCCACGGCGATGACACGGCCGGCACACTCGGCACCGAGCGGACCGGGGTCGCCCGGGTACATGCCCAGTGCGTTGAGCACGTCCTTGAAGTTGAGGCCGCTGGCCTCGACCGCGATTTCCACCTCGCCCGGGCCGGGCGCGCGCCGTGCGCCGGCGGCATGCTCGAAGTGCTCGAGCGAGCCCGGCTGCCGCGGTGTCAGGCGCCACGAGGGCGGCAAGAGGGTGGCCGCCGGTGGCGCGGTCCAGTGCACCAGCCTGGGTGCCCGGCTCGACGTGCCGTGCCAAACGCGCTCGGGCTCCGAGGGCGCGGCGTCGCCGCCGACAGTTTCGGCTTCGAGCTCGTCGATCAGGCGCTGCACGGCCTGGTCCCCGCTCTGCTCGCCGAGGTCGATGCAGGATGCGTGCAGTTCCGGATGCTCCAGCCGCAGCGAACGCGCCAGACCCCACAGCGACGCGGACCACGGCGAAGTGACGTCCTCGCCCACCGCGCCGCGCGTGAGCAGCACGAGCGGCGTGGAGCCACCGAGGGCAGTGAGCGCCTGGGCGAGCCGCAAGGCGCCCAGCAGCGGTGCATCCGCCCAGGGCGGCGCGGCGGGCGCTCCTGGCGCCACATCCAGCGCGGCGGCATGCACCACTCGCTGCCAGCGCCGGCCCGCGCGATGCCACTCGCGCAACCGGGACGTCACCTCCGGCGACGGTGTCGCCGGATCGATGCGTTCGCAGCTCTCGCCCCGCTCGCGCAGGCGTTCGGCCAGCCGTGCGCCGAAACCACCCGCGCCGGCCACGACCAGCCAATCGCGCCCTGCCAAGGGCTTCGCGGGGGCCTGCGCCAGGAGCAAGGTGCTCATGGCGGTCGCGCCCGTGGCACCGCCGGCGCTCGTTGCGCTCGTCCCGCCTGCCCCGCCTGTGTCTGCCGCCTCGCCGCAGACACGCTGCACGCCCTGGAAGCCGCACTCACCGAGCAGGCGAACCCAGCGCTCGCTGCCCAGCGTGGGGTAGTCGGGCCGCAGATCGCGGTCTTCGAAGCACCACCAGCCCTCGGTGAGGCCGACGGTGAGGTCGAACCAGGCCTGCGGCGCGCAGGCCTCGAGCATGACCAGCACGCCGCCGGGAGCGAGCAGGCTGCGGATGCGCTGCAGCGAGCGGCGCAGGTCGCGCGTGGCATGCACGACGTTGGAGGCCAGCACGATGTCCTGGCTGGCCGCTTCGATGCCCTGTGCCAAGGGGTC
>JALHOU010000091.1 GCA_022842825.1 Rubrivivax sp.
CCTCAGGCCGCGCCCTTGTCCTCGGTGCCGCCGGTGGCGGCGGCACCCGCGGTGCCGGTGCCGGCCGGCGAGGCCGCGGGTTCGGCGGCCGGTGCTTCCTCGGGCGCCTTGGTCTTCTTGATGAAGATCTGCGCCGCGATGATGCCCAGCTCGTACAGGATGCACATCGGGATCGCCAGCGCCAGCTGCGAGATCACGTCCGGCGGCGTCACGACGGCGGAGATGACGAAGGCGGCGACGATGAAGTAGCCGCGGAACTTGCGCAGCTGCTCGATGGTGACGACGCCGATGCGGGCGAGCACGATCACCGCCACCGGCACCTCGAAGGCAATGCCGAAGACGAGGAAGAGCGTGAGCACGAAGCCGAAGTACTGCTCGATGTCCGGCGCCGCGGTGATGGCGCTCGGCGCGAAGGCCTGGATGAACTTGCTCATCCCCGGGATCACGAGGTAGTAGCAGAAGGCCACGCCGGCGATGAAGAGCACGGTGCTGCTCACCACCAGCGGCAGCACCAGCTTCTTCTCGTGCGAGTACAGGCCCGGTGCCACGAAGGCCCACACTTGGTAGAGCACGTACGGCAGCGCCACCATGAAGGCGGCCATCAGCGTGATCTTCAGCGGCACCAGGATGGGCGAGATGACGTTGGTGGCGATGAGCGTCGCGCCCTTGGGCAGGTGCGACACCAGCGGCGCGGCGAGGAAGTCGTAGAGCCCCGCCGGCCCTGGCCACAGGCAGAGCAGGCCGAACGCGATGCCGATGGCGATGAAGGCGCGGATCATGCGATCGCGCAGCTCGACCAGGTGCGAGACGAACGGCGCCTCGGTGCCTTCGAGTTCGTCGGTCTTGGTCGAGGGATCGGGTGCGTTCATCGGGCGGGCGGCAGCGGGGGCGCGAGCAGGAGGTCGGGCCGCCGCTTCACGGCGTGCCCAGCGGCCGCGGCCGGTGCCGCGCCACGCGCGCCGCGCCCGACTGCGCCCTGGTGCGCACGCCGTGCCGATGCTTGTACCACTGCGGCGTGGCGCCGCGCTTCAGGCGCCAGTTCTTCTTCGGGGGGCGGTACTGCGGCGGTGGCCGCAGTGACTCGCTGCCGTCCGTGGCGCCGTGGTTGCCGCTGCTGCCGCTGCCGTCGCCCAGGCTCGTGGCCGAGGACCAGTCGGTGTCGAATGCCGAGCGCGCCGAGTCGACCTCCTTCTGCACGCTCGTCTGCACGTCGCGCGCCGCTTCCTCGAACTCGGTCTTCATCTTCTTGAGCTCGTCGAGCTCGATGCTGCGGTTGACCTCGGCCTTCACGTCGGCCACGTAGCGCTGCGCCTTGCCGAGCAGGTGGCCCATCGTGCGTGCGACACGCGGCAGCTTCTCGGGGCCGATGACGATGAGCGCCACCGCGCCGATCAGCGCAAGCTTGTCGAAGCCGAAGTCGATCATGGGGCCGGGCGGGGCGCTGCGCGCAGACAGCGCGGGGCGTGGCAGGCGGCGCGGGCCGGCGTGGTGGAGCGGCCGGCGTCGCGCATCAGGTCTTGGTCTTGGCCTCGACGTCCACGGTGTTGGCGTCGGTCTTCTTGGCGGCGCTGGTCACCTGGGCCGGAACATCGCCGGTGCCGGGGGCTGCGCCGTCACCTTCGGCGCCGGCCTTCATGCCCGTCTTGAAGCCCTTGACGGCACTGCCGAGGTCTTCGCCGATGTTGCGCAGCTTCTTGGTGCCGAAGATCAGCACGATGACCAGCAGCACGATCAGCCAGTGCCAGATGCTGAAGGAACCCATGTTCAGTCTCCACGGAAAGGAATCGACGATTCTAGGTGAGCCCGCACTCAGCCGCGGGCCCAGGGGCGGGGGCCACCCATGACATGCATGTGCAGGTGAGGCACCTCCTGCCTGCCATCGGGGCCGGTATTGATGAGCGTGCGGAAACCATTCGTCACACCCAGTTGCTTCATCAGGCGCGGCGCGAGGCCGAGCATGGCGCCGAGCAGGGCATCGTGCTCCGGGCCGACGTCGGACAGCATGGCGATGTGCTGCTTGGGGATGATGAGCACGTGCACCGGCGCCCAGGGGTTGATGTCGTGAAAGGCGAGCAGTTGCTCGTCCTCGTAGGCCTTCTTCGACGGAACCTGGCCGGCGACGATCTTGCAGAAGATGCAGTTCGGATCAGAGGGGCTCATGGCGGTCGGGCAGGCGGCCTGGGCGTCAGGGGTTGGGCACCGGCATCGGGCGGTTCTCGGCGAAGGCCCACCAGCCGCGCACGAAGCGGTACAGGTACCACAGGCCGACCACGAACCAGGCGACGTAGCCGGGGAAGACGAAGATCAGCCACAGCGGCGCCGTGAGCAGCAGCCACAGCAGCGTGAACCAGAAGCTGCGCGCCTGCCAGCGGAAGTGGCTTTGGTAGAACGCGTTCGGCAGCGAACCGCGCTTGGCGTAGTTGAGCACGATCGCCACCACCGAGAACAGGCCGGCCGAGAACCACGACAGCGTGTGCAGGCCGTACATGACGTGCGTCAGCAGGCGCAGGGTGCTTTCCGTCTCGGCACCAGCGGAATGGGCCACCGCGGTGGCGGGGCTGGGCCAGGGGCTGTTCATGCCCAGGATTCTCCGGGGCGCACGGTGCCGACATCGTCGCCCCGACCATCGCCTTGCGTCGCGGGCGGGCTTTCGAGCGGGTTCTCGCGCTCCCGGGCCTTGCGCAGCGCGACTTCCTCGAGCCCGGAGAGGCCCTCGCGCCGCGCGAGCTCGGCCAGCACGTCGGCTGGCCGCGCGCCGAGGTGGGCCAGCGCAATCATCGAGTGGAACCACAGGTCGGCCACCTCGGCCACGAGGCGCTCGCGGTGGCCGTCCTTGGCTGCCATCACGACCTCGGTGGCTTCCTCGCCCACCTTCTTCAGGATGGCGTCGGTGCCCTTGCTGAACAGGCGCGCGACGTAGCTCTTGTCGGGGTCGCCGCCGACGGCAGGCTTGCGCGACTCGATGACGGCGGCCAGGCGGGCGAGCGTGTCGTCACCGCTGAGGGTGCCCGAGGACTTGGGCGGTGCACTCATCGGTAGATGTGCTCCGGGTCCTTGAGAACCGGCTCGACGGTCTGCCACTGCCCGCCTTCCAGGCGACTGAAGAAGCAGCTGTGGCGGCCGGTATGGCACGCGATGCCGGGCTGGTGGCCGAGCTGCGTCACGGTGAGCAGCACCACGTCCTGGTCGCAGTCGAGGCGGATCTCGTGCACACGCTGGATGTGGCCCGACTCCTCGCCCTTGTGCCACAGCCGCCCGCGCGAGCGGCTCCAGTACACCGCCTCTCCGCGCACGGCCGTGGCCGCCAGGGCTTCGCGGTTCATCCAGGCCACCATCAGCACGTCCTTGCTGCCTTCTTCCTGGGCGATGACCGGTACCAGGCCGTCGGCATTCCAGCGCACGCCGTCCAGCCAGCCGGGCGCCGGGTTGGCGGCCGGGGAGGAGGATGAGGAAGTGCCGGCAGGGGCGGCGGAGGGAATCATGCGGGCAGTTTAGTGGCTGCGCTCAGGCAGAAGGGCGGGGCGGCCGGTTCAGGCGGCTGGATCAGGCGGCCGGGTCATCCACGCGGTGAGTGGCGCCCAAGAAGCTGCGCTCTTCGGCGAACCGAGCCAGCACCGGCAGCGTGCCGGGCAGCACCGGCGCCACCTGCACGGGGAGCGTCTGCCAGGCCATCTGCTGGCCTTCGCGCATCACGAACTCGCCGCGCCAGGCGAAGACCTTGCAGAAGTGCAGCCGCACGAGCGCGTGCGGATAGTCGAACACCTCCATCTGCCAGCGCTCGGCGCCAGCGATGGTGATGCCGAGCTCCTCATGCAGCTCGCGCGCCAGCGCCGCTTCGATGGACTCGCCCGCCTCGACCTTGCCGCCCGGGAACTCCCAGTACCCCGCATAGGCCTTGCCTGCCGGGCGCGAGGTGAGCAGGAAGCGGGCGTCGGGGCTACGGCCGTCGAGCAGCACGCCGACGGCCACGTCGACCGGTTCGCGAGGCGCCGCCGGCCGCGGCGCGGCTGCATCGACCGTCGTGGTGGCGCCGGCGGTCGCCTCAGCGGCCATCGGCCTGCCCGTGCCGGGCCGCGTGGTCGCGCGCGAACTGCTGCGCCACGCGGCCCGAGCGCGAGCCGCGCTCCAGCGACCACACGAGCGACTCCTTCTGCGCCGCGGTGATCTCGGCCTCGGCCACGCCGAAGGCGCGCAGCCACTGCGCGACGATGGCCAGGTACTCGTCCTGCGAGAACGGGTAGAAGCTGATCCACAGGCCGAAGCGCTCGGACAGCGAGATCTTCTCCTCCACCACCTCGCCCGGGTGCACCTCGCCGTCGGGGTGGTGCTTGTAGGTGAGGTTCTCGTCCATGTACTCCGGCAGCAGATGGCGCCGGTTGCTCGTGGCGTAGACGAGCACGTTGTCGCTGCTCTGCGCCACGCTGCCGTCGAGCACGCTCTTGAGCGCCTTGTAGCCCGGCTCGCCCTCGTCGAAGCTGAGGTCGTCGCAGTAGACGATGAAGCGCTCCGGGCGCGCAGCGACCACGTCGACGATGTCGGGCAGCGCCACGAGGTCGGTCTTGTCGACCTCGATGACGCGCAGGCCGCGCGGCGCGAACTCGTTCAGGCAGGCCTTGATGAGCGAGCTCTTGCCGGTGCCGCGCGCGCCCGAGAGCAGCACGTTGTTGGCGCCGCGGCCGGCCACGAACTGCTCGGTGTTGCGCACCAGGCGCTCCTTCTGGCCGTCGATTTCCTTCAGGTCGGCCAGGCCGATGGAGGAGCGGTGGCGCACCGGCTCGAGCACCCGGGCGGCGCCCCGGTGGCGCAGGCGGAAGGCGACGGCGGCCGACCAGTCGGGCTCGGCCGCTGCCGGCGGCAGCAGCGGCGCCAGCCGCGCCAGCAGCGTGTCGGCGCGCGCGATGAGGCCCTGCAGGGCCTCGACGAGGCGGGGTTCGGTGGCGGCAGGCGAAGAACTCATGGGACGGCTTTCGGTCAAGGCGCCGCGGGGCCCGCCGACGGGGCGGCCCCGCGGGGCTCAGGATGGCGGGCAGTGTAGGGCGCCGATCTCGCGCACCTCGTCGTCAGCGATGGCGAAGAGGCGGTCACCGGGCGCGGCGCGCACGCCGACGCCACCCGTGAACTCGCCGAAGGCGGGCAGCACGCCCACCCGGGCGCCGAAATGGAAGCAGGGCAGGCGCACGCGCCCGGGCCCGCGTCCTGACAGGTGCAGCGCCGGGTGCAGGTGGCCGGCCAGCACGTAGCGGCCGGCGTCGTCCGCGCGTGGCTCGTGGCGCAAGGCCAGCGGGCCGAGCGGCCAGGGCTCGTCGACCACGTTCACGTCCCACTCGGCGGGCGGATCGCCGGCCCGCGCGTCGTGGTTGCCGCGCACGAGCGTGAACCGCACGGCTGCACACGCGCGGCGCCATTGCGTCACGGCCTGCCGCGTGGCTTCGCCGTGCGAATAGGCGTTGGCCAGCGCGGCGTGCAGCAGGTCGCCGAGGACGACGACGTGTCGCGCGCCGGTGATCTCGATGGCGCGGGCCAGCCGCGCCAGCGTGCCTTCGGTGGTGCCCTCGGGCACCGGCACGCCCAGGCGGCGGAAGGAATGCGCCTTGCCAAGGTGCACATCGGCGACGAGCAGCGCCTCGACGGCCGCGAAGTGGACGGCGCGCTCGGGCAGCAGGCGCAGCGTGGCGCCGCCGATCTCGACCTCGGCGCCCAAGTTCTTCAGGCCGGCCGTAAGGTCAAGGTGCCAGCCGCGCCAGCGCCGGCTCGAGGTGCTCGGTGGGCAGGCGCTTGAAGCCGCTGCGCGCATAGCGCTGCAGCCGCCCGACGATGAGCGAGGTGAGCGCCGAGGCGATGGCCTGCGCCTCAACCGTCGGCGTGGCCGACCCCGCGGCCTCGGCGGCGGCCCGCAGGCTGCCGCGCAGCTGCGACTCGACGCGCTCGAAGAACTGGCTCATGCGCGCGTTCAGCCGCTCGTGCTCGAAGACGAGCGCGTCGCCCACCATGACACGTGTCATGCCCGGGTTCTTCTCGCCGAACTGCAGGATGACGGCGGCGATCTTGCGCGCCTGCAGCCCCGGCACGGGCTCGCGTTCGACGAGCTGGTTCACGAGAGTGAAGACGCTGCTCTCGATGAACTCGATGAGCCCCTCGAACATCTGCGCCTTGCTCGCGAAGTGGCGGTACAGCGCCGCCTCGCTGACGTCGAGCTTGGCCGCCAGCGCGGCGGTGGTGATGCGCTCGGCGCCCGGCTGCTCGAGCATGGCGGCCAGCGTCTGCAGGATCTGCAGCCGGCGCTCGCCAGGTTTCGGGCGCTTGCGCTTGGCGCCGTTGCCGGCCGGTGCCGCCTCGGCGGCCAGCGGTGCGCCGGCGTTCTCGGCCGCATCGAGGGCCTCGTCTTCCTCCGGGAGGACAGCTTTGGGCAGGGCAGACATCGAGTGACCGAAGCGCGGGGCAACGAACTAGGGGGAGCGAAAGATTCTGGCACAGGGGGGTTTGCGCCCGCGGTGCAGGTAAACACTGACAAACATCCGTGCGTCAGCGGCGCAACAGTTCCACCAGGCGGCGGATGCGCCGGTCCACGTAGGCCGGCCGCCCGGCCCCGGGGCGCTTGTGCGGCTCACTGCCGGCGCGCGTGGGTGGGCCGGGGCGCGCCGCGGCGGGTGGGCGCGGCCCGCTCGCAGCCGGGCGCAGCCAGCGCTGCATCCACACCGTACGCATGCCGATGCCGCGCGCCGACTTCTGGTGCTCCAGCGTGTCTTCGACCAGCACGCAGTCGCGCGGGTGCACGCGCATCCGCACTGCCATGCGGGTGAGCATGCGCGCGTCGGGCTTGGGCCGCCAGTGCCCGAACATGCGCATGTCCTCGATCGCAATGACCTCGTGGAACAGCGAGCCGATGCCGAGCACGCCCAGCACGCGCGCCGTGTAGGCCGCCGGCGCGTTGGTGAGGATGCAGCGCCGCCCGGGCAGACGTGCCAGCCGGCGCAGCACGTGCAGGTCGTGCGCGTGCCCGTAGACGCGCTCTTCCAGCCCGGGCAGCCGGTGCGCGTGGTGCAGGAAGTGCCCTGGCTTCACGCCGTGGTGGCGCACCAGGCCCAGCAGCGTGGCGCCGTAGCGTTGCCAGTAGCGCTGGCGCAGGGCGCCGGCATCGGCCTGCGGCACGCCGAGCTGCTCGACGATGAAGCTCGTCATGCCCTCGTTGATGCCGGCATACGACGCGTGCGTGGCGTCGTGCAGCGTGTTGTCGAGGTCGAAGAACCAGACGCGGGCTTGCACGGTCCAGTCCAGGCAGGTTTCAAGCGAATCGATGCGGGCGTTGCGGGCGCGAAACGCCTAGTGCGACCGGATCTTGGTGCCGTAGGGCGGGTCGGTCAGGATCTCCAGCAGCAGCGCATGCGGCACGCGCCCGTCGATGATGTGCACGGCGTTGACGCCGCTCTTGGCCGCGTCGAGCGCGCCGCTGATCTTGGGCAGCATGCCGCCGCTGATGGTGCCGTCGGCGAACAGCGCGTCGATCTCGCGCGCGCTCAGGTTGGTGAGCAGCTTGCCGTTCTTGTCCAGCACGCCCGGCGTGTTGGTCAGCAGCAGCAGCTTCTCGGCCTTCAGCACGGTGGCCAGCTTGGCCGCCACGAGGTCGGCGTTGATGTTGTAGCTCTCGTTGCTCTCGCCGAAGCCGATGGGGCTGATGACGGGGATGAACTGGTCGTCCTGCAGCGCCTGCACGACACTCGGGTCGATGCTGGTGATCTCGCCGACGTGGCCGATGTCGTGCTCCTTCTTCGGGTCGTCGCGGTCGGGCATGCGCAGCTTGTGGGCGCGGATCATGCCGCCGTCGCGGCCGGTGAGGCCCACCGCCTTGCCGCCGGCGGCATTGATGAGGCCGACGATCTCCTGCTGCACCTCGCCGGCCAGCACCCACTCGACGACGCCCATGGTCTCGGCGTCGGTGACGCGCATGCCCTGGATGAAGGTGCCCTTCTTGCCCAGCCGGGAGAGCGCCTCGTCGATCTGCGGCCCGCCGCCGTGCACGACGATGGGGTTGAGCCCTACCAGCTTGAGCAGCACCACGTCCTCGGCGAAGTCCTGCTTCAGCGCCGCGTCGGTCATGGCGTTGCCGCCGTACTTGATGACGAGCGTCTTGCCGTGGTACTTGCGGATGTAGGGCAGCGCCTGCGCCAGGATCTCGGCCTGGTCGCGCGGTGTCACATGCGAAAGATCGTGAGTCGGGTCGTGGGCCGGGTCGGGCGCCTGGTCTTTGGCAGCGGGGTCGGGCATGGTGTTCTGTCGCGTCGGGGCTCGGGTGGGGGGCACCTTGCCGGCTCGTGCAAGGCTCTGCGGACGATGGCATTGTAGGAAGCGCGAAGGCGCCACAATGGTGCCGTGCTGTCGATGATGCCGGCTGCCAGGGCCGGCCCGGCGGCACATCCGACGAGGAGCACGAGATGAAACGACGCCACATCCTGCTGACCGGTGCCGTGGGGGCCGTGGCCGCCGCGCTGGCCGTGACGGTGACGGCCCTGGCGCAGGCCCCCAACGCCAGCGGCGAGGTGACGAAGATCGACAAGGCCGCTGGCCGCGTCGAGATCCGCCACGGCGAGATCAAGGCGCTGGACATGCCGCCGATGCGCATGGTCTTCCGCGTGCGCGAGCCGCGCCTGCTCGAAGGGTTGGCGGTGGGCGACAAGGTGCGTTTCACGGCCGAGAAGGTCGAGGGCCAGTTCACCGTCACGGCCATCAGCAAGGCACCCTGACGAGGGCTGGCATGGGCCTGGGACTGCCGATGAAGAGCCGCCGGTGAACGTGGCGCGCGCGCACGACCTGCGCGCAGCGACGCACGCGCACGGTTTTGCCGACGGCGGGCGGGCCGGGCGCGAGCGCGCGCTGGGTGCGGTGACGCTGCTGACGCTCGTGACGATGGTGGCCGAGCTCGTGGCCGGCTGGTGGACCGGCTCGCTGGCCCTCACTGCCGACGGCTGGCACATGGGCACGCACGCGCTCGCCATCGGCGGTGCCTGGCTGGCGATGCGCTTCGCGGCGCGCGTGGAGGCGCGCCAACGACAGCCCGGCTCCGCCACGCACTACACCTTCGGGGGCTGGAAGATCGAGGTGCTGTCGGCCTACACGAGCGGGCTCGCACTGCTCGCCGTCGCCGCCTGGCTTGTGGTGGACGGCGTGCGGCGGCTGCTGGCGCCGGAGCCGGTGGCCTTCGTGCCCGCGCTCGCGGTGGCCGTGATCGGCCTCGGGGTCAACCTGGCCAGCGCCGCGATGCTGATGCGCGGGCAGCGCGTCGGGCAGGACGCCGGCGAGGTGCACGCGGACCCGGATGCGCACGATGGCGGACCGGGCCACGATCACGGGCACGTCCAGGCGCATGGGCATGCCCACGCGCATGGCCGGGCGCACGGAGACGGGCACGGGCACGGGCACGGGCACGGGCACGGGCACGGCCACGGCCACGGCCACGACCACAACTTCAACGCCGCCTATCTGCACGTGCTGGCCGATGCGCTGACCTCGGTGCTGGCCATCGCGGCGCTCGCCGGTGGCGCGGTGTTCGGCTGGCTCTGGCTCGACGCGGCGGTGGCGCTGGTGGGTGCCGCGGTCATCGGCCAGTGGTCGCTCGGCGTGCTCAAGGGCAGCGCGCGCGCCCTCGTGGACGCCACGGCCGACCCCGAGCTGGCAGGGCAGGTCCGTGCCGCCATCGAGAGCGACGGCGACGCCACTGTCGCCGACCTGCACGTGTGGCAGGTCGGCAGCCGCGCCTGGTGTGCGGCGCTGGCCGTGGTGGCCGACGAGCCGCTGGCGGCCGCCTCTTACCGCGAGCGCCTGGCCGCCATCACCGTGCTGCGCCACGTGACGGTGGAAGTGCACCGGTGTCCTGGTTGTGACGCTGCTTCGGCGTTGCCGGCCCCATCATCCGGCCCCTGAACGAAGCCGACGCTGCAACCGCGCCGCGTCGCCCCCGCCATCGAACCACGGAATGCCGCCATGACCACGCTCGCCTCCCTCGTCAACCACCAGGTCCGCCTGGCCGCCCGGCCGACCGGCCTGCCCACCGACGCCAGCTGGCAGTTCACCGAGGAGCCCGTGGCCGAGCCTGCCGAAGGCGGCGTGCTCGTGAAGGTGCTCGCGCTGTCGCTCGACCCGGCGATGCGCGGCTGGATGAACGAGGGCAAGAGCTACATCCCGCCGGTCGGCCTCGGCGAAGTGATGCGCGCCGGTGGCATCGGCGTCGTGGCCGCGTCGAAGCACCCGGGCTTCAAGGTCGGCGACAAGGTCACCGGCGGCCCTGGCGTGCAGGAGTACTGGAACATCCCCCCCGACCAGGTCAAGCGCTCGGGGCTGGCGCGCATCGACACGCGGCTGGGCACGGTCAGCCAGTGGCTGAACGTGCTCGGCATGCCGGGCATGACGGGCTACTTCGGCCTCATGGATGTCGGCCAGCCCAAGGCTGGCGAGACGCTGCTCATCTCGGGCGCGGCCGGGGCGGTGGGCCAGACGGTGGGGCAGCTCGCGAAGATCAAGGGCCTGCGCACCGTCGGCATCGCCGGCGGCCCGGCCAAGTGCGAGTGGGTGGTGAAGGAACTCGGCTTTGACGCCTGCATCGACTACAAGGCGCCCGCACCCGCCGGCGTGCAGCGCTGGGACGCCGTGCGCGAGGGCCTCAAGCAGCACTGCCCGAACGGCGTGGACATCTACTTCGACAACGTCGGCGGCGACATCCTCGACGCGGCGCTGGCGCGCATCAACCGCAAGGCGCGCATCGTCATCTGCGGTGCCATTAGCCAGTACAACAACGCCGGCGGCACCATGGTGGGGCCGAAGAACTACCTGTCGCTGCTCGTCAACCGCGCGCGCATGGAAGGCATGGTGGTGTTCGACTACGCCGACCGCTACCCCCAGGCCATCGCCGAGATGGCGGGCTACCTGAAGGAAGGCCGCATGAAGAGCCGCGAAGACGTGGTGACGGGCGGCGTGCGCGCCTTCCCGGCCACGCTGCTCAAGCTCTTCAACGGCGAGAACTTCGGCAAGCTCGTGCTCGAGGTGGCGCGCGACTGAGCGACACGCCTGCGCGCGGGCGGACCCGGCGGAGGGGCGGAACTGCCCTTGGACGGCTGCCCCTCGCCGCCGGCCTAGGGCAACGGGAAGGTGCCCGCTGGGAAGGGAACGATCGCCAGACCCTGCGGCCCGAGAACCATGGCGTGACGATTGGCCGGGTCGACGAGGATGTGCGCGCGGTGTTCGCACGGCTCGTCGAGCGGCCGCCCCGGCAGGCAGCCCACGGCTTGCGGCAATGCGAACGGTGTTCCTGGGGCAGCCGGCCCCGTCCCGATGACTGGCCTGGCCAGGAAGAGCGTCGGCGCCGTCGCGACAGGGCCCTGCGCGCCGCCGGCCAGCACATAGGCGTACGAGAGCGCATAGTCGTCCGACGGCGCGATCCCGTAGGCGCCGATCGTGTACCCGGCGGGTGCCCATTCAACCGACCTGGGTTCGGCGAAATCGGCGGCCGCTCCGAGGAAGAAGCCGCCCAGCCAGGTCAGAACGACGCCGCCTTCGTAAGTGCTGGCGACCAGGCCCTTTGCGCTGCCTACGGGGCCACGTGCAGTCCCGGCCTGATCGCGCGAGGTCGTCCAGGACTGGTGGCTGACGGAGGCGTCGTTCTTGAAGAAGCGGATCACGTTCCGGTCGCCACTCGCTAGCAGCCCGAAGCCGGAGTTCGTGCTGTTGCAGGCGATCTGCAGCGGACTGGCGCTTTCCAGGGGCGGGTCGGACAGGTGGGCCGTGCGCGGCGACGCGGCGCAGCCCACATCGACGTTCAGCCACCACATCCGGTCGGTGAAAGAGACCACCAGATGCTTGTTCCAGGAGTTCCACAGGCCGTTCGGCAGGGGCCCGGACGCAAACGCCAGAAGCGGTGAGCGCCGCACCTCCAGGGTGATCGCGTCGAGTTCGACCATGCCTTGGCGGGTCATGACGACGAGTGACGCACCGCGACGCGCAAGATCAAGGTCCAGGGGTTCGGCCAGCGCGCGGGAGGACTCGGTCCAGGCACCGCCTTGCAGCGCCAGGCGCCTCACCGATCCTCCCGAAAGGTAGAAGTACGCCTGCTGTTCAGCCGAGTAGACGGGAGGACGCCGCACCTCGAAGGGCAGCGTCGCAAAGTGGCTCGGCGGAACGGCGCGGGCAACCACCGGCACGGTGATCGTCGTGCGCAGCAAGCCGTAGTCGAGCCGAAGCGTCACCGGAACGCCGTCCGTCACGCGGTCCAGCCAAACCCGGACATGCGTGGCGAACCGGCTCGAGCCCGCCGGACGTGCGGACAGCTGAGGCGGCTCGAGCCCCGCGCTGAACACGGTTGCGCCGAACACCTCGAGCTTGCCGTTCGCGACGACGTCCTCGGGGAAGGAACCCGAGATCATGACCGGCAGATAGAACGATCGTTGACCCACGTCCAGCACCGCGGGCAGCGCGCTGTTGAGCCGCGGGAGCCTTTCGTCGACGGTGAAGGGCACGCGAACGGGCGTCACATCGGGGCGGTCCACCAGGACGGTCACGTCGAAGGTGCTGAGGCGGCCCGGCGGCGCCTCGGCGACGTCCACTTCGTACGACAGGGGATCCACGCCGGTGGTCCCGGTCAGCCGCGTCAACTTCAGATAGGCCGGCACGCTCGTCGGCTCGACGCTCCAGTTTGCGGAGGAGCCATCGGACAGGGAGACCGCCAGGGATCCACGCAGGCCGGCCGGCTCCGTCGTCGAGGCTATGACAATTGGCGCCGGCTCGGCGACGGTCAGCGCGGGTGCGTCATCACCGCTGCCGCACGCGACAACGACAAGCGTCGCTGCAAGCAGCATGCAGCAAGATGCAAGCTGTCGAAAGGCCATCGCCAGCGCATTCTCCCACCCCCCCTCGGAGGACACAACCCATCGGTTGTCGTGAGGCGCCGCGAGGTCGCATCGCGGGCACCTGCAACGACGCGCGGGAGCCGTCAGTCCGGCTGCGCGCGCAGTCGTTGCCGCGGGCCTAGAGACCCTTGATCAACTCCGGCAGCACGCGCCGCAGCGCGCGCGCGAGCGCCTCGCGCAGCAGCGTCACCTTCTGCTCGGCACTGAGGTAGGACCAGGGGTCGACGGCGCCTTGCGACTCGATCGCGCCGAGCAGGAACTGCTCGTCGATGGTGTGGCTGCGCACGACCTTGGCGCTGTCGGTCTCCATCAACGTGAGCTCGACCAGCACGTGCGGGCCGAGCGCGCCGTTGGAGACGGCACCCGTGTTCGCGTCCTTCACCTTGTATTCGGCGTCGAGGTAGAAGCCGAGGCCGTCGACGCGACCGCGCTGGCGCGCGATGGTGGTGTTGGTGGCGGTGAGCAGCCGCACCTCGCCGCGGTGGCGGGTGAGCAGCAGCACGTGCGAGAGGCGCCGCTCGCGCACTGCCTGCAGGACCCACGCCGGCAGCGCGCCTTCGCGTGCGCCGGCGGCGATGTGGCGCTGCTCGGCCGCCGGCAGCGTGGTGTTGGTGCCGAACGGCACCACGGCGATGCCGGGCCGCAGCCTGCCGACGGCCTCGCGCACCTCGCGCCCGGCGATGATGTCGAACCCGATGTTGCGGTACTCGAAGGTCTCGCGGCGGCTGGCGTCGATGCGCGTGTCGCTGACAGGCGGTGCCACGGTGACCTCGACGCCGTCGCCCAGCAGCGAGAACACGCCCAGGGTCGTCATCGCTCGCGTCGGGGGTTGCACGGCAGGCGGCTGTGAAGACGGTGCGGATGATGCGGATGGCGAGGCAGGCGGTGCCACCGATGGCTGCGCCCAAGCCGCCGCCAGGCTCCCCCATATCGCCAGCCCCACAACCCACCTGCGGCTTGCCCGCCCCCAGGCGCCAGCCCCCCCTTCGCGCCGTGACCGGCGGCGCCAGCCGTCCGGTTGAGGACGCGAGGAGCGGGGCATCGCGCGTTGCGCGTATGGCCTGCTCAAAAGTGGACCCCACGCATCATCTGCGACATCGCGATCGCCTCCGGCGACAGCGCCGCCTTCGGCGCCTTCTCGCCCTTGGCCGCCGCGCTGTCCGGGAACATCCTGAACGTCGTGTTCATGATGATCTGCGTCACGCGCGGCGCCAGTGCGTGCAGCACGGCGCCGAAGATGCCCAGGCGCGTGGCCACGCGCACCGGTTTGCTGATGCACGCGTCGGTGACCATGGCCGCGGCCTCCTCGGGGTCGAGCAGCGGCATGTTCTCGTAGATCTTGGTCGGTGCCGTCATCGGCGTGCGCACGAGCGGCATGTTCACGGTCGTGAACGTGATGCCGTTGTCAGCGAACTCGCTGCTCGCGCAGGCCGTCCACGCATCCAGTGCCGCCTTGCTCGCCACGTAGGCCGAGAAGCGCGGCGCGTTGACGAGCACGCTGATCGAGCTGATGTTGACGATGTGGCCGCGCTTCTTGGCCGCCATGCCCGGCAGCAGGCCCATGGTGATGCGCAGCGCGCCGAAGTAGTTGAGCTGCATCGTGCGCTCGAAGTCGTGGAAGCGGTCGTAGCTGCTCTCGATGGCGCGGCGGATGCTGCGCCCGGCGTTGTTGACGAGGAAGTCGACGCCGCCGTGTCTTTCCTCGAGCAACTTGACGAACGCCGCGGCGCTCTCGGGGTTGGCCACGTCCACCGGGTAGCTGCAGACCTGCGGGCTGGCGTTGCCCTTCTCGCGCGCATGCGCCACGATCTCGGCCACCGCCTCGGCGAGCTTGCCCTCGTCGCGCGCGCAGATGATGGTGATGGCGCCCGCCTCGGCGAACTTCTTGCTGGCCGACAGCCCGATGCCCGAGCTGCCGCCGGTGATCAGCACCACCTTGCCGCCCACCGCGCCCTTCAGGCTGCGGTCCTTGAAGAGGTCGGGGTCGAGGTGGCGCTCCCAGTAGTCCCACAGCACCCAGGCGTAGTCGTGCAGGTTGGGGCACTCGATGCCGCTGCCCTTGAGCGCCGCGTCGAGCTCGCGGCGGTCGAAGCGCGTGGGGTAGTTGACGAAGGTGAACATGTCCTCGGGCAGGCCGAGGTCCTTGACGATGGCGTTGCGGATGCGGCGCACGGGCGCCAGCGCCATCATTCCCTTCTTCACGCTCTTGGGCACGAAGCCGAAAAGGGCCGCGTTGACGAACAGGTTCATCTTCGGCGCGTGCGCGGCGCGGCTGAAGATGTCGAGCACGTCGCCGACGCGGTAGCCCACGGCGTCGACGAGGTGGTAGCACTTGCCCGCCTGGTTGGCCTTCAGATGACTGATGTGGTCGATGCACTTGACCACGAAGTCCACGGGCACGATGTTGATGCGCCCGCCCTCGAGGCCGATGGACGGGAACCACGGCGGCAGGATCTGCCGCATGCGCTGGATGACCTTGAAGAAGTAATACGGGCCGTCGATCTTGTCCATCTCGCCCGTCTTCGAGTCGCCCACCACCAGCGCCGGGCGGTACACCGTCCACGGCACCTTCGACTCCTTGCGCACGATCTTCTCGCTCTCGTGCTTGGTCATGAAGTACGGGTGGTCGAGGTTCTCGGCCTCCTCGAACATGTCCTCGCGGAACACGCCCTCGTAGAGACCGGTGGCGGCGATGCTGCTCACGTGGTGCAGGTGGCCGGCATCCACCGCCTTGGCGAATTCGACGACGTTGCGCGTGCCCTCGACGTTCACCTGCACCTGGCTCTCGGCGTCGGCCTTGAGGTCGTAGACGGCGGCGAGGTGGTAGACGGCGTCGATGCGGCCCTTCATCGCCTTCAGCGTCTCGGGCGCCACGCCCAGCTTCCTGGCCGTGAGGTCGCCGGTGACGGGGATGGCGCGCGACTTCGCTGCACCACTGAGCCCCCAGTACTCGAGCAGGTCGCCCACCTTGCCCTCGCTGCCGGCGCGCACGAGGAACGAAACGCTGGTGCCCCGGCGGGCCAGCAGGGCCTTGACGAGGCGCTTGCCGATGAAGCCGGTGGCGCCGGTGACGAAGTAGTGCATCGCGGTTCTCCTCGCAGGTCGTGGCGTTCGGTCAGAGGTGGGCTGCGGGCAAGGATAGAGCGCACTCACTAGAGATTTTGGCTGCGGGCCCCGCGGGTGAACCCTATATTTCCTCCGGCTGCCCCGAGGGGGCCGGTGTCGGCTTCGACCCGCCGCCCACAGCACGACCGCACCACAACCACGAGAGGACGACACCCATGGTCAAGAAGATCTCCAAGCCCGCCGTCGGTGAAACAGGCGCCCGCAAGAGTGCCGGCAGCGCCCAGGGCGCGGCCGCGCAGTTCGCCGCCGGCCTGAACACGACCAAGCTCGCCGCCTCGGTGAAGGACTCCGCGCAGCAGATCTGGCTGGCCGGCATGGGCGCCTTCTCCAAGGCGCAGGAAGAGGGCGGCAAGGTCTTCGAGACGCTGGTCAAGGAAGGCATGAGCCTGCAGAAGAAGACGCAGGGCCTCGCCGAGGACAAGATCGCCGAGGTCACGGGCCGGATGAGCGCGATGGCCGGCACCGTCACCACCAAGGCCGGCCAGAACTGGGACAAGCTCGAGGCCATCTTCGAGCAGCGCACCGCCAAGGCCATGAACAAGCTCGGCGTGCCCACGGCCAAGGACGTGCAGGCGCTCACCGCCCGCGTCGACGAACTGGCCGCCGCGGTGGCCAGGCTCAGCAAGGCGACCGGCAAGGCGGCGCCGGCGGCCAAGCGTGCGCGCACCGCGCGCAAGGCCGCGGCCTGAGCTGAGGGCTGATGTCCGACCCGCGCGGTCCCGGCCCGCGCCGCGCCGGCG
>JALHOU010000092.1:0-15165 GCA_022842825.1 Rubrivivax sp.
CTCGACGACGACCGCACCGGCACGCTGCTCGACCGCGCCGCGTTCCACGCCGACACGCAAGAACCGGTGCCGGTGGCGCCGGACGACCTCGCCGCCATCCTCTACACGAGCGGCACCACCGGGCGCAGCAAGGGCGCGATGCTCACGCACCGCAACCTGCTGTCGAACGCTCAGGTGCTGCACGAGGCCTGGGGCTGGGCGGAGGTGAGCCGCCAGGGCGGCAGCGACACGCTCATCCACGCGTTGCCCATCTTCCACGTGCATGGCCTCTTCGTCGCCTCGCACGGCGCGCTGCTGTCGGGCAGCAAGATGATCTGGTTCGGCAAGTTCGACCCGCGTGCCACGGTCACGCGGCTGCCCGAGGCCACCGTGTTCATGGGCGTGCCGACGCTCTACGTGCGTTTGCTCGGCGAGCCGGCGCTCACGCGCGAGCAGTGCGCGCACATGCGGCTCTTCGTCAGCGGCTCGGCGCCGCTGCTGCTGGAGACGTTCCAGCAGTGGCAGGGGCGCACCGGCCACACCATCCTCGAACGCTACGGCATGAGCGAGACGGTGATGCTGACGAGCAACCCCTACCGCCCCGAGAGCGCCCGCCGCGGCGGCACGGTCGGCCTGCCGCTGCCCGGCGTGGGCGTGCGCGTGCAAGACGACAAGGGCCAGCCCGTGGTCACCGGCGAGATCGGCGGCATCGAGGTCAAGGGCCCCAACGTCTTCAAGGGCTACTGGCGCATGCCGGAGAAGACCGCCGACGAGTTCACCACGGACCTCTGGTTCAAGACCGGCGACGTTGGCCGCATCGACGCCGACGGCTACGTCACCATCGTCGGGCGCAGCAAGGACCTCATCATCAGCGGCGGCTACAACGTCTACCCGGCCGAGATCGAGGGCTTCATCAATGACCTGCCGGGCGTGGCCGAGAGCGCGGTCGTCGGCGTGCCGCACGCCGACTTCGGCGAGGTCGGCGTGGCCGCCATCGTGGCCAAGCCCGGCGCGGCGCTCGATGCCGAGGCCATCCTCGCCTCGCTGAAGACGCGCATCGCCAACTTCAAGGTGCCCAAGCGCGTGTTCGTCGTATCCGACCTGCCGCGCAATGCGATGGGCAAGGTGCAGAAGAATCTGCTGCGCGAGCAGCACAAGGGGCTGTTCTCGGGCTGAGCGTGCCGGCCGGGCCCCTTCAGGGCGATGCCGGCCACAGCCCGGCCCACTGCCACAGTGCAAACGCGGCCAGCAGCAGCGCCGAGATGCGCCCCACCCAGCGCCGTGCCTGCACGCCCAGGCGGTGGCGCAGCCGCGCCACCACGGCGCTGAGCAGCAGCCACCACAGCGCCGAGCCGAGCAGCACGCCGAGCACCATCGGCACGGGCGCCATCGGCCCGGCCTGGCGAGCACCCATGGCGCCGAAGATGGCGATGAACGAGAGGATGGTCGCCGGGTTCGACAGCGTGAGCGCAAAGGTGGCCGCGAACGATGCCCCCAGGCCCGGCGCCGCCGCCACCTCGGCCGCGCGCTCGGCCGGCACGGCGTTCCAGCTGCGCCAGGCCAGCCACAGCAGCAACGCGCCGCCGGCCACGGCCAGCGGCACGCGGGCAGCCTGCAGGGCGTTCATCACCACGGCGACACCGAAGGCGCCGATGGCGCCGTAGCAGGCATCGGCGACCGCGGCGCCGAGGCCTGCGGCCAGGCCGATGGCGCGGCCGTGGTCGAGCGTGCGCTGGATGACGAGCAGGCCGATCGGGCCGACCGGCGCAGCGATGGCGAGGCCGATCCACAGGGCCTGCAGAAAAGTGCTGGCGTGCTCCACGGCAGGAGGCTACCAGCGGCCATCCCGACCGGCCGTTCCGATGGCGTCGTGGCGGAGGCAACACGTATCGCGGCTCGCCCGGGCCGGCGCGGCCGAACCAGCGCAGGCCCGCCAACCCCTCAGTAGCGCAACCGCGCCAGATACGTCTCCTGCGACGCGGCCAGCGCATCGCCCAGGGTGGCGATGCCCATTCCCTCCAGCAGCGGCAGGAGCTTCATGAACACCTCTGCCGTCACCATCGCGTCGCCGAGCGCCGTGTGGCGGCCGAGCACGGTGACGCCCAGCCGCGCCGCGATCGCCTCCAGGCTGTGGTTCTCCTGCTTGGGGTGCACCACCGCCGAGAGCAGCAGCGTGTCGAGCACCGGCTGCTCGAAGCGCACGCCCGTGTCGGCCTCGGCCAGCTGCAGGAAGCGCATGTCGAAGGCGGCGTTGTGCGCCACGAGCACGGTCTCGTGCGCAAAGGCGTGGAAGGCCGGCAGCACCTCGCCCAGCTTCGGCTGGCCCGACAGGATTTCCGGTTGGATGCCGTGGATGGCGATGCCGGCCTCGCTGAGGGGCCGCTCGGGGTCGACGAGCTGTTCGAAGGTTTCCTGCCGCCGCAGCCGCCCGGCCACGATGCGCGTGGCGCCGAACTGGATGATGCGGTCGCCTTCGCTGGGCTTGAGGCCGGTGGTCTCGGTGTCGAAGACGGTGTAGCTGAGGTCGGCCAGGCGCTGTTCGCCCCAGGCGCGGAAGGCCTCGTCGCCCGGCTGCATCGCCCGCGTCGCGAAGAGATTGAAGTCGTAGAACTCCGGCCGGCTGTCGTGCCGCAGCACGGCGCTCGCCTCCAGTTGGGCGCCGCCGGCGGCATCGGCCAGCGGCAGCAGGAAGCGGAAGCGCCCTTCCTGGCGTGCGCGTTCGCGCTCGAACCAGAAGGCGCCGCCGTGGCGCTGCACGACGTCGCGCAACGTGAGGCGGCCGCCGCTCGCGCCGGCCTCGTCCTCGAGCGGCTCGGTCTCCCACCCCACCACCGTCTCGGTGCTCATCGCCGCCACCGGGAAGGCCAGGTCGAGCTGGGCGCGGCGCACGCCTTGCTGCTCGGTGGCCGCCAGGCGCAGCGTCACGCGCGGCACGTCGTAGGCCTGCACGAGGCGCGTGGCGAGGTGCCGCAGGGCCAGGATGAGCGAGTAGCTCTCCACCTTCAGCCACAGGTCGGCGTCGACCGCGCCGGCCTCGGCGGCGAGCCCGCCCTCGGCCAGCAAGCGGCGCACCGCGGCAGCCACGAAGTCGCTGCCCAGCATGTCCTCGAGCGGCCAGCGCTGCTCCAGGGCCGTGGCGCCGTGCGCCGCCGCCTCGTCGAGCCGGTGCGCCAGCGCGCCGATCTCCTCGCGGATGACGCCGAGAAAGCGCTCGCGCGTCGGCGAATCGAGTTGCGGGTCTTCCAGCAGCTCCACGGCCGCCTGCAGGTTGCCGATGCTGCCGCGGCTGCCCTCGGTCAGCGCGTGCAGCAGCCGCTCGCGCGCGCGCTCCTCGGCCATCTGCTGCGTGATGTTCTCCAGCATCAGCACGAAGCCGTTGAGCGCCGCCGCGCCCGCGGCGGCCGAGGCGGCCCCGCTCTCCTTGACGGGTGCCAGCTGCACGCGCAGCAACTGCCCGCCCTTGGTGGGCGTGACGAACTGCGCCGAGGGATGCGCGGCCCCGCGCGCCAGGCGCTGCTGCACCGCCTCCAGCGCATGCGCCACGAGGCGGCGGTCGAGCACGCCGTAGATGCTGCGCCCCAGGCCGATGGGCTCGGCGCCGCCGATAAGGCCACCGCCCGCACCCGCCGCACCCGCCACCCCCGCCCCACCCGCCCCACCCGCCGCGGGTGCCGCCACCAGGGCGCGGAACTGCAGCCGCGCGCGCGCATTGAACAGCAGGATGCGGCCATCGAGGTTGCACACCACGACGCTCTGCGTCAGCTCGGCCATCAGCGCCGCCAGCCGGCTCTTCTCCTGCTCGACCTCGCGGCTGCCCTCGGCGATACGCTCGGCAATCTCGCGGCGTAGCGCGTCGCGCTGCCGCGCCAGCGCGGCCACGGCGGCGGTGAGCGCGACGCTGCCCTCGCTCGCGCCCTCGCCGGCATCGAGCAATCCAAGGCCGTCACCGGCCTGTACAGGCGCCGAGGCGCTGGGTGTCGGGTCGGCGCTGAGCAGCACGTGCACGCGTTCGGCCAGGCGCCCGGGCGCGGCGCCGAAGCGCACCCAGGCCCGGCGCGTCCACAGGCCGCCGGCCAGCGAGGCGAAGAACCACACCATGAAGACGAGCGCGAAGCCGGGCTCCACCGCCCGCCACACGGCCGCCCGCTGCTCGCCGGGCAGCGTGGCCGCCAGCAGCCCGAACGCGGCCAGCAGCAGCAGCGCAAAGGCTGCGCCCGGCAGGGCGGCGGCCAGCAGCACCGCGCGGTCGAGCGGGCGCGAGGCAGCGCTCATCCCAGCAGCTCCCGCACCTTGGCCGCCAGCGCCTGCGTCGAGAACGGCTTGGTCATGTAGGCATCGGCGCCGAGGCCCAGGCCCTGCGCCACGTCGGTATCGCGGCCCTTGGCGGTGAGCATCAGCACCTTGAGTCCGGCCAGCGTCTCGTCGGCGCGCGCGGCGGCCAGCACCTCGTAGCCGTTCTTCCTCGGCATCATCACGTCCAGCAGCACGAGCGCCGGGCGCAGGCGGCGCAGCGCGGCCAGCGCCTCCTCGCCGTCGCGCGCCACGTGCACCTCGTAGCCCTCGCGCTTCATGAGGTACTCGAGCGAGATGAGGATGTTCGGCTCGTCGTCCGCGATCAACACCTTGGTGGTCATGGCGTCGTCTCCTTTGCGATAGGGTCTGCGTGGCGCTGGGCAGGCTGCCGCCATGGCAGGTCGAAGCCGAAGCAGGCGCCGCGGCCGGGCTCGCTCTTCAGCCACAGCCGGCCGCCGAAGTGCTCGATGATCTGGCGGCTGATCGGCAGCCCGAGGCCGGTGCCCTGCGGCCGGCTGACACCGTCGCCGCCCTGGCGGAACTTCTCGAACACGAGCTGATGCTGCTCGGGCGGCACGCCCGGGCCGTTGTCCTCGACCTCGACCCGCGCCCCCTCGGGCCCGGCGGTCAAGCGCACCTCGATGCGGCCGGCACCTGGCGGCGTGAACTTGGCGGCGTTGGACAGCAGGTTGAGCACCACCTGCAGCAGCCGGTCGGGGTCGGCGCGCAGCTTCGGCACCACCGCTGGCGTGTCGAGCACGGCCACGGCGCCGCGCTCGCGCAACAGCTGGGCCGTGCTCTGCACGGCCTGCTCGAGCAGCGCGCCGAGGTCGACGTCGGCGTTGTGCCACTCGGCATGGCCCGACTCGATCTTGGCCATGTCGAGCACCTGGTTCACCAGGCGCGACAGGCGCTCGGCCTCGGCGACGACGATGGCAAGGAACTGCTGCCGCTGCGCCGGCGCCATGTCGGGCTCGTCACGCATCAGCTCGGCCAGCGCGCGGATGCTGGCCAGCGGCGTGCGCAGCTCGTGCGTGACGCTGCTCATGAAGTCGTCCTTCAGCCGGTCGAGGCTCTTGAGCTGCTCGTTGAGGTGGCGCAGCTCGCTCGCCTCCTCGACGATGCGCACGACGTCGTCGAGGTCGAGCGTCTCCTCCTCCACCACGGAGGCGACCATCACGCGTGCGCTGGCACTGCCGATGGCACCCGCGAGCTGCGTCTCGGCGAACTGCACGAGCGCCGCGTCGGCCTGCGGCGGAACGTGGCCGCCCTGGCCGCGCCGCCGTGCCTCGGCCGCGAAGAGCGAGCGGGCGCGCGCCGCGCCGAGGAAGCGCCCGACCAGCACCACGAGGTCCTCGGTGCGGGCGCGGCCGCGCCAGAACACGCGTGCCTCGCTGGCGCGCTCGAAAACGTCCACGAACTGCAGCGCCTGGCTGGCCTCGGCCGCCTGCGGCGGCCGCGCCAGAGACACGCCGACGTACAGGCCGACGTTGGCCAGCATCGTCCAGAAGAGCGCGTGCGTGAGACTGTCCATGCCCGTGAGGCCGAAGAGCGCTTCCGGACGCAGCCAGGTGGCGCCGAAGAGGCCCTGCTGCAGGAAGGCGGCATCGAGCCAGCCGCTCTTGGCGATGGACGGCAGCAGCAGCGTGTAGGCCCACAGCAGCGCCCCGGCCGCCAGGCCGGCCAGGGCGCCGTCGCGCGTGCCGCCCTTCCAGAACATGCCCCCCAGCAGCGCCGGCGCGAACTGCGCCACCGCGGCGAAACTGATGAGGCCGATGCTCACCAGCGCATAGGCCTCGCCGGCGACGCGGAAGTACACCCAGCCGAGCAGCAGGAGCAGCACGATGACGACGCGGCGCACGGCGAGGATGACACCGGTGAGGTCGCCGTCGCGGCCTTGGCCGGCGAAGGCCTTGGCGCGCAGCAGCAGCGGCAGCACGAGGTCGTTGCACACCATCGTCGAGACGGCGATCGCCTCGACGATGACCATGCCCGTGGCCGCCGAGAGCCCGCCGATGAAGGCCAGCAGCGCAAGCGCCGGTTGGCCCGCCGCCAGCGGCAGCGAGAGCACATAGGTCTCGGGGTTCGGGCCCGGCGTGCCGCCGCCAGCACCGGCAGCGCCGGCGCCGGCGCCTCCGAAGTACAGCAACCCGCCGATCGCGATCGGCAGCACGAACAGGTTGATGAGCAGCAGGTAGGCCGGGAAGGCCCAGGCCGCGCGCTTCAAGTGCCGCTCGTCGACGTTCTCGACCACCATCACCTGGAACTGGCGCGGCAGCATGATGACCGACAGCATGGCCAGCGCCATGAGCGCGAACCAGGCGTCGAAGGCGAAGCCGCCGGAGGCCGACGAGGGCTGCAGCACGCGCGCGAGTTCCGGCTGCGCCAGCGCGCGCGCCGCGATGTCGCCGAGGCCACCGAAGAGGCCCCAGGTCACGAAGACGCCCACGGCCAGGAACGCCAGCAGCTTGACCACCGACTCGGCGGCAATGGCCGCCACCATGCCCTCGTGCCGCTCGGTGTTGTCGAGATGGCGGGTGCCGAAGGCGATGGTGAAGCCGGCCAGCAGCAGTGCCACCATGAGGGCGCTGCCGGAGCCCGCGCCGCCGGCTGCGCCGGAGCCTCCCTGGCCGGTGAGCACCGCATAGCCGCTCGCCACCGCCTTCAGCTGCAGCGCCACGTAGGGCACCACGCCCACGAGCGCAATGAGCGTCACCAGGCCGGCCAGCAGGCGGCTCTTGCCGTAGCGGCTGGCGATGAAGTCGGCGATGCTCGTGATGCGGAAACGCCGCGCGATGCGGATCATCTTGCGCAGCACGACCCAGGCCAGCACCATGGCCAGCATCGGGCCCAGGTAGATGGGCAGGAACCAGACGCCACCGCTGGCGGCGCGGCCGACGCTGCCGAAGTAGGTCCACGCCGTGCAGTACACGCCCATCGAGAGCGCATAGACCCACGCATTGCCGATGACCGAGCGCCCGGCAGCCGCGCGCCGGTCGCCCCACCAGGCCACGGCGAACAGCGCCAGCAGGTAGGCGAGCGACGCGCCGAGGACAAGCGTCGGCGAGAGCGACATCGTGTCGGCCTTCAGCCCGGCCGGCTCAACGCCCGGCCTCGCGGGCGCCGGTCGCGCGCTCGTCGGGTGCCGCGGCCTCCTCGTGCCCGCTGCGCTCCATGAGCCAGGCGAGCAGCCCGATCAGCACGGCCCAGCCCGCGAACAGCAGCACGGGCAGCCGCGGCAGCCCGAAGAGCGTGGCTTCAGGCCCGCTGCCGAGCGCGAGGCCGAGCAGCGGAAAGTCAAACAGCAGCCATCCGGCAACGAACAGGGCCAGCAGTCGCTGCATGAGCAGGCCGGCCGTTGCGGGCGATCGCGGTCGAGAGGCTTTCACGGGTGTTGTCTCCTCGTGGGCACGGCGGGCCCGGGTCTGGGCGCCCGGGCTTCATAGCGCGTCGAAGCGGAAATGCTGGCGCAGGAAGAGGCGGAACCGTTTGACGATGGCCAAGGCATCGTGCAACGGCTCCCGTTCCAGCGTCGAGAGCTCGGACGGCCGCACTTCGTTGCCGATCCGCTCGCCGCGCTCGCGCTGCTTCAGCTGGTGCGTGAGGCGAATGCCGATGAGCAGGTGCAGCGCGTCGCCGACATCGCGCGCAAGGCCCTCCTCCAGGCGACCGGCCGCCACCAGTGCGGCCAGCCGGTCGATGGTGCCCGGCGCGCGCACGCCGTACTTCAGCGACAGCGCGCGCACGCCGTGCACGATGGGGAAGGTGCCGAGCTTCTTCAGGTCGAGCGGCTGTTCGTCGCGCTTGTGCGTGAGGCGGCTCAGCCAGTGGCCCGGCTCCTGGAACTGGTCGGCCGCGGCCGCGAAGCGCGCCAGGAACGTGTCGGCGCCGCTCAGCACGCGGCCGAGGTGGTCGCGCGCCTCGGCCAGCAACGCGGCATCGCCGGCCTTGGCCGCGGCATCGAAGAAGATGGCCAGGTGCATCGGCCCCTCGGGGTCGGCGCCATGCACCCAGCCGCGCAAGGTCTCGCGGAAGGCCGCGATCGGCTGCCGCCACAACGGATTGGTGAGCATGATGTCGCCCGGGCAGGGCGGCCAGCCGAGTTGCACGAGCGCGACGTTGAAGCGTGCCGCCACCTCCGGCAGGCCGGCGAACTCGAAGCCGTCGCGCAGCAGCAGCGCGTTGTCCTGGTCGGTGCGCAGGATCTGCTCGCCACGGCCTTCGCTGCCCATCGTCAGCAGGCAGGAGTTCGCCACCAGCTCGGCCGGCGCCACGAGCGACCACAAGCGCGCGAAGATGCGCGTGTTGAGCTCGTTGACCAGGCGCATGACACGCTCGATGCGGATGCCGCTGCCGTGCAGCAGCCGCACGAGGTCGTCGACGCGCTGCGCCGCGGCCTGCAGGTCGGCGACGCTGGCGGCATCGTCGATCTGCGCGCCGATGATGTGCGAGTGGTTGGCGACGAAGCTCACGAGGTCGAGCTGGCCTAGCACGCCCACGACCGCGTCGCCGTCCTTGACGAGCAGGCGGTGCACCCGGTGGCGCACCATCAGCCACAGCGCCTCGAAGAGGTCGGCGTCGGCCTGCACCGAGACGATGTCGAAGCGCGACGCCTCGCGCACCGGCAGCAAGGCCGGCGGCGTGGGCAGCAGCAGCGCGTCGCGCAGGTTGGTGGTGGTGAAGATGCCCAGGCGCTCGGCCCCGGTGCTGGCGTCGCGCACCAGCGCGTGCGTGAGGCCGCGCTCGCTGAGCTGGCGGCAGACGGCGACGAGGTCCAGCGCGCCGTCGACATAGAACGGCTTGCGCACGTAGGCGTCGCGCACGCGCGCCGTCACGAGCGAGAGCATCTCGCGCTGCGGGTCGGTGCCCAGGCCAGGACCAGGGCTCATCGGGCGGTGGCTCTCATGGCGCGCTTGCATTCAAGGACGAGTCGTGTCGTACCGCGGGTGCTGGGGCCCCAGAGGGTTGCGCGCCAAGAGGGCGGCGCGCCAAGGCCGCCGGGTGGTCGGCTACACGAATGTCCTTTTTCGGCGGCCCTGCTCGCAAGCTCGCAGGTCCCCCGAATGCATCCTTGATTTCGCTGCGCCGACCACCCGGCGTCCTCGGCGTGAACCGGCGCTTGTCCTCCAAGAGAACAGCCTCTGGCGCCGGCTCAGCCAATGGAGCGCCACTATCGGTTCCGGATCGGGACGATGGGGTGCCCTGCAGAGCGAAATCAAGGGGGCATTCGGGCGCCCTGCGAGCTTGCGAGCCGGGCGGCCGAAAGAGGACATTCGCGGCGCAGGGTACCCCGTCGGCCCGATCCCGCCACCGATCTTCGAAGCAAGACCCGATCAACCGATCGCCAAACCAAGTCACCCGAAGCCCATCCATGGCCAAAGCAAGAAGACCGCCGGCATCACTGCGGGCGGCCCGTTCATTCTGCGGCCCGCTGCCTCAGTGGCCGCTCGCCCCCGCCGCGCCGATGCCCGTCTCCGAGCGCACCTGCTGCGCCAGGAAGCCGGCCTTGTCCTCGGCGCCGCGCTTGCTGCCGTCCAGCAGGCTGAACAGCCAGATGCCGACGAAGCCGATGGTCATCGAGAAGAGCGCCGGGCTGGCATACGGGAACCAGGCCGAGCCCTTGGGGTTGCCGAGCGTGGCTTCCCACACCGCCGGCGACACCACCGTCAGCGCCACCGAGCTGATGAGGCCGAGGAAGCCACCGATCACCACGCCCTTGGTCGTGCAGCCCTTCCACAGCACGCTCATCAGCAGCACCGGGAAGTTGGCGCTGGCGGCGATGGCGAAGGCCAGGCTCACCATGAAGGCGATGTTCTGCTTCTCGAACGCGATGCCCAGGACCACGGCCACCACGCCGAGGCAGATGGTCGTGATCTTGGAGACGCGCAGTTCGTCCTTGCTGTCGGCCTGGCCCTTCTTGATGACGGTGCCGTAGAGGTCGTGCGAGACGGCCGAGGCGCCGCTCAGTGTGAGGCCGGCCACCACCGCGAGGATGGTCGCGAAAGCCACTGCCGAGATGAAGCCGAGGAACACGTTGCCGCCCACCGCGTTGGCCAGGTGGATGGCGGCCATGTTGCCGCCGCCCAGCAGGCCGCCCTTGGCATCGAGGAACTGCGGATTCGTCAGCACGAAGGTGATGGCGCCGAAGCCGATGATGAAGGTGAGGATGTAGAAGTAGCCGATCCAGGTGGTCGCCCACAGCACCGACTTGCGCGCTTCCTTGGCGTTGGGCACGGTGAAGAAGCGCATCAGGATGTGCGGCAGGCCGGCGGTGCCGAACATCAGCGCCATGCCGAAGCTGATGGCACTGATCGGGTCCTTGACGAAGCCGCCCGGGCCCATGATCGAGAAGCCGATCTGCGCCGCCTCCGCGGGAGACTTGCCGCCCTTCTCGGCGATGCCCGACTTGATCTTCACGGCCTCGGCGAACATGGCCTCCGGGCTGAAGCCGAAGTGCCACAGCACCGCGCCGGCCATGAAGCTGGCACCGAAGAGCAGCATGATGGCCTTGATGATCTGCACCCAGGTGGTGGCCGTCATGCCGCCGAAGAGCACGTAGACCATCATCAGGCCGCCGACGATGACGACCGCGATCCAGTACTCGAGGCCGAACAGCAGCTTGATGAGCTGGCCGGCGCCGACCATCTGCGCGATGAGATAGAAGGCCACCACCACCAGCGTGCCGCTCGCCGCGAACAGCCGCACCGGCGTCTGCGCGAAGCGGAACGCGGCCACGTCGGCGAAGGTGAACTTGCCCAGGTTGCGCAGGCGCTCGGCGAGCAGGAAGGTGACCACCGGCCAGCCGACCAGGAAGCCGATCGAGTAGATCAGGCCGTCGAAGCCGCTCACCATCACCGCGGCGCTGATGCCGAGGAACGACGCGGCGCTCATGTAGTCGCCGGCGATGGCCAGGCCGTTCTGGAAGCCCGTGATGCCGCCGCCGGCGGTGTAGAAGTCCGCCGCGCTCTTGGTCTTGGCCGCGGCCCACTTCGTGATCCACAGCGTGAAGGCGACGAAGATGCCGAACATCGCGATCGCCGTCCAGTTGGTCGCCTGCTTCTGCGCCTGGCCGAGGTCGGCACCGGCGGCGATGGCCGCCGCCGCGCCCACGAGGGCCGCGAAGGGCAGGGCGTACTTCAGGGCGCGGCTCATTTCAGCACCGCCTTGTTGATGTCGTCGCTCAGGCGGTCGAACTCGCCGTTGGCGCGCCGCACGTAGATCGCGGTGATGACGATGGTGAAGAGGATGACGCCCAGGCCGATCGGCATGCCGAGCGTCGTGACGCCCTCGCCGATGCGGCTGGCCAGCAGCGGCTTGTTGAAAGCCACGAGCAGGATGAAGCCGTAGTACACGACCAGCATCGCCACGGTGAGCCACAGGCCCAGGCGGGTACGGCGTGCCTTCAATTCCTGGTACTTGGGATGAGAGGTGACCTTGGCCACCAGGGTGTCGTCCATCGCGCGTCTCCTTTGCGTCGGCGTCGGCAGTGACGTCGCGGTACCGGCGGCACCGCATGTCCCTACTTTGCGGGAGGGCACTGATAGCACTCTGACGCGAATCAAACAGGGGCTGACGCGCAGCCAACGCCGGCTGACAAGCGTCAGTGCAAACCCTGACGCCGCGCGCTGCGGCGCAGGCTATTCGCGTGCCCGCGCGGGCGCAGGAGCGCGGCTCAGCGCCTCGCCACGCCGGACCGCGGCTGGCCCTCGGCGGCCCAGGCCGGGCCTTCGAACCACGGGTCGCCCACCAGCGCGGCCCGCAGCATGGGCAGCGCGTCGAAGCCCCAGAAGAGGCGGCCGTCGCACAGGTAGCTCGGCACGCCGAAGACGCCTTGCGCGATGGCGCTCTCGGTGGCTTCGCGCAACTCGCGTTTCACGTCCTCGCCGGCCGCGTCACGCGACGGCGCGAGGCGGGCGGTGAGTTCGGCCAGGCGCGCCGGCTCGTTGGCGTCGGTCCCGCCGGCGGCCCACACGTGCCGAAAGATCTGCTCGACGACGAAACGGTTGGGCCCGCAGGCCACCGCCAGGCGCAGCAGCGCGAGCGGGTTGAAGGGGTGCCGGGCCGGCGTCTGCATCGGCGTGCCCTGTTGCGCCGCCAGCCAGTGCGTGTGGCGAAAGGTCCAGGCGCGCTTGCTCTCCAGCTCGGCCGGGCCCTTCTGGCCCCAGTGCTGCAGCAGGCCGGCAAAGAGCACCGGCCGGTACTCGACGACATAGGTGCAGCCCTCCAGCGCCTGCGGCAGGCGCTCGAAAGCGAGGTAGGCAAAGGGCGAGATGAAGTCGAGGAAGAACTCGATGCGCTTCACGGGGCGTCTCCGGTCGGTGGTGCCGGCCGCGCCGCAGGAGCGGCGGACGGCCGCGCAGCACGCCGGCGCTCGAGCGCGGCCCAGACGGCACGCTTGTCGGCATCGGCCATCCGCGACCACGCGGCAATCTCGTCGAGCGTGCGCAGGCAGCCCTCGCAGAGGCCGCTGGCCGCATCCATGCGGCAGACATCGATGCACGGGCTGGGCACTGTGGCCAACTGCGTCATGACGCACCTTCGAGCCGCAACACGACATCGACCACGGGCGCGCCGCCGGTCAGGTGGGCGAGGTGGGCCGGCGCCAGCTTGAAGACACCGTTCGGGTGGCCCGCCGCGGCCCAGATCTCGTCGAAGCGGAAGAGATCGCGGTCGATCAACGTCAGCACTGGGCCCGTGTGGGCGAGCGGCGCCACGCCGCCGATGGAGAACCCGGTGCTCGCCTTGACGAAGGCGGCATCGGCGCGCGCCAGCCGGCCGCCGGCCTGGCAGACGAGGGCTGTCACCCGCTTCTCGTCGACGCGCCGGTCGCCCGAGGCGACAACGAGCACGGCGGTCTCGAGCGGCGCGCCGGCCGCACCGCTCGAGACGGCCGCACTGGCCACGTCCGCGACACGCCGGAAGACGACGCTCTTGGCGATCTGCCCGACCGTGACGCCGAGCGCATCGGCCGCCTCCTGCGAGGTGCGTGCGCTTGCTTCCAGCCAGCGCGGCGCATGCGCGTGACCCAGCGCCGAGAGCGCCGCGCTCACGCGCTGGAAACCTTCGGGGTAGCCGGCTTCACCCATCGTTGCCACGTCAGGCGCCGCCTCGTCGTCTCATCATCGCCATCACATCGCGCGCGGCTCAGCGCGGCTCAGCGCGGCTCAAGCCGGCGCCTCGACGGCCACACCGCGGCGCGCCAGCAGCGCCTTGCCGGCGCGGGAGGTGGGCGCGCGACCCAGCACGCCGCAGATGAAGGCGCCGGCGTCGACGAGCCGGTCGAGGTCCACACCGGTGGCAATGCCCATGCCCTGCAGCATGAAGAGCACGTCCTCGGTGGCGACGTTGCCCGTGGCCCCTTTGGCATAGGGGCAGCCGCCGAGGCCGGCGACGCTGGCGTCAAAGGTGTGCACGCCCATCTCCAGGCAGGCATAGATGTTGGCCAGCGCCTGCCCGTAGGTGTCGTGGAAATGACCGCTCACCTCAACGAGCGGGTAGTGCTTCAGCGCCCGTTCCATCGCCGCCCGCACGGCGCGCGGCGTGCCCACGCCGATGGTGTCGGCGACGCCGCAGTGGTCGACGCCGATCGACTTCATCAGGCGCACGACGTGCTCCACCTCGTCGGCTGTCACTTCGCCCTGGTAGGGGCAGCCGAGCGCGCACGAGATGGCGCTGCGCACCTTGAGGCCGGCGGCGTGCGCGGCCTCAACCACCGGCTGGAAGCGCTGCACGCTCTCGGCGATGGAGCAGTTGATGTTCTTGCGGCTGAAGGCCTCGCTGGCGGCGGCGAAGACCACCACCTCGTCGGGTCGGCGGGCGGAGAGCGGGTCGGCCGCCGCCTCGCCGTCGCCACCGAGCGCACCTTCGAGTCCCTTGAGGTTGGGCGTCAGCACCGAGTAGCGCACGCCGGGCGCACGCCGAATGCCGGCCAGCACGGCCGCGTTGTCGGCCATCTGCGGCACCCACTTGGGGCTGACGAAGCTCGTGACCTCGATCTCCTTCAGGCCAGCCGCCTGCAGGCGGTGCACGAGCTCGATCTTGTGCACGGCCGGCACCGGCAGCGCCTCGTTCTGCAGGCCGTCGCGCGGGCCGACCTCGACCAGGGTGACTTGGGTGGGGAACATGACTGAGTGGCCCGGCGGCAGGCGCGGCCAGCGCGGCGTGCGCGCCCGGCGAACCCGGAATGGCGAGAGGGTCAGTGTATCGGCGCGGCTCGGGACCCGACGTAGGGCCCGACATGTGCCTGACATGTGGCCAAAGAGCGCTGACCACGCATGCGCTTCTTCACGGCGCGCGCGTGCACGCCTGGCCTTGGTGATTTTTCCCCGCGCATGCCGACACCGTCGCAGTGAACTCGCCCTCACGGCCCGGCGAGGGGGTTCACCACCCGTGCGGCGCCGGCACCGGCTGCAGGAGGAATCGACCATGAACGCCCGACGTTGTCTCAAGATCGCCTCGCGCATCGGCACCCTGCTCGAGCAGGAGATCGGTGTCGGCGTGGACACCATGCGCATGCTCACCGAACAGCTCTACATGCGCGATGTGCTGCTGGTGTGCGACGCACATCGCGGCCACGAGCTGGCCGAGCTCGCCGGCTGGTTCCGGCGCTCGGCCACCGAGACGCCGTCCGATGCCGCGCCGCCTTCGGGCTTTGGCGTGGACAGCGTCTTTCCGATCTCGGGCTTCGGCAGCGCCGACGACGACCCACGGCGCCCGCCGAGCCCGGCCGCCTTGGCACTGGTGCGCCAGCAGCTGGAGCAGCAACGCGCCGCCGCGCGCCAGGGCGGCCTGCGGCTGGCGGCGGCCTGCTGAAGGTCCCGCGTCGGCCTCACGCCGTTTGATCAGTCTGGGTGGGTCGCACGGCGACGAACGGCGGCGGGATCGGGCCGACGG
>JALHOU010000092.1:15265-16723 GCA_022842825.1 Rubrivivax sp.
CCCGCGAAACGAGAGCAAGCGCCGCGAGGGCCGCCCCCGCATCCACGGGCCCTATTCGCTCAGCCGCAGCAGTTCGCCGCCTTCGGCCACCTGGTCACCGGCGGCGTAGAGCACTTCCAGCACCTGCCCGTCGCGCGGGGCGTGCAGCGTGTGCTCCATCTTCATCGCCTCCATCACCGCCAGTGCCTGGCCGCGCTTGACCTTGTCGCCGGCTTTCACCTGGAAACTGATCACCTTGCCAGGCATCGGCGCGGTGAGCCGGCCGGCCTCGCCGGCGTGGTCGCCGGCGTGTGCGATGGGGTCGTATTCGGTCACGAGCGCCTGGCCGGCATCGGCAAAGACGGCATAGCGCTCGGGCCCCGGGTACACCGTCAGCACGGTGCGGCGCTCGCCCAAAGGCTCGCCGGCCCCGCTGCCCGCCAGCAGCACCTCGTGCCGGGTGCCGCCGAGCGAGCGCGCCGCGAACTGCCAGCGCTGCGCGCCGATGGACAGCACCGTGGCACCGTCGTGCAGACGTTGCAACGCCACGGCCAGCGGCTGACCCGCCAGCTCCAGGTTCATGCGACGCTGCGCACCGCCGTGCAGCCGCCAGCCGTCGCGGCGCGACCAGGGGTCGGCGCCCTCGAGCGCCGCTTCGGCAGCAAGCACATGCGCTGCGACGCCGGCGGCCGCCAGCTCCGGCGGCAACGGCGCGGCGTCGAAGAGCGCCGCGCGCTCGCGTTCGATGAGCGCCGTGTCGAGGTCCGCGGTGGCGAAGGCGTGCGTGGCGACGACGCGGCGCAGGAAGGCGACGTTCGTGTTCAGGCCGACGATGTGCGTGTCGCGCAGCGCTGCGTCGAGCCGCGCCAGCGCCTGCGCGCGGTTCTCGCCCCAGACGATGAGCTTGGCGATCATCGAGTCGTAGTAGGGCGTGATGGCGTCGCCCTCGCCGACGCCGCTGTCGACGCGCGCGCGCACCTCGTCGCGCGCGAAGGCCACGTGCTCGGGCCAGCGCGCCACTTCCAGCGTGCCGGTGGCGGGCAGGAAGTTCTTGTCCGGGTTCTCGGCGCAGATGCGGGCCTCGATGGCGTGGCCGCTCATCGACACCTGTGCCTGCGTGAGCGGCAGCGGCTCGCCGGCGGCGACGCGCAACTGCCACTCGACGAGATCGAGGCCGGTCACCGCCTCGGTGACCGGGTGCTCGACCTGCAGGCGCGTGTTCATCTCCATGAAATAGGCGCGGATGTCGCCGTCGTCGAGTTCCTCGGCGACGAACTCCACCGTGCCCGCGCCGACATAGCCCACCGCCTTGGCCGCGGCGACGGCCGCGGCGCCCATCTCGGCACGGCGCGCGGCACTGAGGCCCGGCGCCGGCGACTCCTCCAGCACCTTCTGGTGCCGCCGCTGCACCGAGCAGTCGCGCTCGCCGAGGTGAATGACCTGCCCCTGGCTGTCGCCGAACACCTGGATCTCGATGTG
>JALHOU010000093.1 GCA_022842825.1 Rubrivivax sp.
GGCATGCGCGTTCTGATGTCGGCGTTCAAGGGGCGCGACGATATGGGGATGCTGTACACGCCATTTGCTCGCATGCTGGCGGAGTCCGACGTGATCACGCTGCACTGCCCGCTGCTGCTGTGGGGAGTCGGGAGCTTTGAGACCCCCCGGCGGGCCGGAGGCTTCAGCCTGGCGACCGCGCTACAGAGGGGAAACGAGGTCAAGCGGTGGCGCCGTCAAATCGAGCGGCTTTGCGACAGCGCCTGTGGATAACTCGGGCGCGAGGCTCGAATTGCGAATGGCTTTGAGACAGTCACGCCGCTCAAAAGCCCTTCGGGCGGGGAGGCGTCGCGGCGTTCAGGTCGCCACGCCGACGGTTGATGAACCGCCACTCCTCTTCGGCGCCGGCCTCCGAGAGACAGGGCAGCGCGAGTTGCTCATGGAGATCGAGGACGCGCTGCCATCTGTCGAGCTGACTGATAGGCGCTGAAGCGACGGCCTGTGGCCAATCGTCGTAACTTGGAAGCGGTGGTCGATCGATGAACCACACCAAGCCCTTCGTCGACACCGCGACAAGTTCAAAGTCCGCGTAACCGCCAAAAGCGTTTCTTCCAGATACCTCGGCGCACACCTGGCCTGACTTCAGCAGCCGCACATTGCGGAACCGGGTGCTTCCTGGGTCTCGCATCTTCTCCCGAATCGCCTTCTTGGCCGCGTCGACACGGCTGGGTTGGGTCTGAGACAGCGCGCACAAGGGGAGTGCGAACAGCAAAGCCGCGGCTACAAGTGAACGCATGGCAGGCTCCTCAGAGGCGTATGCCGCCCCAGACGACGCGGCCGACGACGTGGTGGGGTGATTCGTCGGTCGTGTAGAGGTGGGCGGCGGGGATCTCGAACGGTTGATAAACCGGGTTCTCGCTGACGACGCGCAGGCGGCCGCCGGCCAGGCGCTGCAGGCGCTTGATCAGCAGCGCGTCGTCGAGCGTGAAGACGAAGATGCCATCGGTGCGCACCTCATTGACCGAGGTGTCGACCATCACCACGTCGCCGTCGGCGAAGCGTGGCTCCATGCTGTCGCCATCGACATAGATCAGCACCAGGTGCTCGGCCGACGTGTTCAGCGTGCTGCCGATCCAGTCGCGCCGGAATGCCAGCTGCTTGCTGATGCGCTCAGCGTCGTTCCAGGCGCCGTGGCCGGCTGAGGCGCGCACGTCGTACAGCGGCAGCAGGGCGAACTGCTGGTCGGGCGTGGAGTGGCTGGCAGCGTAGCGGGCCTCGATCTGGCGGGCGAAGTGGCCGGTGCTGTCCATGCCGCGGGCGGCGTCGAGCAGCTCAGGCGGCAGGGCGTCGTCGCCGGCAAACCAGTCGAGAGGTCGCCCAGCGGCGCGCGCGATCTTCAGCGCGTTGTCCCAACCCGGCAGAGTTCCCTTCAGGTAGTTCAGCAACGTGCTGTGCGAAAGATCACAGAGGCGGCCAAATTCGGCGACGGAGCGGCTGCCGATCGCCTGTTGCAGGCGTGTCGAGTACACACGACCGATGTCCGAAAGTCCCGCCGACTTTCGGACATCCGCGCTCGAACCCTTATGGACACGTCCGAAACCCGCATCCCCTTGATCTGACGGGCACATTTCCAGCCCTCCCCCGCGGCGCGCCGCTGACACTTTCGGACAAGTTGTGTCCGAAAGTGGCCCGAAGTCCGGGCTTTTTTGACGGTACTCGGCGGACGGATCGTTGCGCAAGGGAACTCTCACCTTCCATCGCATGTTGACGTGAGGAAATCTAGCGATTACATTCGCCATTCGATAACAGTTCATCACCTACGGACAACACCTCACCACATGAAGACAAAGAAGCGACTCAAGACGGCCGACGAAGTGCGGGCAGACCTTGACCGGCGTGGCCTGGGTGTCACCGCCTGGGCGCGCCAGAACGGCGTGCAGGCGCGCACGGTGTTCGATCTGCTGGACGGCAAGTGCAAGGGTCGCCGGGGAGAGGCGCACCGAGTGGCCGTGCTGCTCGGCATGAAGGACGGTGTCATTGAGTCCGAGCGGGCGGCTGCGTGAAAAGCTGGTTCACAGCTGCCGAGTTGGCTGGCGCGCCGGGCATGCCGACGCACGAGAG
Source organism: Rubrivivax sp. (assembly GCA_022842825.1). Classification (GTDB taxonomy): domain Bacteria; phylum Pseudomonadota; class Gammaproteobacteria; order Burkholderiales; family Burkholderiaceae_C; genus Rubrivivax. The sequence goes on from JALHOU010000093.1 coordinate 2,101, forward strand.
GCACGTGCGCCGGGTCGCACAGCGCGACCGCTGGCAATCGCGGCCGCGCGCATCCGTGGGTGGACGCCCGGCGGTGGAGTACTCGATCGCCAGCCTCCCGCAAGAGACGCGGGACCACCTGATCCAAGCAGCGGTGGCAGCGCTGCCCGCAACCGACCCCGCTTCGGCGGCCGCTCCTTCCAGCGTCGTGGTTCCCCTCCCCAGGGCGGCGGCTGCACGGTCTACGCCGGCAGCAGGAGCGGCCGCCCAAGCGGAGGTGCTGCCGGCGCTGCCGGCGCGCGACGTGCGCACGATGAAGGACTTCGAGCGCCAGGCGGCGATGGCGCGGATGACGATCATCAAGCGCATCGGCGAGCTGCGCGACACGCTGCATGTGTCGCTGGAGCTGGCGATCAAGGCGCTGAACGACTCGGTGCAGGCCAACCCCGAGGACACGCTGGCGCGCCTGCTGGCCACCGCCAATGCGCGCCTGCGCAAGGGGCGGCCGCCGATGCTGACCAAGGCCACGTTCTACCGCTGGCAGGGGCTGGAGGCGGCGGCCGGCTACGCCGGCCTGGCGCCGCTGCCGACACACCGCGAGCAGCTGCCGGCCTGGGCGCCGGCGCTGCTGCGGCTGTACCAGCGGCCGACCAAGCCGAGCTTGGCCGACTGCCTGCGCCAGCTGCCGGCGGCGCTGACGGCCGACGGCGTGGCCGGCGCGGCGCCGACCTACGCGCAGGCGCGCAACTTCGTCAAGAACAAGGTGGGCGCGGTGGCGCTGCAGGTGGGTCGCATGGGGCCGCGCGACCTGCGCACCAGGCTGCCGTTCGTGCGGCGCAGCTTTGACGACCTGAAGCCGGGCGATATCTACACGTCGGACGGTCACACCTTCAAGGCGCAGATCCAGCACCCCGACCGGCCCGGCGCATTCCGCCCGGAAGTGACGCCGGTGCTGGATGTCGCCACCCGCAAGTGCGTGGGCGTGAGCATCAGCCTGGCCGAGAACCAGTACGACGTGCTGGCTGCGCTGAAGCACGCCTTCGCCACCCACGGCGTGTGCGCGATCTTCTACGTCGACCGCGGGCCGGGCTTCAATAACGCGCTGCAGAAGGACACGCTGGTCGGCATGGGGCCGCGCCTGGGCTACCGGGTCGAGCACAGCATCCCGTTCAACAGCCAGGCGCGCGGCGTGATCGAGCGCTTCCATTCCAGCGTGCTGGTGCCGCTGGCGCGGCGGCTGGAGACCGGCATTCCGCGCGGCGCCGACAAGGAGCACCTGCAGAAGGTGCACAAGCTGGTGACCAAGGCGCAGCGCCAGCACGGCGTGCGCACGGCGCTGCCGACCTTCGACGAGTTCGTGGCGGCGCTGCGCCAGGCGATCGACGACTACAACGCGCGCGCGCATCGCAGCCTGAAGGGGGTCTCGCCCGGCCAGCGCTGGGAGCAGTCGATCGCCAGCGGCTGGCAGGTGTGTGCGCTGGGCGACGACATCGAGCGCGACCTGTTCTGGCCGCAGGTGGTCGCCACCGTGCGGCGCGGCGAGATCCGCTTCCGCGGCAAGACCTACTTCAGCCTGGGTCTGACCGAGTACGACGGCGACAAGGTGCTGGTTGGCTACGACATTCACGACCCGACCGAGGTGGTGGTGCGCGACCTGGAGCGGCGCTGGATCTGCGCGGCGCAGCTGGACGGCAACGTACGCCCGTACTACCCGATGAGCGTGGTGCAGGAGCGGCGCATCGAGCGCGCCGAGGCCCAGCTCAAGCGGGTCGACCGCAAGCGCGGCGTGGTGCTGGACGAGCTGGACCGCGCCACCGCGCTGACGCACCAGCCGGGCACGCCGGCCACGTTCTTGAACGACTTCACGCCCGAGGAAGCGCTGCCGGCGCCGGTGGCGGCGCGCCCGGTGTTCCAGTTCCAGGCCGACCGCTACGAATGGCTGATGGCGCACCGCGACGCCTGGGCCGAGGACGACCGGCCCTGGGTCGAGCGCTTCATCAAGACCGAGCTGTACCAGCAGCTGATCGACCGCTGGGAGATGTTGGGGATCGCCTGGCGCGACGGTGGCGAGGCGCCCTCTTTTAAGGCGGCCGACTGAGGTTGCCGCCTCAGCCGGCCTATGCAGCACGCGCAGCAGGAAGCAGCAAACCACCGCACCACAACGCACTACACGAGGGGAATGCTAGATGAAACAGGGGTTCGTGAGAACACGCAACTATCAGAAGCTGCTGGAGACGATCGGACAGATGGAGTCGCGCGGCGCGCGCGAGGCCAGCCTGATCCTGGTGGAAGGCGAGCCGGCGCTGGGCAAGACGGCGGCGGTGCAGCGCATCGCGGTCGACAAGCAGGCCAGCGTGTTCCGCTGCCAGGCCACGTGGGGCAAGCGCAGCCTGCTCGACACCCTGGCCGACGAGTTCAAGGTCGACAAGCGCGGCCGTAACCAGGAGGTGGAGAACCGCCTGATCCGCCACCTGGCCAGCTTCCAGACGGCGCTGGTGTTCGACGAGGTGCAGCACATCATCGGCACCACCGCCGCCACGCTCGAATGCGTGCGCGACATCACCGACGCCACCGAGGTGCTGTGCATCCTGGTGGCCGGCACCGCCGACGTGCAGAACCGCCTGGCGCGCTTTCCGCAGATCGCCAGCCGCATCGGCGCGGTGGTCAGCTTCCAGCCGCTCACCGAGGGCGACTTCCTGGCGGTGGTCAAGCAGGTGGCCGAGGTCGAGATCGACAAGCCGCTGCTGGCGCGCCTGTACCAGGAAAGCGCCGGCAAGACGCGCCTGGTGCTGAACGGCGTGGCCGCGATCGAGCGCGTGTGCGAGGCCAGCGGCACGCGCAAGGCCAGCGAGGCGATGTTCAAAGACGTGGCGCTGTGCCAGGAGTGGCAGGGGCGGCGCGTGCGGAGGGCGGCGTGATGGCTGCCGAGATGCGCGCTGCTTTCACTCCCGGACCGTGGCGCTGGCAGGCCACGATGAACGGCGACGTGCGCCTGGTCACGCCGGACCGCGGTCAGCTCGTCGTGATGGACTTCGTGCGCAGTGGCATGCAAGGCGCCACGCCGCGCTTCTCTGACTGGGGGATGTATGCGCGCGGCCGGCGCGGCGGACTGATGCGGCCGTTCGTTGAGTTGCTGAACGGTGATCTGCCAGTCGGCGAGGTTGTTCACCCCGATGCGTTGCTCATGGCCTACGCGCCAGATATCGCCGCAGCGCTGATCATCTGCATCAGCGTGCTGGAAGACGTCGCGAACGGGAAGATCAGCCAAGCGTGGGCGGCAGCGGTCGCCGCCAGTGCGCGCAAGAAGCTGAATGGCGTGGTGGTCGAATGATCCGCGTCGCCTTCCTGCAGGCCGTGTTCGAGCTGCAGCGGCGCGGCAAGTTCGCGCGGCTGGCGGACATCGAGGCGCGGCTGGCGCTGCCGGTCGGCAAGCGCAAGCGGGCGCGCAGCTGCGCCGAGCGGCTGCGCGCCAAGGGCTGGATCGAGAACCGCGTGCGCGACGGCGACGGCTCGCTGGTGGCGGGCGAGTACCGGCTGACGCCGGCCGGGGCCACAGCGCTGGCCACCGGCCAGGTGCACGGGCGCTCCACCGGCGGCGTCGGCCAGCGGCGCGGTGCCGCCGAGCAGCAGCGGCTGTGGCTGGCGATGCGCGCGATGCGCAAGTTCAGCGTGCCCGAGCTGACCGCGCTGCTGGTGAACGCCGGGGCCGATGTGGTGCGGGTGGCGCGCTTCGAGCGCTGGGCCAACCGCTACCTGCGCGGCCTGGTGCGCGCCGGCTACGTGACCGCGATGCGGCGCGCCGGCCGTATTGCCCACCTGCGCTACCTGCTGGTGCGAGACACCGGCCCCAAGGCGCCCCAGGTGCGCTGGGAGCGGCACGACGTGGTGGACGCCAACGACGGTCAAGTGCGCGCGTTTGACGAGCGGTTCGAGTTGCGGAGGGCGGCATGAGTGTGATGGCCTACCGAGTCGCCATCCGGCGCGAAGGCGAGCAGATCGTGATGTACATCGCGCAGCCGGCCACGATGGAGGGCGCGTTTCAGGTGGCTACCTTGAAGGTCGGAGCCGCAGAGGTTCCTGAGGTGTGGGAGGCGTTCAAGGAGATGGGCCGGCTGATCGCCGTCGGTCTTGCCGAGGGTGCCGGGCTGGATGTGACGGCGCTCGAATTTCGTGATGCGCCCGAGCACGAGAAGGCGGGCCGCGCATGACCCGCCCCGCCTACATGGCCGAACCCTGGTTCGAGCTGCTCGCCGCCGAGATCGCGCGCACCGGCGTGTCGGCGGTGGCGGCGCGGCTCGATGTCAGTCACGCCGCGGTGAGCATGGTCCACCGCGGTGGCGGCGCCTACGGCACCGGCGCGGCCAGCACGCGGCGCTTTGCCGAGCGCGTGCAGCAGATGCTCGGCCAGCTCGCCTGCCCGTTCCTCGCGCAGACCACCGGCGACGAGACCTACATCAGCGGCGACCAGTGCCGCGCCTACGCCTACCGCGAGGCACCCACCGCGAGCCCGCTGCAGACGCGCCACTGGCAGGCGTGCCGCAGCTGCGCGCTGCGCGTGAGCGCGCCGCGCGGCTGGGACGAGGCCACCCGCAAGTTCATCGACCTGGATGCGCTGCGCACGCAGCTCAAACGGGCGAGCAAGGGCAGCCACCACCCGGTGGCTGTGTCTTCCCCCGGCGTTGCCGCGCCGGTTCATCAACCCATCGCACCGAAGGAAGCAGCATGAGCCAACCGCTGAAGGTCCGTCGTCAACTATCCAACCGGCCGCTGCGCGGCGCGCTGGGCGACTGGGGCTACACCCTGCCGCCGGCCCGCCCGGCGCTGGGCCTGCACGCCCACTTGCGCCACCTGCGCGCCACCCACTGCCCGGTGCGCTGGACGCGCTGGTCCGTGCTGCGCCTGGCGGCCTACATCCTGGTGCCGGCGCTGTGGGTACTGGCGATCGCGCTCGGCGTGTTCAGCCAGGCGCGCGCGGCCGACCTGCCCGGCACGCGCCCGGTGGCCACGCTGGGCGCCTATCACCCCGACCGCGACTACGCCCGCGAACGCGGCCTGCGCGACGCCACGCCGGGCCTGGGCATCGAGCATGACGTGCGCCGCAGCGTGACCCTGGGCGCCGGCTACTTCCGCAACAGCTACGCGCGCGACTCGCTGTACCTGGTCGCGTCGTGGCAGCCGCTCACGTGGCGCCAGCTGCGCGGCGGCGTGGCCGGCATGCTGGTGACCGGCTACCCGATCCACGGCGGCGGCCTGTTCGACGCCGGCCTGGCGGCGGCGGCGGTGCTGTCGTGGCGGCCGGCGGCCGGCGTCGGCGGGAACCTGGTGATCACGCCCAAGGTGGCCGACAAGACGCACGGCGCGATCGCGCTGCAGCTGACCCACGCCACCTGGGGGCTGCGATGAACCGCAAGTACCGCGACATGGAGCAGCGCCTGGTGGCCAACAGCCAGCCCGACCCGGCCACCGGCTGCTGGATCTGGATCGGCAGCCGGCACTGGCGGCGCGGCTATGGGCAGCTGGCGGTGCGCGTGCCGGGCAAGCGCACGCCGCGCACCCTGTTCGCGCACCGCGTGGCGTTCGAGACGCTGAAAGGGCCGATCCCGGCCGGCCATGAGATCGATCACACCTGCCGCTGCACCGCCTGCATCAACCCCGACCACCTGGAAGCCGTGACGCCCGCCGAGAACCTGGCGCGGCGCGGCAGGAGCTACTGATGGACCACGCACAGAACGCAAGCATCAACACGCTGCTGGCCAGCCGGGCCGCCGACATCGCGCGCCACGCGCAGGTGATGCAGCTCAAACGGATGTCGACGCTGATGGAGGCGATCGCCGCGCTGGCCGCGCTCGGCTTCCTGGTCACCGGCTTTGCCGCGCCGGCCGAGGCCGGCCAGCCGCTGACGGTGACGGTGGACGACCCCGATGACGAGCTGATCGAGCGCGCCTGCGGCGGCAACGCCCGCGGCGGCACCTTCACGCCGGCGCGCAGCCGGCTGTGGATCTCGTTCCACGGCGTGCGGGTGGAGTGGGAGGTGGTGCTCGAGGGGCGGGCGGCGCCGGATCTCGATGCCATGCGGTTCGACCCGAGCAACTGAGCGAGCAACCGAGGGCACGATGGCATACACCCCCTTTCCTGGCAGTTGCGCCGACCAGCTGCTGACGGTGCTGCGGCGTGCCGGCGGCAAGCTGGAGACGCGCGACCTGGCGCGGCGCGCCGGCCTCAAGTGCGAGGCGGTGCACAACAACCTGGCCACCGCGGTGAAGCACGGGGTGGTCGAGAGGTGCCGACAGAGCGGCCAGATCTGGTGGGCGATTGTCGAGCCGCGCCCGGCGCCGGCGCCGGCCGAGATCACGCCCCAGGTGTGGAACGCCTGGCTGCGCGGGCCGGCGGTGCCGGCACCTGCGGCCGCGGAGCCGGAAGCGGAGCCCGCGCAAGTGCCCGCTGAGCCGTCAAATCGGCCCGCTACGGGCACGGAGGCGGAGCAGACGACCCAACCCACGCAGGCGCCCGCCGCGGCGCGTGGCGGGCGTGCGCGCGGTCGCCGCTTCAGCCTGACGCGCGCCGGCATGCTGACGATCGACTGCCCGGTGGCCGGCTTCGCGGTGCTGCCGCCGCAGGTGACGGCCGAGCTGATCCGGTTCCTGATCAAGTCCGCGCCCAAGGTGGACCGCGCGTTCGCCGACCAGGTGCTGCCATGACGGCCGACCGCAGCACGCCCGCCGGCCGCCTGCAGGAGGCGCTCAAAGCCGGCTACAAGCCGCACGGCGGCCAGGCCAACTGCGGCAACTGCGCCAGCCTGCGCCGCGCCAGCGACGGCGCCAGCGCCTGCGCCGTGTTCCGCGTGCACGTGACCAAGGAGGCCACGTGCAGCAGGCATCGGAGCCGGCCATGACGCGCGCCGTGGCCCGGTTCGAGGTGACGGTGTTCGGGCACCTGGTGCGCGTGCGTGTGGTCGACGGCTCCGAGTGCGTTGCGCGCGCCTGGCGGGCCCGCGGATGCGGCCGCCTGCAGCGCGGCGAGTTCGTGCATGGCTTCTTCGATCCTCAGGTGCGCGGCGCGCTGGGCAGCCTGTTTTTGGCGGAGTCTTCGGCGCACTTCGAGTGCGTGCCGCATGAGTGCCAGCACGCCGCGCTGGCAGCCCTGCGGCGGCGTGAAGGACTGGCGATTGACGCGCCGGTGACGCTCGACGGCGCGGCCGAGGAGTACGTGGCCACGGTGGCTGGCCTGCTCAGCCGGCGGGTGCTGCGTGGGCTGCAGCGCGCCGGCGTGGAGCTGCGCTGATGCAGGCCGCCCTGCCTCTGACCGCCAGCCGCGACGTGCTGGGCACGCTGCTGGTGGCCGAGCTGGCCGCGCATCACAGCGGCCGCGCGCGCGGCGTCGGCGCCGCCGCGCTGGCGCAGCGCCTGGGCGTGACCGAACGCACGCTGCGCAGCCTGATCAGCGCCGCGCGCGAAAGCGGCGTGGCGATCGCCGGCACGCCCGAGACCGGCTACTTCATCGCCCGCACCCACGCCGAGCTGGAGCAGTGCTGCCAGTTCCTGCGGGCGCGGGCGATGCACTCGCTGCTGATCGAGAGCCGGCTGCGCAAGGTGGCGCTGCCGGAGCTGCTGGGACAACTGCGGGTGCCGACGTGATCAAGTACACCGACACCTTCGCCGACCTGTCGCCGTGCGGGCGCTACCGCTACCGGCTCGGCCGCACCTGGAACGCCGGCGGCCTGCGCCGGCTGTGCTGGGTGATGCTGAACCCGAGCACCGCCGACGGCACCGAGGACGACGCCACGATCCGCAAGTGCGTGGGGTTCTCGGTGCGCCTGGGCTACGACGCGATGGTGGTGGTCAACCTGTTCGCGCTGCGCTCGCGCAACCCGCGCGCGCTGCTGCAGACGGCCGATCCGATCGGCCCGGAGAACGACCACCACATCCACGACGCCGCGATCCGCTCGACGCAGACGATCTGCGGCTGGGGCGTGCATGGCGCGCTGCTTGGCCGTGGCGCGGCAGTGCTGCGCCTGCTCCGCCAGGTGGGCGTGTTTCCGTCGACCCTGAAGCTCATCAACGGCGGCCAGCCTGGCCACCCGCTGTTTCTCGACTTCGGCTTGCGGCCGGTGCCGCTGCCGATCCCTGGGGAGGGATCAACCGCAATGGAGCAACACACACATGGCTAAGACAGCCAACAAGATCAAGAGCGCCGCGCCGGAGTTTCCGGTGCCGCAGACGCTGGACGAAGTGAACCACGCGATCGACCGCATCGGAGAGTGCCAGCGCGACGTGCAGCGCCTGGAGACCGAGATGAACGAGAAGCTGGCGCAGATCAAGTCGGAGTACTCGCTGCGTGCGCAGCCGTTCGGCGAGGAGATCAAGTCGCTGGCGGCCGGCGTGCAGATGTACTGCGACGCCCATCGCAAAGAGCTGACCAACGACCTGAAAGTGAAGTTCGCGCGCCTGGCGTCGGGCGAGGTGAACTGGCGCCTGGGCAATCCGACGGTGAAGCTAAAGAAGGGCGTCAGCGAGGAAACCATCATCAGCCTGCTGAAAAGCATGCAGCGCGGCGAGTTCGTGCGCAAGCGCGAGGAGATCGACAAGGAAACGATCCTGTCGTGCGACGAGGTGCGCACCGCCCTGGCCGAGCTGGCCTTCATTCCCGGTAAGCCCAAGGTGGTGGAGGTGGCGGGCCTGAAGGAGCTGACCGTGGTGCAGGTGGAGAACTTCGGGATCAAGCCGCACGCATCCGAACTGGAGGTGGCGGTTTAACGACCCCGAGCCGGGCGGGCGCAGGTGCGACGAGCGGGCGCGCCGCGACATCCCGGACGAGACCAGCGGCGAGTGTCTCGGCATGCGCAACCACCGCAGCGGCGATGCGGGCTCGTGAGAGTGCCTTTCCTCTCACCTCCACCCCAGGCAAGGCCGGCCGCCCCCACGTGACGGGGGCACTTGAATTCGTGACGGAATCAACTGGAGGCACTGATGGCACACAAGTACACCCGCGCGCTGGACACGATGCAGCCCGGCTATCTGCAGCGGCGCTTTGCCGCGATCCGCCGCGAGCAGCAGGCCGCGCTGCGCGCCGCCGCGCGCGCGGTGGCGGCACCGCCCAAGCGTTGGCCGTTCGGCGAGCGGCTGAACGCGCTGGCGCTGGCGAGCACGCCGGTGGTGCTGCACCGGCCGCTGGCCCTGCCGCAGCACCACGATGCCGAGGTGATTGCGCTGCATGCGGCCGACTGGGCCGATCGCGTGATCGGGCGCATGGCGCGGGTGCGGTGATGGCCGCCGCCGCCCGCACCGTGACCGACGTGGCCGACCGCCGCAGCCGCGACCTGGCGCGCATCCACGTGCTGAAGAAGGAGCTGGCGCTCGACGACGACGCCTACCGCGACCTGCTGCAGGCGGTGGCGCGGGTGCGCAGCAGCGCCGACCTGGACTGGTCCGGCCGGCGCACCCTCATCGCGCACCTGGAGCGGCTGAAGAAGGCCGCCGGCGTGCGCGACGGCGACAGCAGTGCCGTCAAGCAGCAGCGCCTGGTGCGCGCGCTGTGGAGGCGGCTGGGCGAGCTGGGTGCGCTGCGCGCCGGCGATGGACGCGACGACCAGGCGCTGGCCGCGTTCGTCAAGCGCCAGACCGGCGTGGCGGCGCTGGCCTGGCTCAACAGTGCGCAGCTGCGCACGCTGATCGAGAACCTGAAGCAGTGGGTGGCGCGGGTGGAGGCGGCGACGCCGGCGGCAGTGACTAAGGAACCGGCATGAACACAAGCAACCATGACACCCGGCCTGACATCCTGACGGTGAGCGGGCGGTACTTCGACTTCTTTCGGCCGTCGTTCTCGGTGTTCGATATCGAGGACGTGGCGCACGCGCTGTCGCACATCTGCCGCTTTGGCGGACACACGCGCGACTTCTATTCGGTCGCTCAGCACTCCGTGCTCGTTTCGAGGATCGTGCCGGCCGAGGATGCGCTGGCGGGGCTGCTGCACGACGCCGCGGAGGCGTTCGTCGGCGACATGCCGCGGCCGCTCAAGCAGCTGCTGGGCGACTACAGGCAGATCGAGCGCAGGGTGGAGCGCGCCGTGTTCGATTACTTCGGCCTGCCCGAGAGCCTGCCGAGTTCCGTCAAACGTGCCGACTTGATCCTGCTGGCCACCGAGCAGCGGGATCTGATGCCGCGCCACGATGATGAGTGGGCGTGCATCCAAGGGGTGGAGCCGCTGGAGGTGTCGATCGTGCCCTGGGATTGTCACTCGGCCAAGCGGGAGTTTCTCCGGCGCTACGAGCAGCTGACCAAGGAGCCGGCATGAACTTCGAGATCGGAGACGCCAACGCCGCCGACCGCCAGAAGATCATGGCGGTCACCAAGGCCGCCGCCGCGGCGCTGGGGCGGGTGCCGGCGCTGGTGGTGGTGGTCGATTACGACGGTCGCGGTCTGCAGTCGCTGCTGTGGCACGAGCACCCGCCGCAGCAGCTGGCGGCGGTGCTCAACGAGCTGGCCGCGACGTTCATCACGCGCGCCGAGGCGCTGCGCGTGATCGATCGTGCGCGCGACAGCGCCGCCGGCCTGGGGGGCGCATGAGGTTCCAGCCCACGCGCGGCCCGGTGGTCGATCGACTGCCCGTGTACTTGTCGCGATGCGCCGAGGGCGACGGCGGCTGCCTGCTGTGGCCGGGCGTGCTCGATCACGGGGTGCCGGCGGTGACCCTGCACGGCCGCCGCGTGTCGCTGCGCCGCCTGGTGCTGGAGGCTAAGCTGGGGCGCACGCTGCGACCGCACTGCGTGGCCGGCGTGAGCTGCGGCGTCGGTGCGTGCCTGGAGCGAGAGCATCTGCGCGAGCTGACCCGCGCGCAGTTGGGCCGGCGCGCGGTGACGGCGCTGCGGGCCGACCACCGGATGCGCATTGCGGCAGCCAAGCAGGCGGCCAGCACCAAGCTCGACTGGCCACGCGCGCGCGAGATCCGCGCGCGCACATGCGCCGGCGAGTCTCACCAAGCGGTGGCCGATGCGCACGGGATCTCGCGCAAGATGGTGTGGCTGATCGCCGCCGGCCGGGCGTGGCGCGAGGTGACCCCGTGGAGCATCTGACGCTGGTGGACGTGCTGGTGCAGGCGCAGATCGCCTGCACCGGCCTGGTGGCGGTGGTGCTGTCGCAGAGCGGCAATCCCGACCATCGCCGCTACGCGCCGGTGTTCGGCCTGATGGGCCAGCCGTTCTGGCTGTACGCCACCTGGTCGGCCGGCCAGCCGGGCATGTTCGTGCTGAGCCTGGCCTATGCGGCCGCGTGGGGCGCCGGGTTCTGGCAGCACTGGATGCGGAGACGCTGATGCTGGACGCCGACACCATCGACATTGACGACCTGCCGGCCACGCTGCGCGAGATGGCGGCGCTGATCGGCCTGGTGGCCACGCTGACGCTGGTGCGCCACTTTGGCGGCACCCGGCTGTACGTGCCCAAGGCGGCGGCGCCGGAGCACATCATCGCGCGGCTGATCGGGTTCGAGGCGATGGTGCGGCTGTGCACGCACTACGGCGCGCAGTTCCAGGGGCTGGACATCCCGCGCGCGCTGGATGCCACGATCGCCGTGCGCAACCGCGAGATCCGCCGCCAGGCGGCGCTGGGCAAGAGCCACCGCGAGCTGGCGCGCGAGTTCCATTTGACCGAGCGCTGGGTTCGGGAGATCCTGGGCGAGGCGCCGCTGCCGAGCGGCCAGGCGGATCTGTTCGGGGGGCGGTGATGGGGCCGACGAAGTGGCAGATTCTCTACGACAACGACACCGGCCCAGAAGACGAGGGGTTCTGGGAGTATTGGGAGGTTACCGACGGCGCCAGGTCCTTCAAGTGCGATGAAGAGTCGGACGCGAAGTGGCTCTGTGATCTACTGAATCGCGCGGCGACGTGATGCGCCACATGGGCGAACGGCTCGGCGCCGTTGCTGTTGGCCTGGCGCTCGCGCTGCTGGTCTTGTGGGGCGTTGCCGTGTCGGCCGGGCACGTGCCCGGCGAGCTGGAGTACAAGGCGGTGTGTAGCCTGTTCACGTGCGACGCGGATGGCCGCCTGGCGCCCGCGTCGCCACCTTCGGAACCGCTTCCGCCTTAGCCGTTTGCCTTGCCGCCGCCAGCATGGCGGCATGGATCAACCGCTCGCCCCGCTGGGGCTCGTCCGCCGTCCGGCGCACTCGCTTTCCGCGAGCGCCGAGTGCCTAGCGCTGATCCGTCACTTCGAGACCTTTGCGCCGCGCAAGTACTACTGCCCGGCGGGCATGCCCACGATCGGCTACGGCCACGTGATCCTGCTGCACGAGGTGCACCTGCACACCGCCACGCTGAGCCCGGCTGATGCCGAGGCGCTGCTGCGCGCCGACGTCGGCCGCGTGGAGCGCGCGCTGTGGGTGCTGGTGCGGGCGCCGGTGGCGCAGCGCGAGTACGACGCGCTGGTGAGCCTGGCGTTCAACACCGGGCCGGGCAAGGCCGACGGCAAGAAAGGCGACTTCGCCGACTCCACCCTGCTCGACCTGGTCAATCGCGGCGAGTACGCGGCGGCGTCGCCGCAGTTCGACCGCTGGGTCTACAGCAAGGGCCGGCGGATGAACGGGCTGGTGCGCCGGCGCCACGTGGAGCGCGCGCTGTACGAGGGGCGCGACTGGCGCGCCACCGACGCGGTCTGGCTGGCGCAGCACGAGCGGGGCCGGTGATGGAGCGGTTCAACGCCAACCTGGACGCCGGCATCAAGCAGCTGCTCGGGCTGATCGATCTGCCCAGCGTGCTGCTGTTCGTGCTGCTGGTGGGCGGCCTGTGGATGGCGCTGCGCGCGCAGCGGCGCGACGACTTCGACTGGGCCAACGCGCTGCGCGACGAGAACGGCAAGGAGTCGGCGCTGCGCCTGGCGGTGCTGGTGGCGCTGGCGGTGAGCAGCGCGGTGCTGATGAAGGCGAGCGTGCAGCAGAGTGCTGACCTGGTGGCGCTGTATGTCGCGTTCCTGGTGGCCTGGAGCGGTGCCCCGATCGCGCGCGAGCTGGTGGCCAAGTGGAACGGCGTGCTGCCGTGGAGCAAGCCGTGACCAGCCTGCTGACGATGCCCGTGCTGTACGGCGCCGGCGCCGTGATCGTGGTGCTGCTGACCGCGCTGGGGCAGCGCCAGTGCACGGTGATGGACCTGCAGGACCAGGTGGTCACCGCCGAGGCGGCGCGCGGTGCGGCCGCCCTGGCGCAAGGCCAGTGCGAGCTGCGCGAGCAGGCGGCGATCGACGCCAACCTGCGCCTGGCGCAGACGGTGACCCGTCAAAACCAAGCCTTTGAACAGTGGGCCGCGGCTGACGCCGCCGCCCAGCAACAGACAGGCACGGCCCTGCGCGACGCGCTGCGCACGGCCGCCGACGACCAGGCCAAGGCGGCCTGGCTGGCGGATCTGCTGGCGCGCGAGCGCGCCGGCGCGGGCTGCGCCGAGGCGGTGGCCAAGGTGCGCGAGGGGCTGCGGTGATGCTGAGCGAGCGCTGCGTGGCCCGCTTGCTGCTCGGCGGCGCTCTGCTTGCGTGTGTTCCCTGGGCGGTGCTGATCCTGGTGGCGCTGCTCGCCGGCTGCGCCACCCCCAAGCCCGAGATCCGCATCGTGCGCGAGCCGGTGGAGGTGCGGGTGCCGGTGCCGGTGGCCTGCGTGACCCCGGAACAGCTGCCGCGGCTGCCTGGCCTGGCGGCCGATGCCGCGCTGGCGCAGCGCCCCGACTACGACCTGGTGATCTCGCTCGACCAGCAGCGCCGGCTGCTGCGGGCGCACGTGCAACAGACCGACGCGCTGCTGGCGGCATGCGCGCGCGCCGTACCCCTTCCGCCGCCGACCGTGCAACAACCCAAGGAGCTTTCACGATGAACTTTGCAACGCGAGCCGTGAAGCGGCTCCTGCTCGCCGCGGCGTTCGCGCTGGTGGCGGTGGCGACCCTGGCGCCGCAGACCGCGCGCGCGCAGTCCGATACCGACTGGGCTGAGAACAACAAGATCGACTTTCAGTTTCGCGCGCAGACCTGGACCATTGCCGCGAACCTGGATTTCGCGTTGTTCACCAGTGCCTGCAGCGACTCGGCGGCCGGCACCGAGGTCAGCGGCGGCAGCTACGCGCGCGCCAGCGTGGCGCGCTCGCTCACCAACTTTGCCGGCACGCAGTCGGCCGGCAGCACCACGGCCTCCAGCGGCACCGGCGGCCAGACCAGCAACAACGTCGCCATCAACTTCGCCACGCCCTCGGCCGGCTGGGGCACGGTGACGCACGTCGGTGTCTACAGCAGCACCAACCTCATGACTTGCTTCGCGTTGACCACGAGCAAGACGATCAACTCAGGCGACACCGTGAGCTTTGCCATCGGCGCCTTCACGTACACGCAGCAATGAGCCCCGCCGCCTGGTTCGACTTCTCCGGCTGGCTGGGCCAGGCCGGCGCGCTTCGCAAAGCGCTGCTGATCCTGGTCTCGCTGCTCGTCATCACGCTGCTCGCCGCCTGCGGCACGCCGCAGCCGCTGGTCGCCGCGCCTGCCAAGGCGCAGCCCATCGTGGTCGCCACGCTGGCCACCAACGCCTGCGAGCTGCAGACCGCGCCGGCCTACACCGCCGCCACCCTGGCCGCGCGCCAGGCCGAGGCGCGCGTGCGCGCCGGCACCTTGCCGCTGCCGC
>JALHOU010000094.1:0-3305 GCA_022842825.1 Rubrivivax sp.
GCCATGTTCATGCCCTGCTCGGCCTCGGGGAAGCTGCAGCCGATGATGGCGTCTTCAATGGCCTTCGGGTCGAGGCTGGGCACTTGAGCGAGTGCGCTGCGCACAACGGCGACGAGCAGATCGTCGGGCCGCGTATTGCGGAAGAACCCGCGCGACGCCTTGCCGATGGGCGAGCGGGTGGCGGCGACGATGTAGGCGTCCTGGACTTGCTTGGTGCTCATGTCTGGTTTCCTGTTCGTCGCGAGATCAGTTGCGCACGGGCTTGCCGGTCTGGAGCATGCCCATGATGCGTTCCTGCGTCTTCGGGTGGTCGAGCAGGCCGCAGAAGCGGTCGCGCTCCATGGCCATCAGGTACTCCTCGGTGACCATCGAGCCGGCGTCCACGTCGCCGCCGCACACCACCTCGGCGATGAGCGTGCTGATGTGGAAGTCGTGCGCGCTGATGAAGCCGCCGTCGCGCATGTTGGCCAGTTGCCCCTGGATGGTGGCGATGGCGTTGCGGCCGGCCACCGGGAACACGCTGCGCGCCGGTGGGCGGTAGCCGCTGGCGGCCATGGCCTTGGCCTGCGCGAGAGCCACGAAGAGCAGCTCGTCCTTGTGCGGCACGATGACGTCGCTCCACAGCAGGTAGCCGAGCTTGCGCGACTCGATGGCGCTGGTGCCCACCTTGGCCATGGCGGCGCTGGTGAAGCCGTCGATCACGAACTTCTGGATGTCGGCGTTGGCGTTTCCCGCGGCCGCCATCTCGGCCGCGCGGCGCGCCACGTAGGCGAGGCCGCCGCCGGCCGGCACGAGGCCGACGCCGACCTCGACGAAGCCCATGTAGGTTTCCATGTGCGCGACGCGGCGGGCGCAGTGGATGGCGATCTCGTTGCCACCACCGAGCGCGATGCCACGCATGGCCGCCACCACCGGCACCAGCGAGTAGCGCACGCGCAGCAGCGCGTCCTGCAGCTTCTTCACCTCGGGCTTGATGCCCTTGCTGCCCATCTTCATGAACACAGGCATCAGGCTCTCGAGGTTGGCGCCCGCCGAGAACACGTCGTCGGGCGACCAGAGGACGAGGCCTTGGTAGCCGGATTCGGCGATGTCCACGGCCTTCAGCAGGCCCTCGATGACGGCCGGGCTGATGAGGTGCAGCTTGGCGGTGATGCTGGCGATGACGACTTCGCCGTCGAGCGTCCAGACGCGGATTTCCTCGTTCTTGAAGAGCTCGGTGCCGCTCTTGAGCGGATCGGTCGCGCCTGCACCGCCCATCGTCTCGGGGAAGAACTGGCGCTGGTAGACGGGCAACTTGCTGCGCGGCACGTAGGCCTTCTTGGCCGGGCTCCACGAGCCTTCGGGCGTGTGCACGCCCTTCTGCGGCACCGGGCCATCGAAGACCCAGGCCGGCAGCGGCGCTTTCGACAGCGCCTTGCCGGCGTCGATGTCTTCCTTGACCCACGTGGCCACCTGCTGCCAGCCGGCTTCCTGCCACAGCTCGAAGGGGCCCTGCTTGCTGCCGAAGCCCCAACGCATGGCGAGGTCGACGTCGCGCGCGTTGTCGGCGATGCTCTCCAGGTGCACGGCGGCGTAGTGGAAGCCGTCGCGTTGGATGGCCCACAGGAACTGCGCCTGCGGATTGGCGCTTTCGCGCAGCAGCTTCAGCCGCTCGGCGGCCGGCTTCTTGAGCATGCGCTCGACGATGGCCTCGGCCTTGCCGCCGGCCGGCACGTAGTCGGCCTTGGCCGGGTCGAGGCGCAGGATGTCCTTGCCCACCTTCTTGTAGAAGCCGGCGCCCGTCTTCTGGCCGAGCGCGCCTTGCTCCAGCAGCTTGGCCAGCACCGGCGGCGTGCCGTAGATCGGGAAGAACGGGTCGTCCTTCAGGTTGTCCTGCATCGTCTTCACGACGTGGGCCATGGTGTCCAGGCCCACCACGTCGGCGGTGCGGAAGGTGCCGCTGCTGGCGCGGCCGAGCTTCTTGCCGGTGAGGTCGTCGACGACGTCGTAGGAGAGGCCGAAGTTCTCGGCCTCCTTCATGGTCGCCATCATGCCGGCGATGCCGACGCGGTTGGCAACGAAGTTGGGCGTGTCCTTGGCGCGCACGACGCCCTTGCCGAGTGCGCTGGTGACGAAGGCCTCGAGCTGGTCGAGCACCTCGGGCAACGTGGTCGGCGTGGCGATCAGCTCCACCAGCGCCATGTAGCGCGGCGGGTTGAAGAAGTGGATGCCGCAGAAGCGCGGCTTGATGGCCTCGGGCAGCGCTTCCGACAGCTTCGTGATTGACAGCCCCGAGGTGTTGCTCGCGACGATGGCGTGCGGCGCCACCGCCGGCGCGATGCGCGTGTAGAGATCCAGCTTCCAGTCCATGCGCTCGGCGATGGCCTCGATGACGAGGTCGCATTCACCCAGGCGCGCCAGGTGCTCTTCGTAGTTGGCCGGCTCGATGAGCGCGGCGTCTTCGGGGATGCCGAGCGGCGCCGGCTTGAGCTTCTTCAGGTTGTCGATGGCCTTGAGGGCGATGCCGCTCTTCGGCCCCTCCTTGGCCGGCAGGTCGAACAGGACGACCGCGACCTTGTTGTTGACGAGATGGGCGGCGATCTGCGCGCCCATCACCCCGGCGCCGAGCACGGCGACCTTGCGGACTGGAAAACGGTTCACTCGAAGCTCCCTGGCGTGATGCCGAGAAGGGGATGGATCACTCGGCGCGGACCCAGGTCTGCGTGCGGCCCAGCAGCGGCGCGCCGATGTAGCCGCGCACCTCGAGCTTCTTGCCGCCATCGGCCAGCTGCATGCGCACCTTGTAGATCTTGCCCTCGGCGGCGTCGAGGATGGTGCCGCCGTCCCAGGTGTTGTCGCTCTCGGCCTTCTTGACGCCGCGGATGATCTCCAGGCCCACCATCGGCTTGTCCTTGCGGTCGTCCTCGCACTTGTCGCAGGTGGCGTCGGGCTTGGCGTCGGCGGCCAGCAGCTTCTCGATCTTGCCGACGAGGACGCCGCCGCTGTCGGTGATGCGCACCTGCGCCCGCTCGGTCTTGGTCTTGTCGTCGATCGTCTTCCACACGCCCACGGGCGAGGCCTGGGCGAAGGCGGCCTCTGCCAGCAGGGCCACGGCGGCGGCGAACATCACGTCTCTCATGTTGTCTGACTCCTTGTCGGTTCTTGGGGCGAACGAAGGGCGGGTGCGGACTCTAGAACAGCGCCTCGTCCATGGCCATCAGCGGCGCCAAGCCCGCGCGGGCGGTGCGGATGAGGCCGGCGGTCTCGGGCAGCAGCTTGGCGAAATAGAAGCGGGCGGTGTGCAGCTTGGCGGTGTAGAAGGGGTC
>JALHOU010000094.1:3405-6576 GCA_022842825.1 Rubrivivax sp.
TCGGCGATGTAGCCGTGGCCGCCGTACACCTGCATGCAGTGGCTGGTGGCGATCCAGCCGTTGTCGGTGAGGAAGGCCTTGACGATGGGCGTGAGCAGGGCGGTGAAGTCGGAGGCCTCCTTGCGCTCGTCCTCGTCGTCGCTGGCGATCATCTTGTCGATGAGCAGGGCGCAGTAGATGGCCAGCGCCCGACCGCCCTCGGCATAGGCACGCGCGGTGAGCAGCATCTTGCGCACGTCGGGGTGCACGATGATCGTGTCGGCCGGCTGGTCGGGCTGCTTGGGCCCGGAGAGGGCGCGCATCTGGCGCCGCTCCTTGGCGTAGGCGACGGCGTTCTGGTAGGCCACTTCGGTGAGGCCGAGGCTCTGGTTGCCCACGCCCAGGCGGGCGGCGTTCATCATCACGAACATCGCCGGCAGGCCCTTGTTCGGCTCGCCGACGAGGGTGCCGATGGCGCCGTCCAGGCTCAGCTGCGCCGTCGCGTTGCCGTGGATGCCCATCTTGTGCTCGATGCCGGTGCAGAAGATGGCGTTGCGCTCGCCCAGCTCGGTGTTCTTGTCGTCGGTCTTGACCAGGAACTTGGGCACGACGAACAGGCTGATGCCCTTGCTGCCCGCCGGCGCATCGGGCAGGCGCGCGAGCACCAGATGCACGATGTTCTCGGCCATGTCGTGCTCGCCGGCGCTGATGAAGATCTTCTGGCCGGTGATCTTGTAGGTGCCGTCCGGTTGTGGTTCGGCCTTCGTGCGCAGCAGGCCGAGGTCGGTGCCGCAGTGCGGTTCGGTCAGGCACATCGTGCCGGTCCACTGGCCGCTGGTGAGCTTGGGCAGGTAGGTCTTCTTCTGCGCCTCGGTGCCGTGCGCGTGCAGGCACTCGAGGGCGCCGTGCGAGAGGCCGGGGTACATCGCCCAGGCCTGGTTGGCCGAGTTCATCATCTCGTAGAAGCACTGGTTGACGACGATCGGCAGCCCCTGGCCGCCGAACTCGGGGTCGACGCTCAGCGCCGGCCAGCCGCCCTCGACGTACTGGGCATAGGCCTCCTTGAAGCCCTTGGGCGTGCGCACGCTGCGCGTGGCCTTGTCGTGCGTGCAGCCTTCGCGGTCGCCGCTGAGGTTGAGCGGAAACAGCACCTCGGCGGCGAACTTGCCGCCTTCCTCGAGCACGGCGTTGATCGTGCCGGTGTCGACCTCGGCGTGGCGCGCGCAGCCTTTCAGCTCGTCCGTGACCTTGAGCACCTCGTGCAGGACGAACTGCATGTCGCGCAGCGGCGGCGTGTATTGAGGCATGTGACTCTCCCTTGGCAGAAACGAGGAAAACGGCGACGACTCAGCGGCGCGGCGCGGCACCGGTGCGCGTCTTGCGGCCTGCGCCCGATGACGCGGCTGCAGCTTTGCGCGGCGCCTTGATGCGTGCGCCTGCGGCGGCTTGATCGACGGCGCGGATGGCGCTGGCGTGCGATGCAGCTTGCGATGCGATGTGCGACTCGGCGCGCACGTGCCCCTGCGCCCGGTAGTTCGCAATCACGCGGTCGAAGCCGGCGCGCGCGCGGTCGAGCACGCCGTCGTTGCGCAGGAAGCGCCAGTCGTGGTGCAGCGCCAGGATGAGGCCATGCAGCTCGAACAGCATCTGCGCCGCGTCGGCGTCGGCGCTCAGGTGCCCGGCCTCGACGGAGGCGCGGATCGCCCGCTCAAGCGCTGCGTGCCACGTGCGGACCATGGTCACCAGGGCGTCGCGCACCGGGCCGGGGCGGTCGTCGAATTCGACCGCGCCGCTGATGTAGATGCAGCCCGAATCCAGCTCCACCGAGACGCGGTGGATCCAGCGCTCGAACAGGGCCTGCAGGCGCGGCAAGCCGCGCTCCTCGCGGATGGCGGGGAAGAACACCTCTTCCTCGAAGCGTGCGTGGTACTCGCGGATGACCGAGATCTGCAGTTCCTCGCGCGAGCCGAAGTGCGCGAAGACGCCGGACTTGCTCATCTGCATGACTTCGGCGAGCGCGCCGATCGACAGGCCCTCCAGGCCCATCTGCGAGGCGAGCGACAGCGCCGCGTCGAGGATGGCGGCGCGGGTCTGCTGGCCTTTTTGCACGGCGCGCGAGGCGGCCGGCGCGGGGGCTGCGGCGGCCGGGCTGGGCGCGGCGGCGGCCTGGGCAGACGGGGGCGAGGGCAGGGGAGGGGAGGCCATGCGTGAGCGAACGATCGTGCTATTTTGCAGAGATCGGGGGCCACTGCCGCATGGAACAGGCGGCTTTTTCTAGGGCTTGTCGCCTAGTTCACGCAGCGGGCGCGTCACGAAAGGGGCCGCGGCATCCCCTCACTCCTCGTCGGCCTCGTCGCCCTTTTCCTTCTGCTCGGCGGCGGCTTCGGCGCTGCTCTTGTCGAGGGCTGGTCGCAGCCGCTCCGCACGTTGGACGAACGCTTCGCGCGACACGGGCTGGTGCCACATCAGCGAGGGCGGCGGCAGCATGCGCGCGTACAGCTCGGCAAACCAGCGCTCGTGGCGCTGCTGGTTCAGCGCCAGCAGGATCGCCGCGCCGGCCACGTAGGCGGCGGCGGCCGCATAGCCGAGGGCG
This sequence comes from Rubrivivax sp., assembly GCA_022842825.1. GTDB lineage: Bacteria > Pseudomonadota > Gammaproteobacteria > Burkholderiales > Burkholderiaceae_C > Rubrivivax. Next base: position 5,978 of record JALHOU010000094.1, read on the forward strand.
CGGCGCTGCTGTGGCAGCACGAGCCGCGCGTGCGCCCACAGCGTGAACACGCCCACCGCGGCCGTGGCCCCGGTGATCAGGCGCGCGAACCCCGGCCAGCCGCTCAGGCCCGACAGCCACAGCAGCGCGAAGTTGGTCACCTCGACGGCGAGCAGCCCGCGCACCGCCACCGCCACGTGCGGCCAGAAGTCGAAACGGTGCTGGAAGATCTTGGATGCCAGGGCCCACATCAGGCACCAGCCGGCCAGGGCCAGCGGCGCGCCGACGAGCGGCGGCAGCCAGTCCGAGGGCTTGCTGCCCGGGTCCAGTCCGATCGCATGCTCGGCCAGGATCCACAGCCAAAGCAGCAGCGCCAGCACCAGGGTGCCCGCCTGGTCGCCACGGGCTGCGGCGGCGAGGACGCGCTCGGGTTCCAGCGCGTCGGACGCGCGGCGCAGCCGCAGCCGTGTCTGGCCGGCGCTGAGTTCGATGCCGCCGCCCGCGGGTACCTTGCCGGGCCTGTCGAGTCGGACCGGCTCGCCAGCGGCCGGCAACAGGCGCCGGCCCCAGCGCATGCCGTTGCGCCCGGCCAGCACGCGCAGTTGCAGCGCCCCGTCGGC
>JALHOU010000094.1:6676-16696 GCA_022842825.1 Rubrivivax sp.
CGGCGGGCGCCTTGCCGGGGTTGAGGCCGAAGCCGGCCAGGTAGTGCGCGGCCAGCTTCTGCGCATTGGCGAACGAGAAGCCGTAGGCGTCGAAACGGCCCTGCACGCCCTGCGCAGAGCTGTCCAGCGTGGCCACGAGCAGCGAGAGGTCGTACAGCCCGGGCAGCTTCTTGTGCGCGCGCAGGCACATCACGGCGCGCAGGGGCAGCCCCTCGCCCGACACGGTGTCTTCGACGCAATGCGATGCGCTCTGCAGCCGCGTGACGGAGCCGAAGGGCTCGTTGTGGAAGCTCTTGGCGTAGCGGTCGATGAAGCGGATGGGGCCGATGCGCCGCCCGTCGTAGGCCTCGTGGCGCACGACGAGGTGCCCGAGCAACTGGTTGCCGCCGACGAAGATGCGGCTGTCCATGTTGCAGTCGCTGCGTTCGAAGAGCAGCCCGCGCGCGTCCGGCGGGTTGCTGCGGCCCCAGCAGCGCATGTACTTCTCCTGCGGCACCGGGATGGCGTAGTGCGCGTGGCCCGAGGCGCGCCACGGCTGCGCCAGGAAGGCCTGCGTCAGCCCCTCCTGGTGGGCGCTGAGCTGCTGCACGATGCGCGGGTAGACAGCCTCGGTGATGGGCGCCGCCTTGGCGCCGCGCGCGAGCAACTGGTCGGCGAAGGTCGCCGGCACGAGGAAGCTGACCTGCTCGCCGTCGCGCCGCGCCGCCACGTTGACGCCGATGACGCGCCCTCGCTCGTCGAGCGACGGGCCGCCGCTCATGCCGCCGGAGAGAGAACCGCCGAAGAAGATGACCGGCAGGTAACTGCGCTCGGCCAGGCCGTTGTAGGCGCCGCTCATCACCGCGAAGCCCACGTCGAGCGGGTTGCCCAGCGCGTGGATGCGCTCGCCGCGCTGCAGCGGCTCGCTCTCGGGTCGGAAGGTCAGCACGCCGCGCCCGGCGACGGCGGCGGGCTCGGCCACCTTCAGCAGCGCGAGGTCGTGCACGACGTCGATGTCGAGCAACTGCAGCGCACCCTGGCGTCCGTCGGCGGTGGCGTAGACGAGGCGGTACTGCGCCGGACGCAGCGCATACTGGCTCACCACGTGGTAGTTGGTGATGAGGTGGCCCTCGTCGGTGACGAGGAAGCCCGAGCCGACCGAGGCCTGGCTGTCCTGCCCGCGCAGCAGGGTGCGCACCTGCAGCAGGCGCTCGCGTGCACTGGCAAAGGCGCGCTGGCTGGCATCGGGGGGAAAGGCACCCGGCGTGGCTGTGGCCGCGGCGGGTGCGCCGGTCGCGGTCGGCGAACTGGCTGCGCCCGGCCCCGGGGCCGAGGCGGCCGGTTCAACTTGCGCAGCGCGCTCGCCGGCGTTCCGGTTGGCCGGCTGCGCACCGGCCGCGCCGGCGAAGAACAGGCCGGAAGCAGCGGCCGACGCCGCCAGACCGGCGGCGCACAGGGCCCGCCGAAGCGGCATGCGGTGATCGGGCATCGGATCATTGTGGCCCATCGCCTGCGCACGCCGCGCCGCGGCGGGCGGCCGCCCTGCGGCCGTGCACGCGTTCTTGCTATGCTCCGTGCGGGAATGCTCTTCCCACACACCATGATGGAAGTGCTTCAGCTCGACGTCTCGGGCCGACCGCAGGCCTGGATCACGCCCAAGGAGGCTGCCGTTCTGTATGCCAGCGACGGCGTGGCCTGGACGTTGGGCGAAGCGTTCTACGTCCTGCGTGGGGGTATCCAGCGCACCACCGGCCGGCAGAGCCGCATCGAGCTGCACCCCATCATCGCCGTGCGCGGGGCGGTGCCGAGCCGTGCCTGGCGCACGTCGCCCGCGCTGACGAACCCCAAGCTCTTCGTGCGCGACCGCCATGTCTGCGCCTACTGCGGGCACCGCTTCCACTTCGACGAGCTGACGCGCGAGCACATCACCCCCGTCTCGCGGGGCGGCAACGACAGCTGGATGAACTGCATCACCGCCTGCCGCTCTTGCAACGGCGCGAAGGGCAACCGCATGCCCGAGGAGGCGCGCATGAGCCTCATGTACCTGCCCTACGTGCCCAGCCTGCACGAAGACATGATCCTGCGCGGGCGGCGCATCCTCGCCGACCAGATGGACTTCCTGCTCGCCTCGGTGCCGCGCAGCTCGCGCCTGCACGGCTGAGGCGCACAGCCGGGGCCGCGCGCCCACACGACGAGAGGCGGTGGCGGCCGCCGCCGCGCCGCCCACTTCTTCACGGCCCGCCGCCCTGACGCCGGCTTCAGGTGCGCGGCGCCGCAGCCGAAAAGGAGATCACCCTCCACCCGGCCGCTCGCCCATCGATGGTCTACAGCACGCGCATCGCGCTTCTCGGATTCGGCCGCATCGAACATGCCGCCTTCGAGGCGTTCTTCCGCGTCGCCGGCCGCCGCTGCCCGGCCTATGCGCAGGAGGTCGACTTCCGCGTGGCCGACTTCATCATCGTCGATGCCGCCGACGAAGCGGCCCGCGCGGCCGTGGCGGCTGCGGGGCTCGTCGCGCGGGCCGTCGTCCTTGGTCAGCCCGCCATGGAGGGCGCGCTGCTGCACCTGGCCCGCCCGCTCAACCTGATGCAGGTGGTGCGCTCGCTCGACCCCGTGGTGGCCAGCGGGCAGGAGCCGGCGGCCGACACCCTTGCCGAAGGGCAGGTCGTCGCCGCGCCGGAGGGCGGCGACGCGGCGGTCCGCCCGCCGCGCCGGCGCCGAGGCCTGCACCTGGACCACATCCTCGTTGTCGACGACAGCGAAATTGCGCTGCGCTTCATGGCCACCCACCTGCAGCGCTTCGGCTTCCAGATCCACCTCGCCAAGAGCGGCGAGGAGGCGCTGCGCCGCGTGGCCGAGCGGCGCTTCGAGTTCGTCTTCCTCGACGTGCGCATGGAGGGCCTGGACGGCTTCCAGACCTGCAAGGCGATCAAGCGCGCCGACTACCCGGCGGGAGGCGCTGCGCCCACCGTGGTGATGCTGACCTGCCTGGCCGGCGCGGCCGACCGGCTGCGTGGCGCGATGGCCGGCGCCGACGCCTACCTCACCAAGCCTCTGCGCGAGGTGGAACTGCTCAAGCTGGTGGGCGAGCGCGAAGTCGCGCGCCACGCCTACGCCGACACGGCCCCGGCCTCGACCCGGCGCTGAGCGCAGCCGCGGGGTCGGCGCCCGGGCGTCAGGACGTGCGGGTCAGGAAAACCAGATCCGCCACAGCCCGACGACGACGTGGCCCCAGATCAGGATGTTCAGGCCGAGCATCGTGAACAGCCGCGTGAACATGAACAGCGTGCGCGCGCGCCTTGCGCAGGCGTCCTCGCCGGTGACGACGTAGAGGACGAGGAAGAACGCGGACGGGACGACGGTGCCGACGACGAGGACGGCCATCACCCAGTAGAAGATGGTCATCGGCGGATTATCGTGGCCGCCCCTGCCGGGCCTGCGCCACCGAAGGCGCACGAACCGTGCGAGAGTGGGCTGCTGCTCCCCTCCCGGGCCGCCCGGCGCGTGCCGGCGTCAGCCGTGCTCGCGGATCTGCGCGTACAGCGCCGCCGCCCGGCGCGCCGCCGCCTCCACCTCCTCGAGCAGCGGGGCCACGGGCGGGCCGCCGCGTGCATCGGCGATGTCCATCGCCGCCAGGCTCGCGTTGGTGAGGATGGCGGAGACCACGTCGTCGGACTCGCGCAGCGTGCCGCGCGCGGCCAGCCGCAGCGCCTCTTCGAGATGCAGGCGGGCGGCGTCGGCGCGCCGCGTCTCGCGCAGGTCGGTGAGGACGACCACGTGCCCGAGCGGATGCCCCATCCGGCCGGTGATGACCTCCGCACGCACGGCCACCGGGACGGGCGGGTCGGTGGCGAGATCGAGCTCGCGCCGCCATGGCTGCGGGCTCTCGCGCAGGCGTGCAAACGCCGCGTCGATCTCGGCCGGTTGCGCGAAGAGCGTGGAAAGCGCCTGCCCGGACGCGATCGATCGGGGCATCAGGCCGCGCATTGCGTCGTTGCTGAAGATCACGCCCCCTTCGGCGTTGCACACGAGCACCGGCTCGCGCGCGTCGGTCATCGAGGCGCGTATCTCATTCAGCTGGTGCTCGGCAATGAGCAGGCGCACCGCCTGCACCTGCACGGCGATATCGACCAGCGCCACGCCGATGGCGCGCGCGAGAGCCAGCTCGCTTGTCGACCAGGGCACCGCCGTGCCGCGCACGATCTCCGACCAGGCCGCGAACGAGCGGCGCGGCGCGAGCTCGAGCGGGTTGTCGCCGACCATCGGCTTGCTCGGTTCGCCGGCCCAGGTGACGGTGAGAAGCTGCTCCTTGCGCAGCCAGATCAGGTAGTCGGGCCGCGAGGCCGACAGGCGCACCGCGAGCACGCCGCTGGCGGTCGGCGTCATCGAGCGCAGTTCGGGCTGCGTGACGCCCAGCGTCGAGGTGGCGAGCGGTTCGTGGCCTGGCTGCGCGCGCACCCAGTCGAGCAGCGCGCGCAACTCGGGCGTCGAGGGCACCTCGCCGGCCGTGAGCAGCTCTTCCTCGTGGAAGAGCACCACGCCCGTCGCCTCCAGCGGCTGCAGCAGCGTGCGCGGGTTGCGGAAAAGGGCGTAGCGCCAGTCGCCCTCAGTGGAGGTGGCTTCCACCAGGCGCTGCTCGAGCCGGCGCACCATCAGCGCCACTTGCGCGTGCGCGTAGTTCTCGATCGCGGTGATGCGCGTGGAGGCCACCTCGCCCAGCAGCTCGGCGGCGGCGCGCAGCGAGCAGCGCAGGCGCCGCGGCGCCTGGTGGTGCGCGGCGACCAGCCCCCACAGTTGGCCCTCGCGCACGAGCGAGACCGACATGGTCGCGGTCACGCCCATGTTGCGCAGGTATTGCAGGTGGATCGGCGACATCGCGCGCAGCTGGCACAACGACATGTCCAGCGGGCCGCCCGTGGGCGGCAGCACCGGCGGGTGCAGCGCCGGCGTCGGCGCATCCACGTCGACCAGCATGCGCACGCGGTTCTTCAGGTACAGCGCGCGCGCCTGCCGCGGGATGTCGCTGGCCGGGTAGTGATGGCCGAGCAGAGGCGGCAGGCGCGCGTCGCGCGCCTCGGCGATCACCTTGCCATGGCCGTCGGGGTCGAAGCGGTAGACCATCACACGGTCGTAGCCGGTGAGGTCGCGCATCACCTGCGCCATCGCGTCGCACAGCACGCCGATCGACGGCGCCGCGCTGATGCGCTGCACCGCCGCGGCGAGCGTGGCGCCCAGCCGGCCGGAGGGCACTTCAAGCCCAGGGGCGATGCCGGGCACGTCGTCGGCGAGCGGCTCCAGTTCGAGCACCAGCACGCCGCCGGCATGCCGGTGCAGCGCGCCCTCGAATCGGCGCGGCGCCTGCGCCGGCCCGACGACCGCGCGCAGCGGCGCCGGCCCCTGCAGGTCGGCGCCCTGCAGCAGCGCTCGCACTTGTTCGACGATGTCGCCGCCCAGGCGCGCGAGCGTGTCGCCGACCAGCTCCTCGGCCGGCCGACGCAGCATCGCCTGCGCGTTCACGCTCGACTGCAGGATGACGAGGTCGGCCTCGCGCAGCGCCAGCACCATGCCGTGCGACTGCACGGCGCCGGCGAGGTGGATCGGCTCGCGCTCGCAGTTCGTGAGGTCGGCCTGGCCGAACGCGGGGTCGGTGGGCATCGTGGCTCGCCGTTCGGCAGTGCCTGATCGTCTCGGTGGTCCTGCCCGGTGCGGCGCGGTGGTGGCCTGCGCGCGGAGCGGCGGGCGCTAGTGCGTGGTGCCGGCGCGGGGCGCCGCCGCCATCGACTCGCCACCCTCGTCCAGGCCAAGGCGCTGCAGCCGCAGGTGCAGGCCCTCGACGCTCTGACCCAGCAGCGCCGCCCACTCGTCGACGCGGCCGGCGCTCAGGGCCCAGGCCCGCTTCACCAGGTGGCGCTCGGCGGCGAGCGTCACTTCGGTGAGCAGTGACTCCAGCGGCGCGGTGCCCAGGCGGCTGGCGGCTTCGGCGAGCTCCGTCCACAGCGGCGTGGCCGCGACGGCCGGCGTGGCGCCGGGTGACAGCACCTGCATCACGAAACCCACCGCCTCCTGCTCGCCATCGGTGAGCAGCGCCGCGTTCACGCGCGTGGCCGTGGAGACGGCACCGACGTTGAGGTGCAAGGGCTCCATCTGGGCCATGCCCTGGGTGCGCGCGCGCTCCAGCAGTTCGGACCAGCGGCCGTGCTGGTCGCCGGTCAGCTCGGACAGCAGGTGCCCACGCAGGTGCGCCTCGTCGCCGCGGTCGACGAGGGCGACGAAGGAAGGGTTGGCCAGCTGCACGCGGCCCGAGGAATCGGTGACGACCACCGCGTCGGGCGTGGTCTCGACGACGTTGGCGGCATGGCGCAGGTCGGCGGCGTCGACGCCGCCCGGCAGCTCGCGACGGGCGCGTACCAGCAACTGCAGCCGGTCACCGACGCGGAACGGCGTGGCCGACATGGCGCAGGCCGCGCTGTCGGGAAGCGCCCGCACGCGGATCTCGGCGGCGCGGTCGCTGGTGGCCGCCGCGACGAGCAGCTCCGCCACCGCCGCCCGTGCCAGGCGCGGCAGGCCCGAGGGCCACGGCCGGCCCGACCCGGGCCCCTGACCTTCACCGAGGCCGATGCCCGGGAACATCAGGCGCGCGGTGTCGTTGCACTCGAGCAGCTCCTGGGTCGACGCGTCCAGCACGAGCACGGCGTCGCTGGCCACCTGGAACAGGCGCTGGTAGCGGTTCTCGGTCTCGCGCCGCCGCCAGTAGTCGCGCTCGAGGTCCTGCTGCGCGGCAAGGAAACGCTGCTGGATCGCCACCACCGCGCGCAGGTCGCGCCCGACGGCCACCACCGGGCCCTGCTGGCCCAGGCGGATGGCCGACCACGCCACCGGGATGTCGCTGCCGCCCGGCCCGGGATGGTTGACTTCGCGCCGCCGCGCCGCGCCGCTGCCCTGGCGGGCCTCTTCGAGCAGCGACTGCAGCTTGCGCTGCGAGTCTGGCGTCGCCGTGTCGACCCAGCGCCGGCCGACCCAGCCGGCGATGGACGGCGACAGCGCGGCGCCGCCGTCGGCGACGCTGCGGATCACGCCTTCGGTGTCGATGACGATGGCGACGTCGCTGGCCACCTGCGCCACCACGGCCGCCAACGCCGGCGCATGCTCCGACAGCTCGCCGAGGTCCTGGGGGGGCGTGGGTTCAGACATGACGTCGCTCTGACAAGGCGCATTGTCGCCCACGGGGCCTCGCGTGCGGCTTTCGTTGCCTGAGGGATCGCCCTGATGGTAATCGCATGACTTGCCAAAGTGTCAACTTTGCATGACATTGATCATCTGCATGACGACGTTGCCTCCGGATCATCCTCAGCGGCAGGTACTGGCCGACGAGGTCCATGCCCGTCCCTTCGAGCCCGTCTCGACGCCGTCGGTCGTCGGCTACGTGGCGGTACTGGTGCCGGAGGAGGCGCGCGCGGCCGAGATGGCTCACCTTGGCCGGCTGGCGCAGAAGTCCGGCGCCTCCCCACCGGGCCCGGCGGAGACGCTGTGGCGCGTGACGCTCGCGGGCCTGCGCCTCAAGTGGGAGCGGCACGGCGAGTTCTCGGGTTACCTCTTCCTGCAACCGCAGCCCGCGTCATCGCCGCCCGGCGGGGCCGAACGGGGCGCTGCCGGCCCCGCGCCATGGCGGTCGCTGCCCGAGGGCTGGCTCGAGCGCATTCCCGGGCAGACGATCGTCGCGGCCCGGGTCGACATCCGCTCGGCAAGCGCGGGCACCCGGGCCGGAGCGGGCGCCGCCCGCGGCGCCGACGCCGACGAGCTGGCCGCGCTCTTCGGCCAGCCGGTCGTCGGCTCCAGCATCGCCAATGGCGCCGGCCTGGCCTACACCGACTTTCGCCTGCGCCCCGACGGCAGCGTGCACATGCTGCTGCTCGACGTCGGCTTCAATCCGCAGCAGGCCGGCCGCATGCTGCAGCGCCTGCTCGAGATCGAGGCCTACCGCATGCTGGCGCTGCTGGCGCTGCCGATCGCGCGAAGGCAGTCGCCGCGCATCGCCGCCATCGAGAGCGCCCTGGCGCAGCTCACCGACGGCATCGCCCGCGACGACGGCCGCGGCGAGGAACTGCTGCACGAACTGACACGGCTGGCGGCCGAGGTCGAGAGCGGCCTCGCCGCGAGCCGCTTCCGGTTCGGGGCCTGCCGCGCCTATTCCGACCTCGTCGGCCGCCGCATCGAGGAGCTGCGCGAGGCGCGCATCGAGGGGATGCAGACCATTGCCGAGTTCATGTCGCGCCGCTTCTCGCCCGCGGTGGCCACGTGCATGAACGTCGAGCAGCGCCTGCACGACCTCTCCGACCGCGTGTCGCAGGCGAGCTCGCTGCTCGCCACGCGCGTGGGCATCGCGCGCGAGAAGCAGAACCAGCAGCTGCTCGCCTCGATGGAGCGGCGGGCGCGCCAGCAGTTGCGCCTGCAACAGACGGTGGAGGGCCTGAGCGTGGCCGCCATCCTGTACTACGTGATCGGCCTCGTCGCCTATGTGGCCAAGGGCCTGGAGGCCGGCGGCGTGCCGGTGGATGCCGCGCTCGTCGTGCTCGGCGCCGTGCCCGTGGCCGGCGCCGTGGTGCTCTGGGCGCTGCGCCGCGCGCGGCAGCGCCTGCGCACCGTCGACCAGTGAACGGAGACCCTTGATGCCCGCAGCCTTCCCATTCACCGCCATCGTCGGCCAGGAGGACATGCGGCGGGCGCTGCTCGTCACCGCCGTCGACCCGAGCGTCGGCGGCGTGCTCGTCTTCGGCGACCGCGGCACCGGCAAGTCGACTGCCGTGCGCGCGCTGGCGGCGTTGCTGCCGCCGATGAAGGTGGTGGCCGGCTGCCGCTACGGCTGCGAGCCCGAGAAGCCGGCCGGCCTGTGCGAGCGTTGCGAGCATCGCGACGGCGTCGCGAACGGTGGGGCGAAGGGTGCGACCAATGGCGCCAGGAACGGCACCACGAACGGCACCACGAACGGCGCCGTGAACGGCGCCAGCCGGCGCCTGCCCGCGGCCACCGTGGCGGTGCCGGTGGTCGACCTCCCGCTGGGCGCCACCGAAGACCGCGTGCTCGGGGCGCTCGACCTCGAGCATGCGCTGGCGCACGGGCAGAAGCGCTTCGAGCCGGGGCTGCTCGCGCGGGCGCATCGCGGCTACCTCTACATCGACGAGGTCAACCTGCTCGACGACCACCTCGTCGACCTGCTCATCGACGCCGCCGCCTCGGGCGAGAACCGGGTCGAGCGGGAAGGCCTTTCGGTGCAGCACCCGGCGCGCTTCGTGCTCGTGGGCAGCGGCAACCCCGAGGAGGGCGAGCTGCGGCCGCAGCTGCTCGACCGCTTCGGCCTCGCGGTCGACGTGAAGACGCCGCAGGACCTGGCGCAGCGCGTCGAGGTCGTGCGCCGGCGCGACGCCTACGAGCGCGACCCGGCCGCCTTCGCCGAGCACTGGGCCGACGAGGAGGCGCGCGTGCGCCGCCGCCTGCTGGCGGCACGCCGACGGCTCCCGGGCGTGGAGGTGCCAGCCTTTGCGCTGGAGCGCGCGGCCGGCCTGTGCATGAAGCTCGGCACCGACGGCCTGCGGGGCGAGCTCACGCTCGTGCGCGCGGCGCGAGCGCTCGCTGCGTACGACGGCGCCGCCACCGTCACCGACGCGCACCTGCGCGCCGTGGCCGCACCGGCCCTGCGCCACCGGCTGCGCCGCAACCCGCTGGACGACACCGACGCCGGCACGCGCGTGGCCCGCGCCGTCGACGAGTTGTTCGGCGCCGTGGCTGCCTGAGCGCGCTACGCGCTCGGCGCAAGGGGTCTGAATTGGCGGGTGCCGCTGCTGCCGTCGCTGCTGCTGCTGCTGCTACCAGTGCTGCCGCTGCTCGCGCGGGTGCGCCTGACGCCGCTGCGGGCGATGCCGCTGTGCCCATGACCCGTCGTCCCTCGCCGGGCTGGGCGCCATCCGCGGCATCGGAGGTGCCCGGCCCGGTGCCGGCGGCCGCGATCGGCCCGCTCGCCAGGCAGGCGGCGGCGCTCTTCGCCGT
>JALHOU010000095.1 GCA_022842825.1 Rubrivivax sp.
CGGGCAGCCAGGGCAACCACAGCGCGGACTCGGCGAGCGCGCCGCACAGATAGCGACGCTCGCGCGGCGACCAGCGCAAGGCGGCGCAGGTGCCGCGGCGGCGGCGCGACAGCAGCATACCCAGCGGGCAGGGCTCGGCGGCGCAGCACAGCCCGCAGCCGTTGCACGCGGCACCGGTGGCAGGCTTGGCGGGTGCGAGCGCGTTCAGGTAGACGACTCGCCGCGCGCCGGGGCTCGCGGGCAGGGTCGGCGGCGCCTGTGGCATGGGGCCGACAGCATCGGGCCCGGCGCGGTGGTCCTGTCAGCGAAATAGAAGGGTTGAAGGCGCCTAATTCGGCCCGACGACGAAGGGCGCGGACGAGGTACCCGGTGTTAGAGTGCCGGCCCGAAGAGAAGACCGTTTCCGTCCCTTCCCGTCCCCTTGACGATCTGCCTCGGCCGCCCCGCGCGGACGGCCCGGCCGGCCGCAAGGCGGATCGCTACTCCGCCAGCCCGGTGAAGCCGGGGAACGCGGAAGGTTCCTGCAACCCATCCTGAGCCCCTGGAAACCGGGGGCGCGAAGGTGAGCGAAAGATGATGCAGCAGTACAGGTCCAACTCGTACCTGTTCGGGGGCAACGCCCCCTACGTCGAGGAGTTGTACGAGGCCTATCTCGACAACCCCGGCAGCGTGCCCGACAACTGGCGCGCCTACTTCGACAACCTGCAGCACGTGCCCGCCGTCGACGGCAGCGAGAACCGCGACGTCGCGCATGCGCCCGTGGTCGAGAGCTTCGCTTTGCGCGCCAAGGCCAACGCCTTCGCGCTCAAGGCGAGCGAGGCCGACCTCGCGGTGGCGCGCAAGCAGGTGCACGTGCAGTCGCTCATCGCGGCCTATCGCTTCCTCGGCAGCCGCTGGGCCGACCTCGACCCGCTCAAGCGCACCGAGCGCCCCAAGATCCCCGAACTCGAGCCGGCGTTCTACGACCTGACCGAGTCGGACATGGACATCACGTTCTCGGCCACGAACACGTACTTCACGAAGTCCGAGAACATGACCCTGCGCGAGATCGTGCAGGCGCTGCGAGAGACTTACTGCGGCACCATCGGGCCGGAGTTCATGCACTGCACCGACCCCGCCGAGAAGCGCTGGTGGCAGGAGCGGCTGGAGTCGATCCGCAGCAAGCCGACCTTCGCGGCGGAGAAGAAGCGCCACATCCTCGATCGACTCACCGCCGCCGAGGGCCTGGAGCGCTTCCTGCACACCAAGTACGTCGGCCAGAAGCGCTTCAGCCTCGAGGGCGGCGAGAGCTTCATCGCCAGCATGGACGAGGTGGTGCAGCGCGCCGGCACGCACGGCGTGCAGGAGATCGTCATCGGCATGGCGCACCGCGGGCGCCTGAACGTGCTCGTCAACACGCTGGGCAAGATGCCCAAGGACCTGTTCGCCGAGTTCGACCACACGGCGCCCGAGGCGTTGCCCTCCGGCGACGTGAAGTACCACCAGGGCTTCTCGAGCGACATCACCACGCCCGGCGGGCCGGTGCACCTGAGCCTGGCCTTCAACCCGAGCCACCTCGAGATCGTCAACCCGGTCGTCGAGGGCAGCGTCAAGGCGCGCATGGAACGCCGTGGCGACAAGACCGGCGCCCAGGTGCTGCCGGTGCTTGTGCACGGTGACGCCGCCTTCGCCGGCCAGGGCGTGGTCATGGAGACGCTGGCGCTGGCGCAGACGCGCGGCTACTTCACCGGCGGCACGGTGCACCTGGTGGTGAACAACCAGATCGGCTTCACGACCAGCGACCCGCGCGACAGCCGCAGCACCCTGTATTGCAGCGACGTCGTGAAGATGATCGAGGCGCCCGTGCTGCACGTCAACGGCGACGACCCCGAGGCGGTGGTGCTGTGCACGCAACTGGCGATGGACTACCGCCAGCAGTTCAAGAAGGACGTGGTCGTCGACATCATCTGCTTCCGCAAGCTCGGCCACAACGAGCAGGACACGCCGAGCCTGACGCAGCCGCTGATGTACAAGGTGATCGCCAAGCACCCGGGCACGCGCAGGCTTTATGGCGACAAGCTGGTGGCGCAGGGCGTGCTGCCCTCCGATGGCCCGGACCAGAAGGCGCGGGACTTCCGCGCTGCCATGGACGCGGGCAAGCACACCGTCGACCCCGTGCTCACCAACTTCAAGAGCAAGTACGCGGTCGACTGGGCACCCTTCCTGGGCAAGAAGTGGACCGATGCGGCCGACACGGCGCTGCCTTTGGCCGAGATCCAGCGCCTCGCCGAGCGCGTGACGACGATCCCGCCGACCTTCAAGGCCCATCCGCTGGTCGAGAAGGTCTACGCCGACCGCGCCGCCATGGGTCGCGGCGAGATCAACGTCGACTGGGGCATGGGCGAGACACTCGGCTATGCCTCGCTGGTGGCGAGTGGCTATGCCGTGCGTCTCTCGGGCGAGGACTGCGGCCGCGGCACCTTCACGCACCGCCACGCGGTGCTGCACGACCAGAACCGGGAGAAGTGGGACACCGGCACCTACGTCCCGCTGCAGAACGTGGCCGACGGGCAGGCGCCCTTCGTCGTCATCGACTCCATCCTCTCCGAGGAGGCGGTGCTCGGCTTCGAGTACGGCTACGCCTCGGCCGAGCCGAACACGCTCGTCATCTGGGAGGCGCAGTTCGGCGACTTCGCCAACGGCGCGCAGGTGGTGATCGACCAGTTCATCGCCAGCGGCGAGGTGAAGTGGGGGCGCGTCAACGGCCTGACGCTCATGCTGCCGCACGGCTACGAGGGCCAGGGCCCCGAGCACAGCTCGGCGCGCCTGGAGCGCTTCATGCAACTGGCGGCCGACAACAACATGCAGATCGTGCAGCCCACCAGCGCCAGCCAGATCTTCCACCTGCTGCGCCGGCAGATGGTGCGGCAGTTCAGGAAGCCGCTCATCATCCTCACGCCCAAGAGCCTGCTGCGCGCCAAGGATGCGACCTCGCCGCTGTCCGAGTTCACCAAGGGAGAGTTCCGCACCGTCATCGGCCCGCAGCGCAAGGAGGTGGAGGGCGAGCAGGTCAAGCGCGTCATCGCCTGTTCCGGCAAGGTGGCCTACGACCTCGTCCGCAAGCGCGACGAGAAGAAGGCCTGGGACGTGGCCATCGTGCGCGTCGAGCAGCTCTATCCGTTCCCGCACCGCGCCTTTGCGGCCGAGATGAAGCGCTTCCCGAACGCCACCGAGGTGGTGTGGTGCCAGGACGAGCCGCAGAACCAGGGCGCGTGGTTCTTCATCCAGCACCAGATACACGAGAACATGAGCGAAGGCCAGAAGCTCGGCTATGCCGGGCGGCCGGCGTCGGCGTCGCCGGCGGTGGGCTATTCGCACCTGCACATGGAACAGCAGAAGGCGCTGCTCGAACAGGCCTTCGGCAAGCTCAAGGGCTTCGTGCTAAGCAAGTAACACCGACACACGAGAACAATCCAGATGGCCATCGTTGAAGTCAAGGTTCCGCAACTGTCGGAATCGGTCGCCGAAGCGACCCTGCTCCAGTGGAAGAAGAAGCCCGGCGAAGCCGTGGCCATGGACGAGATCCTGATCGAGATCGAGACCGACAAGGTCGTGCTCGAGGTGCCGGCACCCGCGGCCGGGGTGCTCGCCGAGCATGTGGTGGGCGACGGCGGCAGCGTCGTCGGCGACCAGGTGATCGCAAAGATCGACACCGAAGGCAAGGCCGGCGCGGCCGCGCCGGCGCCAGTCGCCGCTGTGGCACCTGCGGCACCGGCTGCCGCCGCGGCCGGCAAGGCCGGCGTGGCCATGCCCGCCGCCGCCAAGTTGATGGCCGACAACAACCTGCCGGCCGGCAGCGTGGCCGGCACGGGCAAGGACGGCCGTGTGACCAAGGGCGACGTGCTTGGCGCGGTTGCCGGCGCCGCGGCGCCGAAGGCTGCCGTGCCTGCTGCGGCAGCGCCTGCGGCGCCCTCCATCGCGAAGCCGCTGCCAGCGGTTTCCGCGCCCATGAGCATGAACCTGGGAGACCGGCCCGAGCAGCGCGTGCCGATGTCCCGCCTGCGCGCGCGCGTCGCCGAGCGGCTGCTTCAGAGCCAGTCGACGAACGCCATCCTCACCACCTTCAACGAGGTCAACATGGCCCCGTTGATGGAGATGCGCAAGCGCTTCCAGGAGAAGTTCGAGAAGGAGCACGCCACCAAGCTCGGCTTCATGAGCTTCTTTGTCAAGGCCGCAGTGGCGGCGCTCAAGAAGTACCCGGTGCTCAACGCCAGCGTCGATGGCACCGACATCGTGTACCACGGCTACTTCGACATCGGCATCGCAGTGGGTTCGCCGCGCGGCCTGGTGGTACCCATCCTGCGCAATGCCGACCAGATGAGCTTTGCCGACATCGAGAAGAAGATCGCCGAGTTCGGCAAGAAGGCAGGTGAGGGCAAGCTGTCGATCGACGAGCTTTCCGGCGGCACCTTCTCGATCAGCAATGGCGGCGTGTTCGGCTCCATGCTCTCCACCCCCATCATCAATCCGCCGCAAAGCGCCATCCTCGGCGTGCACGCCACCAAGGACCGCGCGGTGGTGGAGAACGGCCAGGTCGTCGTGCGCCCGATCAACTACCTCGCCATGAGCTACGACCACCGCATCATCGACGGGCGCGAGGCGGTGCTCGGCTTGGTGACGATGAAGGAGGCGCTGGAGGATCCTGCGCGCCTGCTGTTCGACATCTGAGGCAGCAGCAGACATGGCCAGCAAGAATTTTGACGTCGTCGTCATCGGCGGCGGCCCCGGCGGCTACATCGCTGCCATCCGCGCGGCGCAGCTTGGCTTCAATACTGCCTGCGTCGACGAGTGGAAGAACGCCGCGGGCGGCCCTGCGCCGGGCGGCACCTGCACGAACGTGGGCTGCATCCCAAGCAAGGCCCTGCTGCAGAGCAGCGAGCACTTCGAGCACGCCGGCCACGCCTTTGCCGACCACGGCATCGGCCTGAAGGAGCTGAGCATCGACGTCAAGAAGATGCTGGCCCGCAAGGACACCGTCGTGAAGCAGAACAACGACGGCATCCTCTACCTCTTCAAGAAGAACAAGGTCAGCTTCTTCCATGGCCGCGGCTCCTTCGTGAAGGCGGTGGACGGCGGCTACGAAGTCGCGGTCGCTGGCGTCGCGACCGAGACGCTCGTCGGCAGGCAGGTGATCGTGGCCACCGGCTCGATCGCGCGCCCGCTGTCCGGCGCGCCCTTCGACGAGGACAAGATCCTCAGCAACGACGGCGCGCTGCGCATCGGGGCCGTGCCCAGGAAGCTGGGTCTCATCGGCAGCGGCGTCATCGGCCTCGAGATGGGGTCGGTCTGGCGTCGCTTGGGTGCCGAGGTCACGGTGCTCGAAGCACTGCCGACGTTCCTGGGTGCGGTCGACGAGCAGATCGCCAAGGAGGCGCACAAGGCCTTCGTGAAGCAGGGCCTGAAGATCGAGCTCGGCGTGAAGGTCGGCGAGATCAAGGCGGACAAGAAAGGCGTCACCGTCGCCTACGCAGACGCCAAGGGTGGTGCGCAGTCGCTGGCGGTGGACAAGCTCATCGTCAGCATCGGTCGCGTCCCCAACACCACCGGCCTCAACGCCGAGGCGGTGGGGCTGAAGCTCGATGAGCGTGGCGCCATCGTCGTCGACGGCGAGTGCCGCACCAGCCTGCCGGGTGTGTGGGCCGTGGGCGACGTGGTGCGCGGCCCGATGCTCGCGCACAAGGCCGAGGAGGAGGGCGTGGCCGTGGCCGAGCGCATCGCCGGCCAGCACGGGCACGTCAACTTCAACACCATCCCCTGGGTCATCTACACGAGCCCCGAGATCGCCTGGGTCGGCGAGACGGAGCAGCAGCTCAAGGCGCGCGGCGCGGCTTACAAGGCCGGCACGTTCCCGTTCATGGCCAACGGCCGCGCGCGGGCGCTCGGCGACACGACCGGCATGGTCAAGTTCCTGGCCGACGCCAAGACCGACGAGATCCTCGGCGTGCACATCGTCGGCCCGATGGCGAGCGAGTTGATCGCCGAGGCGGTGGTGGCGATGGAATTCAAGGCGAGCGCCGAGGACATCGCCCGCATCTGCCACGCGCACCCCTCGCTCAGCGAGGCGACCAAGGAAGCCGCGCTCGCGGTGGACAAGCGCACCCTGAACTTCTGACGCCACGCAGGTGGGCGATCAGGTGGGGGTGCGCCAGCTGTACGAGGCCACGCTCGCCGAGCGTGGGTATGCGGGCGACCCGGCGCAGCAGCGCGCCATCGCGGCGCTCGAGCGTTGCGAGGAAGAGTGGATCGCCTACAAGGCGCGGCGCGGCAATGCGGTGACCAAGCTGCTCGTGCGCCCGCCGATCCCGCGCGGCGTGTACATGTGGGGTGGCGTCGGGCGCGGCAAGAGCTTCCTCATGGACTGCTTCTTCCAGAGCGTGCCGCTGACACGCAAGACGCGCCTGCACTTCCACGAGTTCATGCGCGAGGTGCACCGCGAGCTGCAGGAGCTGAAGGGCACCGTCAACCCGCTCGACGAACTCGGCAGGCGCATGGCGCGGCGCTTCAGGCTCATCTGCTTCGACGAGTTCCACGTCGCCGACGTCACCGACGCGATGATCCTGCACCGCCTGCTCGAGGCGCTGTATGCCAACCGGGTGAGCATCGTCACGACGTCGAACTTCCACCCCGACGGCCTCTACCCGAACGGCCTGCATCGCGACCGCATCCTGCCGGCCATCGAGCTGCTGAAGGCCAGGATGGAGGTCATCAACGTCGATGCCGGCACCGACTACCGGCAGATCGCGCTCGGGCACGTGCACATGTACCACTGCCCGCTCGGCGAGGAGGCCGACACCGCCTTCCGGCGCGCCTTCGACGAGCTCGCCGAGGCGCGCGACGAGGACCCCGTGCTGCACATCGAGCACCGCGAGATCAAGAGCATCCGCCGCGCCGGCGGCGTGGTGTGGTTCGACTTCCGCACGCTGTGCGGCGGGCCGCGTTCGCAGAACGACTACCTGGAGCTGGCGGCGCGCTTCCACACCGTGCTGCTTTCGGGCGTGCCGCAGATGTCGCCGCGCCTGGCCAGCGAGGCGCGCCGCTTCACCTGGCTCGTGGACGTGCTGTACGACCGCCGTGTCAAGCTCATCGTCTCGGCCGAGGTTCCGCCGGTGGAGCTCTACACCGAAGGCCCGCTCGCGCACGAGTTCCCGCGCACGGTCTCGCGCCTGGCCGAGATGCAGTCGGCCCAGTTTCTTGCGCTTGGCCGGCGCGAGGTGGACACTTCCCTCACATGAAGCCGCGCGCTTGCCGATGCCAAGCCCGCCTTGCTGGTGCGGCTGCCGGCGCGGCCGGACGGTGGCCTTTGCTCCTGTCGTTTGCGGTATGGCTGGTGGTGCCGTTCACTGCGGGTGCCGCCGACCCGGTGCGCGCGCCATCGGCCAGCCTGCCGGCGCCGTCGGTGGCCGGGGAGCGGGCGGCGATCGCCGAGCACCGCCGGCTGACACTGAAGACCCTCGCCGAAGAGGAGGCAGGTTGCCGCGAGCGCTTTGCGACGACGGCATGCCTGGACGACGTGCGCCGACGCCGGCGTGAGGCCCTGGCCCCGCTGCGCGAACGCGAGTTGCGCGTGGAGGAGTCCGAGCGGCGCGCCCGGGCTGAGGAGCGGCGCCGTGCCGTTGCGGCCAGGCAGGCAGCGGCCGCAGCGACTGCGGGCGGCGCCAGCGCACCGGCCGCTGAGATGGCGGATGGGCTGGCTGGGAGGCCTGCGGCGCCTGGCGACGTTTCTGGGGCGCCTTGGAGGGCGGCGTCGGCGCCTGTGGTGCCGGCCTCCAGGCCAGCGCCCGTGCTGCGCGTGCGGCGCGCGCTCGATCCGGCGGCAGCAGCCTCGGCGCGCGAGGCCGAGGCGGCCGAGAGGGTGCACGACGCAGATCGGCGGCGGCAGCAGACCGATGCGGTGCGCGAACGCATTGAACGGCGGCAGGCCGATCGTGCGGCCTCCGGCCGACGTGTCGACCCGCTGCCACGCCCCGGCGCCGCGAGTCAGCCGCCGCCGCCGCGCTGACGGGGCGCTGCCGAAGCTGCGCCCGTCGAGCGGGCGTCACTCTCAAGTCGCGCGGATCGTGCCCAACGCCGGTGCCGCAGGCCGTTCGGGCCGCAGTGGGTCGATGCGCGCCAGCGCCACCGAGAGGTTGTCGCCGCCGCCGCGCGCCCGCTGGCGCGCCTTGGTCACGAGCATCTCGCTGGCCTCGCGCGGCGGCAGCGCGTGCACGATGGCACCGATCTCCTTGGGCGTGAAGTAGTGCCACAGGCCGTCGGAGCAGGCCAGCACGGTGTCGCCGAACTCGAGACGGTCAATGTGCCACAGCGCGATCGGCGGGTCGGCCTGCGTGCCCAGGCAGCCGGTGAGCAGGTTGGCTTGCGGGTGCGTGTTCGCCGCCTCCTCGCTGATCTTGCCCTCGTCGATGAGGCGCTGCACGAAGCTGTGGTCCACCGTGCGCTTCATCATCTCGGCGCCGCGGAAGTGATAGACGCGCGAATCGCCGGCATGCACCACGTCGCAGGTGAGGTTGGGGCTGATGCAGAACGCGGCGATGGTGCTGTGCGGCTCTTCCTCGGAGGTGATGGCCGTCAGCTTGATCATCAGGTGCGACTCGAGCACCATCTGCTTGAGCATCTCGGACGGGTCGTCGCTGGTCGGCACAAAGCGCTCGAAGACCTGGTGGCCGGTGAGCAGCACCTGGTCGGCTGCCTTGCGCCCGCCGCTCTTGCCGCCCATGCCGTCGGCCACGATGGCCAGCACCGAGCCGGGCACCTTGGGGTGGGCCATGACCTGCACCTGGTCCTGCTGGTAGGCCCGGTCGCCGCGGTGCAGGCCGGTGGCCGCGCTGAAGCGGAAGTTGGCTGCGGCGTGGAGGGTGCCCATGCGGGCGAATATAAACTGGTCCTCGACACCAAGAGGGGCGCCCGTGCGCCCGCACCGCGGCCCAGCCCAGAAAGCGTGATGCCATGGACCAGAACCTGCACTCGCCCCAGCGCCGCCTCATCGAGCTTCGGATCGAGCACGCCGACCTCGACGAGCTGATCGACCGCAATGCCGGAGACGAACGGCCCGGCGACGAACTGGCCATGCGCCGTCTGAAGAAGCGGCGCCTCCTGCTGCGCGACCAGATCGCCCGCCTCGAGGCCGAGCTCGACCCGCCCGAGCCGGCATGAGCCGGCGCCCCGTGGCCGCCGGCCCGACGCGCGGATGACAAGCCCGCCCGAGGCGTCGCCACCGACCGAAGCGTCGGCCCTGGCGGCGGCGGTGGCGCGCGCGTTCGCCATCGACGGCCCCCTGGCGGCGGCGGACGCGGCCTTCGTGCCGCGCCAGGCACAGGACCAGCTGGCGCTGGCCATCGCGCACGCCGTCGAGCACCGCGAGGCGCTGGTGGCCGAGGCCGGCACGGGCGTGGGCAAGACCTACGCCTACCTCGTGCCGCTGCTGCTCTCGGGGCGGCGCGCGCTCGTGAGCACCGCCACCAAGAGCCTGCAGGACCAGCTCTTCCTGCGCGACCTCCCCAGGCTCGTGGACCAGCTCAGTGTGCCCGTGCGGCGCGCCCTGCTCAAGGGGCGCGCGAGCTACCTGTGCCGGCACCGCCTGCAGCAGGCCGAGGCCGAAGGGCAACTGCCCGACCGCATGGCCGTGCGCGCGCTGCAGCGCGTGAGCGCCTGGGCGCAGTCCACGCGCACGGGCGACCTTGCCGAAGTGGAGGGCCTGGACGAGCGCTCGCCGGTCATCCCGATCGTGACCTCGACGCGCGACAACTGCCTGGGCATCGATTGCCCGGAGTACCGCAACTGCCACGTCGTGCAGGCGCGCCGCGAGGCGATGGCCGCCGACCTCGTGGTGGTCAATCACCATCTCTTCTTTGCCGATCTGGCGCTGCGCGACAGCGGCGTCGCCGAGCTCCTGCCGACGGTGGAGGTCGCCGTCTTCGACGAGGCACACCAGCTCGTCGAGGCGGGCGTGCAGTTCCTCGGTACGACGCTCGCCACCGGCCAGGCCATCGACCTTTCGCGCGACGTGCTGGCGCAGGGCCTGAGGCACGCGCGAGGCCTCAAGCCCTGGGCCGAGCTGGCCGCCGCGATGGACCGGGCGGCGCGCGACCTGCGCCTGGCCTGCGCCGGGACCTTGCGCGAGGTGCGCGGCATCCTGAAGCTGCGCTGGGAGGAACGTGCGGACGAGGAGCGTCTCGTCGGCCCGCTGCAGGCACTGGCCGAGGCGGCCGAGGCCGCCGTGCCGGCGCTGGCCGGCGTGGCCGAGACGGCGCCGGACTTCGCCAAGCTGGCGCAGCGCTGCCAGGGGCTGGCCGCCCTCGCGCGCCGCTTCGAGGAGGAGGCCGAGCCCGGGCAGGTGCGCTGGATCGACCTTTCGCCGCAGCAGGCGCGGCTCGTGGAGTCGCCGCTGGACATCCGCGCCATGATGAGTGAGCAGCGTGCCGGCCCGCCGAAGGCATGGATCTTCACCTCGGCCACGCTGGGCGCCGACGAATCGCTCGCGTGGTTCACGGCCCAGGCGGGGCTGGAGGACGCGCCCCGGCTGGTCGTCGGCAGCCCGTTTGACTATCCGGCGCACGCTCGGGTGTGGGTGCCTTCACCCTTTCCGAAGCCGAACGACGCGGCGCATCCCGGCGCTGTCGGGGCGCTGGCGGGGCGCTGCGCGCGGGCGCTGGGGGGGCGTACCTTCGTGCTCACCACCACGTTGCGCGTGCTGCCGCTGGTGGCCGAGGCACTGCGCGCCGCGGCGCCCGAGCTCTTGGTGCTGGTGCAGGGCAGCGAGCCGCGCCGCTCGCTGCTGCAGCGCTATCGCGACGGGCGTGGCGCCGTCCTCGTGGGCTCGGCCTCGTTCTGGGAAGGCATCGACATGCCCGGCGACGCCCTGCAATGCGTGCTCATCGACAAGCTGCCATTCCCGCCGCCGAACGACCCGCTCGTCGAGGCGCGCGTGCGCCAGCTGCGTGCCGGCGGCGGCGACCCCTTCAACGACTACTTCGTCGCCGAGGCAGCGGTGTCATTGAAGCAGGGGGCCGGGCGCCTCATCCGCACCGAGACCGACCGCGGCCTGCTCGTGCTGTGCGACCCGCGCGTGCGCCAGATGGGCTACGGCCGCAAGCTGATGGCCGCCCTGCCGCCGATGGCCGCGCTCGGCACGGAGGCGCTGGCCCTCAAGTGGCTGGAGGAACTCGCGGCCTCGCACTGAAGGCTCACCACAAACGCCACCAGGGGCGCTCAGGGGCACCGAGCCCGCGCGTGAGGAAGGCGCTTTGCGGATGGTTCTGGCGCAGCACGCGTTCGGCGGCGTCGCGCAAGGGCGCGAGCTGCAGCTTCTCGTAGCTGGCCATCATCAGGTAGAGCGCTTCCTCGGAGGACGGCGCCTGCGGATACTCGGACACCGCCTGCTGGGCGCGGTTGGCGGCTGCCACGTAGGCGCCGCGGCGGAAGTAATAGCGTGCCACGTGCACCTCGTACTCGGCGAGCGAGTTGAGGATGTAGTTCATGCGCAGCCTGGCATCCGGCGTGTACTTGGATTGCGGGAACTGCTCGACGAGCTGCTTGAAGGCCTGCCACGCATCGCGCGAGGCGCGCTGGTCGCGCTCCGAGAGCTTCTGCCCGGCCACCACGCCCAGCAGGCCGAGGTTGTCGTTGAAGTTGATGACCCCGCGCAGGTACATCGCATAGTCCAGCGCCGGGCTCGAGGGGTTGAGCTTGATGAAGCGCTCGATGGTCGTGAGCGCCGCGATGCGCTCGGTCGCCTTCCACTGCACGTAGGCGAGGTCGATCTGCGCCTGCTGGGCCAGCAGGGTGCCCGCCGCCAGGCCCTCGACGCGCTCGAGCGACTTGGTGGCGCGGTCGTAGGCACCGGCCTCGATGTCGTCGCGGGCCTCTCGATACAATCGCTCAGCGGTGAGCTCGGGAGTTTCGGTCTTCGGCGGCGAACTGCAGCCGAGCGTCAGCAACGCCGCCATGCCCAGCGAGGCGAAGGCGGCGGCGCGCGACAGTCGCATCAGGGCGGGCGCCACAAAGCGCCGTGGCAACGCCAGCGGATGCATCGCTGCACGCATCGCCGCGAGCACTGCCATGGGCGCCGTCGTACGACGTGCCACAAGCGCCTGTGTACGCACCCGCGCATCGAGGGAAACCGGAAGGACGTTCATCGAAGATGGCGGGGAGGGCTCGAAAGGCGGCGGATTATAGGGAGCGGCCCTCGGATCTACCGGGGTCGGGTGCCGCTGTCGATGCGCCGCTCGAGCCGGCCGCCGAGGGCGACGCGGAGCCGCAGGGCGAGGCCGCGATCGAGCGTCGCGAAGCGGTCGTGCCGGCCGGCCAGCACGGGCAGCGTTTCGACAGGGTGCTGGTCTCGCTGGCGCCGGAGTTCTCGCGCAGCCATGTGCAGCACCTCATCGAAGCCGGCCATGCGCGCTGGCTGGGCGAGGTGGTGCGCGTGCCCGCCCGGCGCGTGCGTGCCGGCGATGCCGTCACGCTAGACCTCGTGCCCACCGAGGAGAGCCGGGCCTTCCGGCCCGAGCCCGCGCTGCTGCCCACCCTGGTCGTCGTGCACGAGGACGAACATCTGCTCGTCGTGCACAAGCCGGCCGGCCTGGTGGTGCACCCGGCCGCCGGGCACTGGTCGGGCACGCTGCTCAATGTCTTGCTGGCCCACCATGCCGGGGCAGCGGCCTTGCCGCGTGCGGGCATCGTGCACCGGCTCGACAAGGACACCTCGGGCCTGATGCTCGTGGGCAAGACGCTGGCCGCGGTGACGGCGCTGGTGCGCGACATCGCAACGCGTGAGGTGGACCGCCGCTACCTGGCGCTGGCCTGGGGCGCGGTGCCGGCGGCGTTGCGCATTGACGCGCCGATCGGCCGCGACCCGCGCTCGCGGCTGCGCATGGCGGTGGTCTCCGTGGCGCAGGGTGGGCGCGAGGCGCGCACCGACATCGAGTGCATCGCGTTAAGCGAGGGGGTCAGCGCCTTGCGGTGCAAGCTGCACACGGGCCGCACGCACCAGATCCGCGTGCACCTGGCCAGCAAGGGGTGGCCGCTGCTGGCCGACGCGTTGTACGGCGGCCGCCCGGGCCTCGGCCTCGAGCGCCAGGCGCTGCACGCGGTGCGCCTGGCCCTTCGGCACCCGGTGACGCGCGCGCCGATGTCCTTCGAGGTCGCGCCACCGCCCGATTTCGCGCGCGCCTGGGCGCGGGTGGCAGGCGCTACAATGTCGGTCGACTGAGCTCTTTTCCGCTGCGTTGGCCCTTGCGGCCGCAGCCGCCAGAGCACCCACCCCCAGGTGGCACCGGCAGGACCCCAGCCTGTCTTCAGCACGGTCCTCGAGCTGCCACCCGCCCGCTGGCCCCAGGCCACGCGGGCCCTTGAAGCGAACCGTTTCGACGTCGTCGTCCAACCCGCCCGCGCGCGCCGCCGGGCCCTGCACCCTGAGGTCATGAACACGCACGAGGCCAAGAGAGTCCTCGAAACCGCGCTCATCTGCGCCAATACGCCGATGCCGCTGGCGGAGATGCGCGCCCTGTTCGATGGCGAGATCGGACCGGACACGCTGCGCCAGCTGCTCGACGAACTCGTGCGCGACTGGGAAGACCGCGGGGTCGAACTGGTGGCATTGGCCACGGGCTGGCGGCTGCAGAGCCGGCCGGAGATGCGCCCGTACCTCGACCGCCTGCATCCCGAGAAGCCGCCGAAGTACTCGCGCGCCGCCATGGAGACGCTGGCCATCGTGGCCTACCGGCAGCCCGTCACGCGTGGCGACATCGAGGACATCCGTGGCGTGACGGTGAGCAGCCAGATCGTCAAGCAGCTGGAGGATCGGGGCTGGATCGAGGCCATCGGCTTCCGCGAAGCGCCGGGTCGACCGGCGCTCTATGCGACGACACGCCAGTTCCTCGACGATCTCGGCCTCGCCACCCTCGACCAGCTGCCGCCGCTCACAGGCCCTCAAGGCGACGCCACCGCGGCCATGGCTGCGCTCGAGCCAGCGTCGCTGCTTGACGACGAGCCGCAGGCGACTTTGCCGCTGGAAGAGGCGCTGCCGGACGGCGAGGGCACCGGCGCACCGGTGGCCGATGCCTCCGTCGAGTCGCATGCCGAGGCTGGCCTGACTCCGGCTTTGCTCAGTGCTTCGCTCGGCGGCAGCGAGCCCGGTGCTGCCACGGCAGCCGGGCCCACGATGGGGCCCGTTGCCGAGGCGCCAGCGGCGCCGGCGCCCGAGCAGGGGGCTGGCCGCGCCGACGACCTTCAGGCCGCCCTGCCGCCCACGGCCCCACCCGAGCAAGAGCCCGGCCCCCTTTCACCGCCCCAGACCGACGACCTACGCGCATGAATCCAGACGACGCCAACCCCTTGCCGCCCGCGCTGCCCGACGCAGCGACGGCAGATGCCTCGCAAGACGAAGGCGCCGGTGGCAAGTCGCGCCGGCGGCGCGGAGCGCGCAAGCCGCGTGCCGGGGCCGGAGCCGACGCCGGCTCGCAAAGCAGCCCGGGGTTGGACATCGACCTCGCGCTGTCCGGGGCTGCCGGGCCAGGTGGCGATGCGGGCGGCGACCGAGGCAGCAACACGGGCGATGACAGGGGCGGGGACAACGGCGGCGAGCCGAGAGTTCGGCAGGCCGAAGCCGGCGAGGGGGCAGGTGCCGACGGCGGACGCGAGCGACCCGGGCGTCGCGGACGCAATCGGCGTCGTGGCCGTCGAGGCACTGATCGGCGCGAGCCCGGCGCGCCGGGTGCTGCGGCAGGCGGCGACCCCGGCGCTGAGCCGCGCGCACCGCAGGTCAACGAGTTGTTTGCCGAGGTCCTCTCCGGTGCCTTCGACGCGGCGGTCGAAGGTGTGCCGGCAGGTGCATCGATCGGGCCGGATTCGGGTGTCGACGCGCAGGCGCTGGCGCCCACGCTCGCAGCCGGTGCCGCTGCGCCCGACGCGGACGTGCGTGCGGAGGCTGCCGACGACGCGGTGGAGACCAGGGCCAACCTTGGCGAGGCCCCTGGCGGCGAGCCGGGCCAGGCGGAGGTCGCGCCGGGTGCACAAGTCGCACCGGGTGTGGGGGATGCCGCCGTGCCCGAGGGGCTGCCGAGGCGCGTGCTTGCACCCGAACGCGACGCGCCCAAGCTGCACAAAGTGCTGGCGCAGGCCGGTGTCGGATCGCGCCGCGACCTCGAGCAGATGATCATCGAGGGGCGGGTGAGCGTGAACGGCGCACCGGCGCACACGGGCCAGCGCATCTCCTTCGGCGACCGCATCGCGGTCGACGGCAAGGCGGTGCGCGTGCGCATCGCGCCGCCGCCGGCGCGCGTCCTCGCGTACCACAAGCCCGCCGGCGAGGTGGTCTCGCACGACGACCCGCAGCAGCGCCCGACCGTCTTCCGCCGCCTGCCGCGGCTGCCGCAAGGCAAGTGGCAATCGGTCGGCCGGCTCGACATCAACACCGAAGGCCTGCTGCTGTTCACCAACTCTGGCGAACTGGCCAACCAGCTGATGCATCCGCGCTTCGGCGTCGAGCGCGAGTACGCGGTGCGCTCGCTCGGCCTGCTGGGCGCGGAGGACAAGGCGCGCCTGCTCGAGGGCATCGAGATCGACGGGCAGCGTGCCGCCTTCAAGAGCATCGAGGACGGCGGCGGCGAAGGTGCCAACCACTGGTACCGGGTTGTCATCACCGAAGGCCGCAACCGCGAGGTGCGCAAGCTCTTCGAGGCGGCCGGCCATGCGGTGAGCCGGCTCATCCGCATCCGCTACGGCTCGGTGGTTCTGCCGCGCGGCCTGAGGCGCGGTGCCTGGGTCGATCTGCCCGAGCAGGACATGCGCGCTTTGCGGCGCCTCGTCTTCAAGCCGCAGGGCGGCCCGCCCGGCGCGCGCCCACCCCATGCAGGCGAGCCGCCTCGCCGCGGCCCCGGCGGCGACAAGGAGGGCGGCCAGGGCCGCCACCGCGGCGAAGTGGGCCGCGAGAACCGTGAACCGCGCGAGCATCGCGACCCCCGCGACCCCCGCGACCCGCGCGAACCTCTCGGGCCACGCGAGCCGCGCGAGCCGCGCGACGCCGCCCTCGAGCAGGGACCGCCGGCGTCCTACTTTGAGAAGCAGGAGCGCGCGCAGCGCCAGGAGCGGCTGATCATCCCCGAGCGGCCCGCCAAGGGCCGGCGAGGTCGCCGTGGCGATGTCGATCGGCCACTGGACCCGGCGCGTTTGCCTCATCCCGAAGACGGCGACTTCGGCGCGATCCCCAACCCGTTGCAGCAGACCTTCGACAAGCGCGCGCTGCAGCAAGATCGGGCGCTGCGCCACGACATGCCCGAGGACGGCCCCATCCCCAACCCACTGCAGCAGACCTACGACAAACGCGCGCTGCAGCGTGACCGCCAGCCCCAACGCGAATACTCGGACGACGGCCCGATTCCCAACCCGCTGCAGCAGACCTACGACAAGCGGTTCGCGCAGGGCGGCGGGGGCGGCGGCTTCGGCGGCGGCAAGGGTGGGCAGCCCGGAGCCAACGGGCCGCGCCGGCGCGGCGCCAAACCCGGCGCGCCGG
>JALHOU010000096.1:0-13774 GCA_022842825.1 Rubrivivax sp.
TCGGGTTTCGGGCGCGCTGCCGGCTTCCTGGGCCGTGTCCGCCGTGTGGGCCGTGTCTGCCGTGTCTGCCGTGTCGGCCGGGTGGGCCGCGTGAGCCGTGTGGGCAGCGCGCGCATCGCGGATGACGACGGCGTAGTCCTCGCCCGCCTCGCCGGCCGCGGCGGCGCGCTCCAACGCGGCGGCGGCCACATCGGCCACCGGCGTGGCGACGCCCAGCGCGGCGGCGGCGGAGCGGATGAGCGCCAGGTCCTTCTGCATCTGCGTCACGGTGAAGGTGGGCGTGTAGTCGTGCGCGCGCAGCGCCGGTGCCTTGGCCTTGACGATGGGCGAGGCGGCGGCGCTCGCCTCCACCACCTGCCACAGCGTGGGCCACGCCAGGCCGCCCCGCTCGCCGAGCGCCAGTGCCTCGGCGAGCATGGTGCTGGTGCCGACGATGAGCAGGTTCACCGCCAGCTTGGCATAGCGGGCCTCCTCGCCCGCGCCCAGGTATTGCTGCTGCAGGCCCCAGCAGGCGAGCAGCGGCTGCACGGCGTCGAAGGCCTCGCGCGGCCCCGAGGCGAAGACGGTGAGCACGGCCCGCTCGGCCATGACGTTGTTGCCCGAGACCGGGCAGCGCAGCGCGGCGATGCCCCGCACCGCCACGCGTTCGGCGGCGCGGCGCGAGGCCTCGGGCGAGACCGTGCTCGTGTCGACCCAGATCGCGCCGCGGCGGCCGTGCGCGGCGATGCGCTCGGCCACGGCGAGCAGCGCCTCGTCGTCGGGCAGCGAGCTGAAGACGAGCGACGTGTCAGCGAGCGCCACAGACAGCGCGTCGGCCACGCGGATACCGCGCGCCTGGGCCAGGGCCACGCGTTCGCCCGATGGGTCGTACGCGGTCACCCGGTGGCCGGCCGCATGCAGGTGGCCCGCCATCGGCAGGCCCATCTTGCCGACGCCGATGTAGAGGAGTGACTCCGGATTCACGGCCACGGCCTGACCCCTGCATGGCCCCCTCTCCCGCCCGGGCGGGAGGGGATGGGGGCGAGCGTGGGCGAGCCGCTCAACACGCCCTGTCCCGCGCGCGGGAGCGGGAGGGAACGCGGCAGCGTGGGGCTGCTCACTGCGCCTTCAGATCGGCGGCCTTCACGATGCGCGCCGCCGTCTCGACCTCGGTGCGCAGGAAGGCGTTGAACTCGGCGCTTTGCATCACCATCGGCTCGGCGCCAAGCTTGGCCAGGCGCTCCACGAGCTCGGGCGTGGCGAGCGCCTTGGCCGCTTCCTGCTGCAACCGCGCCACCGCCGCCGCCGGCGTGGCCGCGGGCACGACGAGCGCCACCCAGAAGGTGTAGTCCGAGCCCGGCACGCCGGCTTCCACCGTGGTGGGCACGTCGGGCAGCTGCGCGCTGCGCTTGGCCGTGCTCACGGCCAGCGCCTGCAGCTTGCCGTCGCGGATGAGCGGCAGCGCCGACGAGAGCGGCGCGAAGAACCAGTCGCTGCGCCCGCCGATGACGTCGCTCATCGCCTCGGGCGTGCCCTTGAACGGCACGTGCACGGCCTGCAGGCCGGCCTGCACGCGGAACTTCTCGGCATTGAAATGTGTGGCGCTGCCCACGCCGGCCGAGGCGTAGTTGAGCGTGCCGGGCTTGGCCTTGGCCGCGGCCACGAGGTCGGCCACGCTCTTCCAGCCCTTGGCCGGGTTGACGACCAGCACGTTGGGCAGGGCCACGAGCGGCGTCACGCCCGTCAGGTCCTTCAGCGTGTCGTAGCTGAGGTTGGGGTAGATCGACGGGTTGGCGGCGTGGCCCGAGCTCGGCACGAGGATGGTGTGCCCGTCGGCCTCGCCCTTGGCCACCGCGGCCGCGGCGATGGTGCCGCCGGCGCCAGGGCGGTTCTCGACGATCACCGGCTGCCCCAGGCCCTTGGCCATCACCTCGCCCACGGCGCGCGCGGCGATGTCGGTGCCGCTGCCGGCGCTGAAAGGCACGATGAGCTTGATGGGCTTGCTCGGGAAACCCTGCGCCGAAGCGCCGAGCGCCACGGCGCCGAGGCCGGCGGCCAGCAGCAGGCGGCGGGTGAAGGAAGGATCCATGGTCTGTCTCCTGGTGGGATGTGTGTGTGCCTAACGTGCGAGCCAGTGGCAGGCGGCGGCTCAAGCCAGGCCCAGCGCGCCGACGATCTTGCGGCCCGAGGCCTGCAGCGCCGCGATCTTCGGCGTCAGGTCCACGCCGATGAGCTGGCCGGCGCGCTTCTTCCACTGCCCGGCCACCATCACGCTGTCGATGTTGGCCAGGCTCGCCTGGAACACCACCGACGCCACGGGGTCGTGCACCGGCTGCATGTTGAGCAGGTCGGCGCGGATCAGCACGAGGTCGGCCTGCTTGCCCGCGGCCAGCGAGCCGATGCGGTGCTGCTGGCGCAGCATGCGCGCGCCTTCCACTGTCACCCAGCCCAATGCCTCGTGCGCGGTGATGGTGCTGGTGGGCGGGATGCTGCCGTGCGCCTCGCGGTGCGCCACGTTGTCGAGGCTGCGCTGGATGCCGAGCGCCACGCGTGCCTGCGTGAGCATGTCACCCGAGAGCACCGACTCGAGGTCGACGCCCAGCGATGGGGCGCGCCCGAGCTTGCGCAGGCGGCCGGTGAGCGGGTGGCCGTGGCCCTGCGACATCTCGCTCTCGGCGGCGGCCGAGAAGCTCATGCCGAGCTCGCAGAAGCGCTGAAGCTCTGCATCGTCGAGTGCGTGACCATGCACGATGTTGATCTGCTCGCCGAGCAGGCCCTCGCGGTCGAGCACCTGCCAGCCGCCGGGCGTGCGCGCCGGGCCGCCGCCCTGGTGCAGCGAGGCGATGACGCCGAGTTCGCGCGCCATGCGGAAATCGTGCTGCGCCACTTCGAGCGTGCTGTAGTGCGGGCCGAGCACGGCCGCGTGCACGCTGAGCAGGCTCCGCCCCTGGTGCGCCTTGAGAAGACGCTCGACTTCGGCCCGCGGATGCGGTACTTCCCAGAACGGCGTCTCGCCGGGCTTCGGGTCGGGCTTGGGCGTGCCGTGGAAGAAGGCGGCGCGGATGCCCGATTCGATGAGCCCCGCCACCGCGGCGTCGTTGTGCTCGGGCGTGCGGTTGTTGTGGCACCAGTCGACGAGCGTGGTCGTGCCGGAATTGAGCTGGTTGAGCGCGCCCACGAGCGTGGCGATGTGCAGGTCTTCCGGCATGAACACCGTGGCCAGCCCGGCGTGCATCTTGCGGAAGTACTCCGGCAGCGTCCAGTTCGCGGCCACGCCGCGCAGTGCCGTCTGCCAGGTGTGCATGTGGGCGTTGATCAGCCCCGGGATGACGATGCAGCCGGTGGCGTCGATGCGATCGGTGTCGTCAGCGTTGATCTGCGGCGCGATCTCGCTGATCGTGTCGTTGGTGACGAGGATGTCGGCGCTTGGCAGGACGCCCTGGCGGTCCATCGTGATGATGGTGGCGCCTTGGATGAGCGTGCGGATCATGGCTTGCTGCTCACGGCGAGAGCGTTTGCACCTCGACCGCTGTCGGGTGGCACCCGGAGGGCGGCGCGGGCAAGGCGGCGGGTGGGAGCCCGTCGGGGCTTAGATGCGGCGGTCGGGCCCTGGGGGCCCGACTCCCCTGCGCTGCTCGGTCTCTTGGCCCCAGCGCGGAACTCGTTGCACTCGCTTCGCTCGTGCCACTCAGACACCCGCGCTGAGTCAGATGTGGATGCGCGCGAGTACGCGCGCGGGCCAAGAGCCCTGCGCTGCTCGGCGCCGCATATGCGCCCCGCCGGGCTCCCACCCGCCGCCTTGCCGTGACCGGCTCTTGTTCTCCGACAGACCAGGGCGCGGCGTGCATCCCCGATGGAGGGGCGGGCGGCCATCCGGTGCCAGATGCCGACGCCTGCCTCGCCAGCAACAGCGGTGCTTGTTCTCCACAGAGAACAGCGAGCGGTTCTGCAAAGGGCGGTGCGGGCCGGGCGTGGCGCGCATATGCGGCGCCGAGCAGCGGAGGTTTCGTGGCCCGCGCGTGTACTCACGCGCATCCACTTCTGACTCGGCGCGGGTGTCTGAGCAGAGCGAACGAAGTGAGCGGAGCGAGTTCCGCGCCGTGGGCCACGAGACCGAGCAGCGCAGGGGAGTCGGGCCCCCCAGGGCCCGACCGCCGCATCTAAGCGCCGCGACCGGCCCGCGCCGCCCTTTGCCGCGCAGACCGCGCAGACCGTCAAAGTGCGAGGCTCACCCAGCCAGCCCATCGTCCACCTTCACGTTCTCCGGCTTCAACTCGAGCCCCGCATCAGCCGCCGTCTCCTTCAACAGCACCGCGAAGTCCACGTTGTCATAGCCGCGCCCCACCAGCCGCGCCACCGACTCGCGCGTCGCCGCCGCCGCCGGCATCGCCACGCCCTGCGCCTTGCCGGCGCCGAGACCGAGGTCCAGGTCCTCGAGCAGCAGCTTGGGCGTGAAGGTCACCTGCTCGAAGGTGAGGTTCGTCAGCACCGGCGACTTGTAGCGCGTGTACATGCTGCCGAGCACCGAGTCGTTGATGCTCTCCAGGAACACGTGGCGCGGGATGCCGGCCTTCTCGGCGAGCACCGTGATCTCGCACAGGCTCTGGATGATCACGCCGAACATCGTGTTGTGCGCGATCTTCCACACGCGCGCCAGCTCGCCCTCGCCCACCCACATCATCTTGCGGCCCATGGCCTGCAGCAGCGGCGCTACGCGCTCGTAGTGCGCCTTCGGACCCGAGGCCACGATGAGCAGCTTGCCGGCCTTGGCCACCTTGGCATTGCCGCTCACCGGCGCGCAGAGGTAGGCCACGCCCAACGCCTCGAGCCGCTGGCGGATTTCGGCCGAACCCTCCTGCGAGATGCTGGAGCTGTCGACCACCATCGTCGGCTTCTTCGGGCCGGTGACGAGGCCCCCCTCGCCGAAGAGCACCTCCTTCAGGTCGTCGGTGGTGCTCACCATGGTGAACACCACGTCGCAGCCGGCGAGGTCGAGCTTGGCTTCGGCGATGGTGGCGCCGTAGTCGGCCAGCGGCAGCGCCTTGGCGCGCGTGCGGTTCCACACCTTCACGCCGTGGCCAGCGGCGGTGAGGCGCTTGACCATCGCCTCGCCCATGCGGCCGAGGCCGATCCATCCGATCGAGAGGCTTGCGTTTGTCATGTTGAAGTCGGTTTGCGGTTCATCCAGGGGTGCAGGCGGCACTTCCACGCGCGGCCGCAGCGGCGGGACCTACCCGCCTCCACGCGGTTGCCAAAGCGACGCGCCCGCGCGCAGCGCCGCGTCGTGGTCGCCGAGCAGCGGCGGCGCCGTCACCTCGAGCGCGCGTTCGCCGTCGAAGCTGACAGGCGAGCGCACCGTGGTCCAGCGCTTGCCGGGCTCGCCCGGGTGCGGCGCATCGACGAACAACTGCAGATGTTTGGCCTGCGGGTCCTCGGGCACCTCGTTGGTGTCGTACATCGGCGAGTGCGGCACGTCGAGCGCCGCCAGCCGGCGGCACCACTCGGCACGCTCGTGGCGGCGGAAGTGGCCACCGAGCACGTCGATCAGCATCTCCTGGTTCGTGATGCGCGCCTCGCGCGTGGCGAAGCGCGGGTCGTCGAAAAGGTCGGGCTTCTCGATCGCCTTGGCCAGCCCCTCCCAGAACTTGGGCGGAGAGCTCATGTGCAGCGCGACCCACCTGCCGTCGGCGCAGCACAGCACGTAGCTCTGCGAGACGCTCGCGCGGCTGTACGGCCCCATCACCTCGCCCTCGCTGAACAGGTGCGTGAAGGCGTCGAGGTTGAAGTGGGTCATGGCCTCGAGCATGGAGACCTCGACGCGGCGGCCGCGCGGGCCGGCGCCGGTCTTGTCGCCGCCTGCCGCTTTCCCGGCCCTCTCGCGCTCGTACAACGCGCCGAGGATGCCGTAGGCCGCATAGAAGCCCGTCAGCGCGTCGGCCAGCGCCGGCCCCACCACGCGCGGATTGGCCGGGTTGATAAGCAGCTTGAGGAAGCCGCTCGCCGCCTGCGCCACCGTGTCGTAGCTCGGCCGCCCGGCGTACGGGCCGTCCTGCCCGAAGCCGCTGATGGCGCAGTAGATCAGGCGCGGGTTCAGCTCGCGCATCCGCGCTTCACCAGCCCCGATCTTCGCGGCCACGCCAGGCCGGAAGTTCTGGATGTAGACGTCGGCTTCGGCCACCAGCTTGTCGAAGAGCGCGAGGTCGCCGGCCTGCCGGGTATCGAGCCGCACGCTCTTCTTGTTGCGGTTGTAGGTCTGGTAGTGCGGGCTGTAGGTGCCGCCGCGGAAGGCGCGGAACGGGTCGCCCTCGGGCTGCTCGACCTTGACGACATCGGCGCCGAGGTCGGCCAGCAGCATCGAAGCCGCCGGCCCGGTGATGAAGGTGCCGTGCTCGAGCACGCGCACGCCGGCAAGAACCTGGGCCATGGCTGTCCGCTCCTGTTCTCTGCTTCCGTTCAGCCGTGCGCCTTGAGCGTCACGCCGGCCGGCAGCTCGCCGGTGTAACGCTGCTCGCGCGTGGCCTGGTAGCTGAGCGCAAAGCCGATCGGCCGCGCCAGCTCTTCGGTGAGGTGACCGATGAGCCCGGCGCAGCGCGCAAGGATGGGCACGCCCTTCAGCGCGTCGGCCGGGAAGCCCACGTCCAGCAGCACGGCCGGAATGGCCGCCGAGACGTTGAGCCGCAGGTCGCGTTGGGTGATGCCGGGCAGCACCTTCTCCACCGCCTCGGCGATGGCGATGAAGTGCCCCGGCGTACCCGCTTCGGCCGCCACCGCGAAGAGCCGCGCCACGCGCGGGTCGCGGTCCTTGTGCAGCGGGTGGCCGTAGCCCGGAACGGCCTGCTTGGCGGCGCGCAGTTCGCGCACGACTTC
The DNA here is from genome assembly GCA_022842825.1 of Rubrivivax sp. Lineage (GTDB taxonomy): Bacteria > Pseudomonadota > Gammaproteobacteria > Burkholderiales > Burkholderiaceae_C > Rubrivivax. Next base: position 6,847 of record JALHOU010000096.1, read on the forward strand.
GGCCGCCGCGTCTTCGAGCGAGAGCTTCTTCTCCTTCGCCAGCGCATCGATGCGCAGGAAGAGCCGGCCCGCCGTCTCCGAGGCGCCGAGGATCACCGAGCCGCAGCCGAGGATGCCCGCCGCCACGGCGCCCTGGATGGCGTCGGGCGCAGCGGCGAGCGTCATGCGCGCCGCCTGCACGCTCGGCACGAGGCCGTGCTCGGCGATGGCCACCAGCGTGGCGTCGAGCACGCGGCTTTGCTTCGCGTTGGGCCGCTGGCCGGTGACGAGCAGCCAGAAGTAGTCGGTGAACGAGACCTTGCCGATGAGCTCGCGGCAGAGGTCCGCGCCGCGCACGACGATGGTCTCGTCGTCGCTGCCGCAGATGGCCGATTCGGGGAGGGTGGCTTTGCCGATCTTCATGGTGGTGCGCGCCCGGTCAGGCCGGGGCCAGCGCGAAGTCGTACTCCGCGCTGTGCCAGGCCTGGTCCATCTTGCGGCCGTCCGGCGCCGTGCCCGGCGCGTGCTTCTCGAACGGCAGGATGAGCGTGTCGCGCACGCCGAACACGGCGTCGGAGTCGAGGAAGGGGCTGTCGGACGGGAACAGGTGCGTCGTCACCGAGACATAACCTTCCTTGTAGACCATGGCGTGGATGTGGCCGGGGCGGTTCGGGTGGCGGCCCATGGCGCGCAGCATCTCGCCCACGGGGCCGTCGTCGGGCACCGGGTAGTAGGTGGGCTTGATCGACCAGAAGCGGTAGCGGCCCTCGGCGTCGGTGTGGAAGCGCGCGCGCAGGCGCATGCCCGCATCGCCGCCCATCTGCATGTCGTAGACGCCCTCGCCGTCGCCGCTCCACACGTCCACGCAGCAGGCCGCGAGGGGCCGGCCGTGCGTGTCGGTCACGCGCCCGCTGTAGTAGGTGGGCTCGCCGGGCATGCCCTTGCCGATGTCGCTGCCCAGCGGCAGCACGGGTGCGCCCTCCCAGTAGAAGGGCCCCTGCACCGTGGCCTCGGTGGCGGGCACGGTGGCCGTCTTGTCGGCGAGCGCCCGCTGCGAGCGCCGCGCCTGGTCGAGCTGCACCACCAGCATCGAGATGCCGAGCGTGTCGGAGAGGATGATGAACTCCTGGCGCTTCTCGTCGCAGGTCTGGCCCGTCTTGGTGAGGAACTGGATGGCGGCCATCCACTCCTCGGGCTTGAGGTCGAGCTCGCGCACGGCCGCGTGCGCATGCTTCACCACGGTGGTGATGATCTGCTTCAGGCGCGGGTCGGCGTCATCGGCGAGGCGGTTGATCACGGCCTGGGTGATGTCGGCGGTCTGGTGCTGGTTCATGGCGGGTCTCCCGTGGGGGGCGGTGTTTCAGGTCGGGCGCTGCGGGCGGGGTCAGGGGGCGCGAAAGAGATCCTTCTGGATGCCGGCCTGCGCCAGGATGTGGTCGCGCGAATTCTCGATCTCGCGGCGCAGCCGGGGCAGGTTGACGTCGACGAGCCGGCCTTTCCACTTGCGGATCTTGCCCGCCACCATCACCGTCTCGACGTTGCTGCGCTCCATGAGCGTGACGACGGCGCCCGGCACGTGGTTCAGCGGCGCCACGTTGATGGCCTCGGCGTCGAGGATGAGCAGGTCGGCCTCCTTGCCCGGGGTGAGGCTGCCGACCTTGCTGCCGAGCTTGAGGTCGCGGGCGCCGTTCACGGTGGCCCAGCGCAGCGCGTCGCGCACCTTGGCCAGCGGCACGTTGGTGGTGTCGGGCAGGTCGGTCTCGCCGAGCGCGCGGCCGTTGACGAACATGCGCTGCAGCGCCAGCGCCGAGCGCATCTGGGTGAAGAAGTCGGCCGTGAGCGTGCACTCCACGTCGGTGGAGAGCGAGAACTCCACGCCCAGCCGCATCGCCTTCAGGATGGGCGGCGTGCCGTGGCGCATGTTCATCTCGATGGGCACGGCCAGCGACACCGCCGCGCCGGTGTCGCGCACGCGCTGCCAGCCGGCGTCGGACATGCCGGTCATGTGGATGAAGAAGTTGTCGGCGCCGATGCCCAGCGTGCCGCTGTCGCCGCCGCGCCCCTGCGCCAGCAGGTCGAAGGTGGGGCGCATGCCGAAGGTGCCGACGATGTGCGCCGCCACCGGCAGGCCGAGCTCGCGCCCGAGCTTCCAGGCCGCCTCGTAGCCGGGCAGGTAGATCTCGCCGCCCATGGCCATGGTGAGGAGCTGGTCGCTCGAGCTGAAGTGCTGCAGCTTGATGCGGCGCGCATCGGCCGGGTACTGGTTGCCGGCCACGCCGCCCGCGCTCTCGAAGTAGCCGAAGACGGCGCGGCGCTCGGAGTCGCGCAGCGCCTTGATGGTGGCGTCGCTGTGCGCGGGCGAGTGGTGGATCTGCGAGATGTCGAACACCGTCGTCACGCCGGCGTCGAGGGCGCTGAGCGAGCCGAACAGCGTGCTGATGTACACGTCCTCGGGCCGGTACACCGGCGCGTAGCCGAGCAGCATCTTCTGGAAGTAGTTCTGCGTGGTGCCGGGGTCCAGGCCGTCGAAGAGCAGCGCGTCGGGCAGCGTGCTGCGCACCGCGGTCTCGAAGAGGTGGTGGTGCGTGTCGATGAAGCCGGGCATGACGATGCGGCCGCGCGCGTCGATGACGGCGGCGCCACCGGCGGCGAGGTTGCGGCCGACGGCGACGATCTTGCGGCCCTCGACGAGCACGTCGCCCTGCGTGAAGTCGCCCACCGCCGGGTCCATGGACATCACGGCGCCACCGCGGATGAGCAGGCGGCGGCCGGCCTGGCCGCTGTGCTCGGGCTCGCGCTCCCTCTCTCGCTCTCGCTCGCGGCCGTCGCTGGCCTGCGCCGCGCTGGCGAAGAGGCCCATCGCGCCGGTGGCCCCGGCGGTGCCGGCGGCCATGCCCGACTTCAGGAAACCACGGCGCGGGTTCCAGCGCTGGCGGGCGGCGGGCGCGGCGTGGGCTTGCGGGTGGCCTTGGTCACACAGGGTGCACATGGTTCTTGTCTCCTTCTCGGTTGGGCTGGGCGAGGGTGTCGGCACTGTCGCGGCCGGCAGGCGGGGGCACTTCGTAGTCGACCTGGTGGCGCGCGATGCGCATGTCGCCGAGCGTGCGGCGCACGCGCAGGTGCTCGGGGTGCGAGGCGTAGGCGGCCAGCGCCTCGCGGCTGGCGAACTCGGTGTACAGCACCACGTCGCAGGCGTAGTCGATGCGGCTCTCGTCGACCCCCACCTCCAGGTGCAGCAGGCCGGCCACGCAGCCGCGCAGCGACTCGAACTCGGCCTTCAGCAAGGCGATGTTGCGGGCGCGCGCGCCGGCGTCGCCGCCGCTCACGTTCCACATGACGATGTGCTTGATCATGGGGGGCCGGTCAGGGGTGGCCTGTCATGGGTGGCCCGCATGGGTGGCCGCCCGTCGCTGTAGGCATGTGGGTGACCATCGGTGGCTCGTGGTCGCTCGGCGTGGGTGCGCGCGGCTCACACACCCAGGTAGGCGCGCCGGATCTCGTCGCGCTGCATCAGCACCTCGGGCGTGCCCTCGGCCACCATGCGGCCCTCTTCGAGCACGTAGGCGCGCTCGGCGACACGCATCGCCGTGGCCACGTTCTGCTCCACCAGCAGCACGGCCGTGCCCTCGCGGTGCACGCGCTGGATGGTGGCGAAGAGCTCGGTCACGATGAGCGGCGAGAGGCCGAGCGAGGGCTCGTCGAGCAGCAGCAGCTTCGGCCGCGCCATCAGCGCGCGGCCGATGGCCACCATCTGCTGCTGGCCGCCGGAGAGCTCGCCCGCGGCCTGGCCGAGCTTCTCCTTCAAGGCCGGGAAGAGCGCGAGCACCATGGCCAGCGAGTCGGCGCGCTTCGCCTTGGCGGCGGGCAGGATGCTGCCGATCTCGAGGTTCTCGAGCACGCTCATCGAGCCGAAGAGGCGCCGCCCCTCGGGCACGATGGCGATGCCGGCTTCGCAGAAGCGGTGTGGCGCCAGCGCGGTGATGTCGCGGCCCTCGAAGACGATGCGCCCGCCCGAGCCCGGCGTGGCGCGCAGCACGCCGGCCAGCGTGTTGATGAGCGTCGTCTTGCCGGCGCCGTTGGGGCCCACCACGCACAGCAGCTCGCGCCCGCGCAGCTCGAAGGTCACGCCCCACAGCGCCGGCGCGGCCCCGTAGGCCACCTGCAGGTTGTGCACCTCAAGCATGGCGGGGCTCCAGGCCGGGCGAGCCGGGGGTTGGCGAGCCGGGGGTTGGCGAGCCGGGTGTGGCGGCGGGTGCGGCAGAGGGTGCGGCGCCCTCCCCCGCCCCCGCGGGCGGCACGTGCGCCTGGCCGAGATAGGCCGTCATCACCTCGGGCCGCTGCATCACCTCGATGGCGGGGCCCTCGGCCAGGAGTTCGCCGTGGTCGAAGACGACGACGCGGTCGGTGAGCGCCATCACGGCGCGCATCACGTGCTCGACGAACACCACCGTCGCGCCCTGGTCGCGGATGCGCCGCACCAGCGCCACGGCATCGTCGATCTCGGCCGGCGTCAGGCCGCACAGCACCTCGTCGAGCAGCACCAGGCGCGGCCGCGAGGCGAGCGCGCGCGCCAGCTCGAGAAACTTGCGCTGGTGCAGGTTCAGCTCGTCGGGCAGCACGTGCGCCTTGTCCTGCAGGCCGGCAAAGGTGAGCCAGGTCATCGCCTCGCGGCGCGCCACCTCGGGGTTGGGCAGCCCGCCGCCGAACATGGCCGCCAGGGCCACGTTGTCCAGCACCGTCTGGTGGCCGAAGGGGCGCGGGATCTGGTAGGTGCGGGCGATGCCGCTCCTCGCGATGCGGTGCGCCGCGCTGCCGGCGAGCTCGTGCCCCTCGAAGACGACGCTGCCCCCGCTGGGCACGTAGTGGCCCGTGACGACGTTGATGAACGTGGACTTGCCCGAGCCGTTGGGGCCGAGCAGGCCGAGGATCTCGCCACGCCGCACCTCGACGTCGACCCCGGCGAGCGCCTTCACGCCGCGGAACGACTTGGCCAGGCCGGTGGCCTTGAGCAGCACCCCGCCGGCCGTGGCCGCCAAGCCCGGCGCGGCCTGCGGCGCCAGCGCGGGCGCCACGGCATGCGCCGTGGACGGCGCCGCTGCCTGTGCTGCAGCCGGCGCTGCTGCAGGCGCCGCTGCATGCGCCCCCGCATGCGCCACGGCACCTTGCCGCCGCGCAAACGCCCGCTGCAGCCGCGGCAGGATGCCGTCGGGCATGAACAGCACGGCGGCGATGAGGATGGCCCCCACCAGCGCCTTGCCGGCCACCGCGAAGTCGGCGGCCGTGAAGCTGTACAGCAGCAGCGTGATGCCCACCGCCCCCACGGCCGGGCCGGCCCAGTGGCGGCTGCCGCCGAGCACGCTCATCAGCACCACGGTGAGCGGCACGGTGATGGTGAAGACGTCGCCCACCGTCACGTAGTTGAGAAAAAGCGCATGGATGCCGCCGGCCACGCCCGCCAGCGCGCACGAGACGGCCAGCGCAATGAGCTTGTAGCGGTAGGTGGGCACGCCCATCACCTCGGCCGCGTCTTCGTCGTCGTGGATGGCGAAGAGCCCGGCGCCGAGCTTGGACTTGGCGATCGCCCACGCAACGATCATCGTCAGCGTCGCCACCGCCAGCGCGAGCAGGTAGAAGGTCGACGAAGGCGTCGGGCCGATTTTCGGCACCGCCACGCCGGCCAGCGAGACGCCGTTGCCGCCGTCGATGGGCGTGTTGACGATGACCGTGCCGAGCACGAAGGTGACGGCCAGCGTGAGCAGCGCGAACACCTCGCCGCGGATGCCCTTGACGCGGAAGACGATGGCGCCCACCACCACGCCCAGCACGCAGGCCACCAGCGCGGCGGCCGGCAGTGTCCAGAGGAACGGCCAGTTCCACTTGGACATGAGCGTGGCGCTCGTGTAGATGCCGGCGCCGAAGAAGGCGCCATGGCCAAACGAGAAGTAGCCCGTGTAGCCCGAGAGGATGTTCCAGCTCGTGGCGAGGATGATCCAGTGCAGGATGAGGTACAGCAGCGAGTCGTAGAACGCCGGCAGCCCGAGCGAGGGCACGAAGGCGAGCGCGATGCCCGCGCCCAGGATGGCGAGCGGCGTGCGCCGCGTGAACAGGCCGGTCATGCGGCCCGCCCGGGGCGGAAGAGCAGGATGCCGATGAGCAGCGTGAAGCTCACGAGCGGCGCCCACGAGGGCGAGGTGATCGCCATCGTCAGCGCCTCGCTGACGCCGATGACGATGCCGGCCACCAGGGGCGCCATGGCGCGCCCGAGGCCGCCCAGCATGACGGCGGCGAAGACCACGCCCACCCAGGCGTAGATCTGCGAGGGCGTGAGCGTGAAGCCGAGCGCCAGGCACACGCCCGCCACGCTGGCGAGCGCCGCGCAGGTGCCGGCCAGCAGCAGCGAGTTGCGCCGTTCATGGATGCCGAAGGCGGCGGCGATGGGCGCGTCTTCGGCGCTGGCGCGCAGCGCCTTGCCGATGTCGGTGTAGCGCAGCACCGCCCAGGACCCGAGCGAGAGGCCGGCCGCGAGCAGCAGCGTGATCAGCTCGGGCAGCGGCACGAAGAGCCCGCCCACCTTCCAGCGCACCTCGCCGTAGTGGCTCTCGAGCTTGCGGAAGTCGGCCGTCCAGATGCCCTGGATGATGGCCTCGATGATGCCGGTGAGCCCGAAGGTGACGAGCAGCGAGTTGAACGGCGTGATCTGGAAGCGCGCGATGAGCGCGTGCAGCAGCACGCCGATGGCAAAGAAGGCCGGCACGATGACGAGCAACGCCACCAGCGGGTCCATGCCCATGGTCGAGAACTGGTAGCACAGGTACGCCGCCAGGAAGGCGAACGCGAAGTGCGAGAGGTTGATGAGGCGCAGCAGCCCCCACGACAAGCTCAGGCCGAGCCCGAGCAGGCCGTAGAGGGCACCGATGAAGATGCCCGACAGCACACTCTGCGCCAGCAG
>JALHOU010000096.1:13874-16476 GCA_022842825.1 Rubrivivax sp.
CCATCAATTCGCCAGCACCGTGGCGCCCGGCGCCGCGAACTGCTTCGGCCACACCACCTTCCACGTGCCGCCCTGGATCTGCTTCACGCGCATGAGGTCGTCACCGTACTGGCCGGGGCCGTTGAAGCGCAGCCTGCCCTGCAGCGTCTCGACCTGGTTGGCGCGCAGCCAGGTGCCGATGGCCTTGTCGTCCAGGCTCTTGGTGGCCAGCACGCCGGCCTCGAGGATCTGCCAGGCGGTGTAGCTGGCGGCGGCCTGCACCTCCACCTGCACGTCGGGCAGCTTGGCGGCGGTGCCGCGCTCCTTGAACATCTTGATGAACTCGGCCGCGCCCTTGGCGTTGGTGAAGGGCGGGTGCTCCTCGAAGATCGTCACCGAGAGCGCGTTCTTCGCCTCGGGCAGCGTGACGATCGGGCCCGGCGCCGGGTAGAGGTAGAAGTGCTGCGGCGGCGCGTAGTCGATCTTCTTCATCGCGTCGAGCAGCAGGTTGCCCTCCAGGCCGATGGCGCCCACCCACACGAAGTCGGGCTTGGCGTCCTTCACGCGGTTGGCGATGGGGCCGAAGTCGCGGTTGCCGAACTCCCAGTCGAGGAACAGCACCTCGGTGAGGCCGCGCTTCTTGAACTGCTCGCGCGCGCCGGCCGAGAGGAACTGGATGGACGGGAACTTGCTCGTCACGATGGCCACCGTCTTGGGCGGCTTGGGGCCGGAGTTCAGCGCGTCGAGCACCGTGTTGGGCACCGAGACGGCCGGGTCGGGCCCGAGCGACCAGGCCGGGAAGGCCATGTCGTACTTGACGAGGTTGGGGATGCCGAAGGTGTGGTGCACCAGCACCTTGTTGTAGCGCTGCGCCACGCCCATGGCCGAGAGGATGGCGCCGGTGGCGTAGGGGCCCATCAGCAGGTCGACCTTGTCGGCGGTGACGAGCTGCTCGTACAGCGTGCGCGCGAGGTCGGGCTTGCTCTGGTCGTCCTTGAGCACCCACTCGAGCTTGCGGCCGAGCCAGCCGCCGCGCTGGTTGACCTGGTCGATGAAGATCTCACCGACGATCTTGTGCACGAGGCCCGTGGCCGAGAGCGGCCCGGTGAGGGCCAGCGTGCTGCCGATGCGGATGGGGCCGGTTTGTGCCTGCGCCTTGGCCACAAGGCCCGAGGCAGCGGCGAGGCCGGCGACACCGGCGCCGAGCACGGTGCGGCGATGGACGGGATGCTGATTCATGCTTGTCTCCTTGGGTTGCGGGTTCGCTCTTCTGGATGGGGGGCTTCGTTCAGGGGTCGCGGCGCAGGGCGCGCAGCAGCTGGTGCACCGGCCCGCTGGCCGGCAACGAGGCGGGCGGCGCGAACGGTGAATGCGGGGGCGCGCTCAGTGGCGCATTCAGCGGCGCAGTCAGCGGTGCGCGCGTTGCTCCGGCCCGCGCCGGCGGGTGCTGGTTGAGCGCCTTCACGAGCATCGAGAGGCCCAGCACCTCAGACAGCGCCGCGAGCTCCGGCCCGGCATCGCCGGCCGCGCCTGCTGCACCCGCCGCACCTGCCGCACCCGCCGCACCCGCCACCTGCGGCGCGCGCGCCGCTTCGCTCAGGAAGCGCAGGCCCGCGAGCCACTCATCCTCGGTGAGCCGCACCTCGCGCGCAAAGCCGTGCAGGTGCTGCACGAGGCTCGTCATCACGTCGCGCAGGCGCGCGTCCTGTGCGCCGGCATGGCTGGCGATGACGGCCTGGGTGATGTGGTCCTCGTCGAGCAGCGGCATGGCAGGGCATGTGCGGGGTGGCGCCAGCGGAGCGCGAATCTAGACTTCCATTCATGGAGCACAAAGCCTGCGAAGGCAAAGCACTTTTCCGGCTCACGGAAAACTACGGGTAAACATGGACCGCTGGACCGAGATCGAACTCTTCGTGCAGGTGGCCGAGCTGGGCAGCCTCACGAAGGCGGCCGAGGCGCTGGACCTCTCCAACGCCGCCGCCAGCCGCCACCTGGCCGCGCTGGAAGAGCGGCTGGCCGCGCGCCTGGTGCAGCGCAACACGCGGCGCCTTTCGCTCACCGAGGTGGGCGAGGCCTTCTACCGCCGCTGCAAGCCGCTGCTGGGCGAGCTGCACGAGGCCGAGGCCGAGGTGAACGCCACCGTGCTGAAGCCCACCGGCCTGCTGCGCATCATGGGCTCGCTCTCGTTCTGCATGATCCACATTGCGCCACGGCTGCCCGAGTTCACCGAGCGCTACCCCAGCCTGCGCGTGGAGATCGTGGCCTCCAACCGCTACCACGACCTGCTGGACAGCGGCATCGACGTGGCCATCCGCACGCGCGAGTTCGAGGCCGACAGCAACATCACCGTGCGCCGGCTCGGCGAAACGCGGCGCATCCTGGCCGCGAGCCCGCAGTACCTGCAGCGCCACGGCGCCCCCGCCACACCGCAAGACCTGGCCCGGCACAAGCTGCTCATCTACACCAACGCGCACAACCCCGACCAGCTGCGCTTTACGCGCGACGGCCAGACCCTGGTGCTGCCCGTGCAGGGCCTGCTGGAAGCCAACGACGGCCAGGTGCTGCGCGCCGCGGCGCTGAAGCACCTGGGCATCCTGGTGCAGCCGATGTACATCGTGCACGA
>JALHOU010000097.1 GCA_022842825.1 Rubrivivax sp.
GGCACCGGCGTGCCGGTGGCGCGCATGGACGTGCTGTGCGACGACGAGTCCGTCATCGGCCGCGCCTTCTTCGTCATGGAGTGCGTCGATGGGCGCGTCATGTGGGAGCAGGCGCTGCCCGGCATGAGCAAGGCCGAGCGCGGCGCCATCTATGACGAGATGAACCGCGTCATCGCCCGCCTGCACAGCGTGGACGTCGCCGCCGTGGGCCTGGCCGACTACGGCAAGCCGGGCAACTACTTCGAGCGCCAGATCGGCCGCTGGAGCAAGCAGTATCTGGCCTCGGTCACCGAGCCCATCGCCGAGATGGACCGGCTGATCGAGTGGCTGCCCGCGCACATGCCGGCCGGCGCGCGCGACGAGAGTCGCGTCGCCGTCGTGCATGGCGACTACCGGCTCGACAACCTCATCTTCCACGCCAGCGAACCGCGCATCGCGGCCGTGCTCGACTGGGAGCTCTCGACGATCGGCCATCCGCTGGCCGACTTCAGCTACCACTGCATGAGCTGGCACATCCCGCCGGGCACCTTTCGCGGCATCGGCGGGCTCGACCATGCCGCCCTCGGCATCCCCGGGGAGCGCGACTACGTGCGCCGCTACTGCGAGCGCGTGGCCCAGCACACCGGCCAGCGGCGCGACGTCGACGCGCTCATGGGCGAGTGGGACTTCTACCTCGCCTACAACCTGTTCCGCCTGGCCTCCATCACGCAGGGCATCGCCAAGCGCGTGGTCGACGGCATCGCCGCCAGCGCGCAGGCCCGAGCCACCGGCGCTGCCACGCGCGCGCTGGCCGAGATGGCCTGGCACTTCGCGCAGCGCTTCGACGGCTGAATCCGCAGGGGGCTGTCGCCTTCTTGACGGGCAGCGGCTGCGCCTTCGTGACGGACAGCACCTGACACCTTCGTGACGGGCGCGGGCGGCGCGCGGCGCGACACTCGGGGCAACCCACCGTCCCACGGGAGCTCATCATGGACTTCAGCTACTCCGCACGCACGCAGGACCTCCAGGCCCGAGTCAACGCCTTCATGGCCGAGCACGTCTATCCGGCCGAGCCCGCCTACGAGGCCGAACTCGAGGCCAACACGCGCGCCGGCAAGCGCTGGACGCCGCTGCAGACGATCGAGAAGCTCAAGCCGAAGGCGCGCGCCGCCGGCCTGTGGAACCTCTTCCTGCCCGAGAGCGAGCTCGGCGCCGGCCTCACCAACCAGGAGTACGCGCCGCTGGCCGAGATCATGGGCGCGGTGCCCTGGGCGAGCGAGGTCTTCAACTGCTCGGCGCCCGACACCGGCAACATGGAGACCATCGTGCGCTACGGCAGCGCCGAGCACAAGGAGCGCTGGCTCAAGCCGCTGCTCGCCGGCGAGATGCGCAGCGCCTTCGCCATGACCGAGCCGGCCGTGGCGAGCTCGGACGCCACCAACATCGAGGCCCGCATCGAGCGTGTCAAGGGCAGCGCCGGCGACGAGTACCTCATCAACGGCCGCAAGTGGTGGACGAGCGGCGCCGGCGACCCGCGCTGCAAGATCATGATCTTCATGGGCAAGACCGACCCCGGCGCGCCGCGGCACTCGCAGCAGTCGATGGTGCTGGTGCCGATGGACACGCCCGGCGTCAAGGTGCTGCGCGCACTGTCCGTGTTCGGCTACGACGATGCGCCGCACGGGCACATGGAGGTGGACTTCAAGGACGTGCGCGTGCCGGTGTCCAACATCCTGCTCGGCGAGGGCCGCGGCTTCGAGATCGCCCAGGGCCGCCTCGGCCCCGGCCGCATCCACCACTGCATGCGCACCATCGGCCTGGCCGAGCGCGCGCTCAAGCTGATGTGCGAGCGCGCCGGCAGCCGCGTCGCCTTCGGCAAGACCGTCGCGCAGCAGGGGGTGACACAGGAGCGCATCGCCGAGGCGCGCTGCATGATCGAGCAGTCGCGCCTGCTCACGCTGAAGGCGGCATGGATGATGGACATGGCCGGCAACAAGAGCGCCAAGGCCGAGATCGCGATGATCAAGGTGGTCGCGCCGACCATGGCCTGCCAGGTACTCGACTGGGCGATGCAGGTGCACGGCGGGGGCGGCCTGAGCCAGGACTTCCCGCTCGCTGCGCACTACGCGCACGCGCGCACGCTGCGCTTCGCCGACGGCCCCGACGAAGTGCACCGCAACGCGATCGCCAAGATCGAGCTCGGCAAGCACGCACCGGCCAAGACCTGACCGTGCGGCGGCGCGTCCGCTCGCCCGGCCGCGCTCGCTGCTTCGCGCCCCGCCCCGCGGCATGGCACGGCCGGGCGGAGGGCAACGTGACGCCTATTTCTCCTCGCGCTCGCTGCCCGGCAAAGCGCTTTGCTGCCACAGGCTTGGCGCGGCGCTCGGCGACAGCGAGTCGGGGTTGTCGGCGGCCACACGCCGCGCCTCGCGAATGGCGCACTCGAAGAGACGCAACCAGCCCTGCAGTGGCCCGACCAGCGGCTCGGCCAACGCGGTGCGCAGCATCAGCCGGCCGCGGCCGATCATCAGCACCATCGGTGGCTCGTCCTCCATGTGCAGCGCCGCCAGCGCGGCCGCCAGCGGCCCTTCGAGCCACTCGCGCAGCCAGGGCTTCTGGCTCGACAGCGCCACCCAGCGCTCCTTGAGCGCGCCCATCTCGTTGCCGCTCAGCTTGGCGAACATCACGAGCCAGCGCATCTCGGGCGGCGTCTGGTTGTCGATGCGCGTCTGCACGCCCTCGACGAACTGTTCGAACACCGTCTTCTCCATGTGCTCGGCCAGCTTGCGGTTCATCACCAGCAGCTGCAGGTCCGATCCGAGCCCGAGTTCGCTGCGCAGGCGCAGCTCCTGGCCCTCGATGTAGGGCCGCTGCGATGGGCCCCACTCCAGCCGCCACGGCGTGGCCCCGAGCCGGCCGTCGACCACGAAGCCTTCGCCCGGCACGGCCCGAAACCCGTACTGGTGCGACTCCGCCCAGGGAGCCACGCCTTCCCACTCGGGGGCCTCGGCTTTCGCCGAACCGCCAAGCCAGCGCTTGATGCCGTCGAGCATGGTTTAGAGTCCGAGCCAGATCCCGTGCGAGGACCACCGATGATCGAAGTGTATTCGTGGGCCACGCCCAACGGCCACAAGGTGCACATCATGCTCGAGGAGTGCGGCCTGCCGTACCGCGTGCATGCCGTGGACATCGGCGCCGGCGAGCAGTTCAAGCCCGAGTTCCTGGCCATCAGCCCGAACAACAAGATCCCGGCCATCGTCGACCACGACGGCCCCGACGGGCAGCCGATCTCCTTGTTCGAGTCCGGCGCCATCCTGCTGTACCTGGCGGCCAAGACCGGCCGCTTCATCCCCGAGGACATCCGCGGGCGGTACTCGGTGCTCGAGTGGGTAATGTTCCAAATGGGTGGCGTCGGTCCGATGCTCGGGCAGGCGCACCACTTCCGCATCTATGCGCCGGAGAAGATCCCCTACGCCGTTGACCGCTACACCAACGAGGCCAAGCGCCTGTACGGCGTCATGAACCGGCAGCTGGCCAAGAGCAAGTACATGGCCGGCTTCGACTACACCATCGCCGACATCGCCATCTTCCCCTGGCTGCGCAGCTGGAAGAACCAGGGCATCGACTGGAACGACTACCCGCACCTCAAGGGCTGGTTCGACGAGATCGCGGCGCGCCCTGCGGTGCAGCGCGGCGTGCAGGTCCTCGCCGACCGGCGCAAACCCGTCACCGACGACAAGGCGCGCGAGGTGCTGTTCGGCGCCACGCAGTACCAGCAGCGCTGAGTCGATCCGGGCTCCATCGGCGCGCGATGGGCGCGCCCATCGCGCACGGCGCGACAATCGGCTCCGCGCTGCCCGTAGCTCAACTGGATAGAGCAGCGGCCTTCTAAGCCGCAGGTCGGGGGTTCGAGTCCCTCCGGGCAGGCCAACAGGCCCGACCGCAGCACGCCGCCATCAACACGGCCCCCACGGCTCGACATGTCCATGCCCGCGGTCGACCCAACGGTCGACCCAACGGTCGACCCAACGGTCGGCCCGGGCGCCCCGCCTAGAATCGCCAGCTTTGTGCCTGCCGCGCCTGCCGCAGCGTCATGCTCGCGGCCCGACGGCTGTCGCGGCTGTTCTCCCCACCCCCGAGCGCGATGAGCCCATTGCCTGTCATCGTCCTGTTGCCCCTGCTCGTGGGCACGCTGGCCTGCGCATGGGTCGGGCGAGTCGACACGCCGGTGCGGCGCCGCGCCACGGCCGCCGTGGCCGCTTGCGTGGCGCTGGCGGTGTTGGGCCTGCTGGCCCAGGCAGCGCCGGCCGTCTTCGCCGGCGAGGTGCTGCTCGCACGCGCCGAGTGGGTGCCGGCCATCGGCCTGAACGCCCACTTCCGCCTCGACGCGCTGGCCTGGATGTTCGCGGCGCTCATCGCGGGCATCGGCTTGCTGATCATCGTCTATGCCGCCTACTACCTGCACGAGCGCGACCCGGCGGGCAAGTTCTTCGCGACCCTGATGCTGTTCATGGCCGCGATGCTGGGCATCGTGCTGTCGGACAACCTCCTGCTGCTGCTTGTGTTCTGGGAACTCACGAGCCTGTCGTCGTTCCTGCTCATCGGCTACTGGGGTGCGCGCGAAGACTCGCGCGCCGGCGCGCGCATGGCACTGGCCGTCACCGGCGGCGGCGGCCTCGTGATGCTGGCCGGCTTCGTGCTGCTGGGTCAGATCGCAGGCACCTTCGACCTCAGCGAGATGTTCGGGCGGGCGGCGCAGATCCAGGCGCACCCGCAATACCCGTTGGCGCTGGTGCTGATCCTGGTCGGCTGCTTCACCAAGAGCGCGCAGCTGCCGTTCCACTTCTGGCTGCCCGAGGCCATGGCGGCGCCCACACCGGTGTCGGCCTACCTGCACTCGGCCACCATGGTGAAGGCGGGCCTCTTTCTGCTGATGCGCCTGTATCCGGTGCTGGGCGGCACGGCATGGTTCGAGGGCATCGTCGCCCCGGTGGGCCTGGCCACGATGGTCTTCGCCGCCTTCGTGGCCGTGTTCAAGCACGACCTGAAGGCACTGCTGGCGTACTCGACCGTGAGCCACCTTGGGCTCATCACGTTCCTCATCGGACTGGCATCGCCTGTGTCGATGGTGGTGGCCGTCTTCCACATCCTCAACCACGCGGCGTTCAAGGCGGCGCTGTTCATGAGCGCAGGCATCGTCGACCACGAGACGCACACGCGCGACATGCGGCGCCTGGGCGGCCTGATGACCATGATGCCGGTGATGGGCACGCTGATGCTGCTCGCCAGCGCGGCCATGGCGGGGCTGCCGCCCTTCAACGGCTTCATCAGCAAGGAGATGATGCTGGATGAAGCGTTGCGCACCGGCTCGGGCCTGTGGGGCGGCACGGTGCCCTGGCTGGTGCCGGTCCTGGCCACGCTGGGCGGGCTCTTCTCGGTGGCCTACTCCGTTCGCCTCGTGCACGACACGTTCTTCAACGGCGCCCCGCGCGACCTGCCGAACGCGCACCCGCACGAGCCGCCGTTGGGCATGAAGGCCCCCGCGATGCTGCTCGTGGTGGTGTGCATCGTCGTCGGCCTGGCGCCGTTCCTGGCCGAGCCGCTGGTGCGCGCGGCCGCCACGGCGGCGCTGGGGCAGCCTGCGCCGTCGTTCCACCTGGCGCTGTGGCATGGGTTCAACCTGCCCCTGGCCCTCTCCGGGCTGGCCGTGGCCGGTGGCGCGCTGCTCTACTTCACGCTCATGCGCGGCCAGAAGCTGCACCGCTACCTGCCCAGCGGCCGCAGCGGGCCGGCGCTCTTCACCGCCGCGGTGGACGGCCTCTTTGCCCTGGCGGGCCGGGTCACCCGGCGCCTGGAGACGGGCTCGCTGCAGCGCTACCTCGCCTGGATGCTCGCCACGACGGTGGCGCTGGCGGCGCTGCCCTTCGCGCTCGCGCCCGGGGCCCTGCCGGCCACCGCGGCGCGCGCGCAGCTGCCTGCCTCGCCGGTGGCCGTGGCCGTGTGGCTGGTGCTGCTGGCCGTGGGCGCCTGGCTCGTCTTGCAGCACCGCCAGCGTTTCGTGGCCGTGGTGCTGACGGGCGCGGTGGGCCTGGTCGCCTCGCTCACCTTCGTGTCGCTGTCCGCGCCCGACCTCGCGATGACGCAGCTGTCGGTCGACGTCGTCTCCACCGTGCTGCTGCTCATGGGGCTGGCGCTGCTGCCGCAGACATCTCCGCGCGAGTCGGCACCGGAGCGTCGCTGGCGCGACGCCACCCTGGCCGGGGCCGCCGGCGTCGGCATCGCCTGGTTGACCTGGCTCATGCTCACGCGCGACTTCGACTCCATCAGCTGGTACTTTCTCGAGCAGTCGCTGCCGGCTGGCGGCGGCACGAACTCGGTCAACGTCATCCTCGTCGACTTCCGCGGCTACGACACCTTTGGCGAGATCACCGTGCTCGGCATCGCCGGCGTGGGCGTGCTGGCCCTGCTCGACGGCCTGCGCGTGCGCCGGCCGCCGCTCGACCCCGCAGGCCGGCCCTGGAGCTACCGGCGCGAGCCGCTCATGCTGCGCGTCGTCGCGCGCTGGCTCCTGCCGCTGGCGCTGATCGTCACCGCCTATGTCTTCTGGCGCGGCCACAACCTGCCGGGCGGCGGCTTCATCGCCGGGCTGATCGCCTCCGTGGCCCTGGTGCTGCAGTACATGGCGCGCGGCCAGGAGGAGGCCGATGCGCTGCTGCACGCTGCCGGCGGCCAGCGCTACACGCGCTGGGTGGGCATCGGGCTGGCGATCGCCTGGCTCACCGGCGTGGGCGCCTTCCTGCTCGGCCGGCCGTTCCTCACGAGCGCGCACGGCCACCCGAGCGTGCCGGTGCTTGGCGAGCTGCCGCTGGCCAGTGCGGCGCTGTTCGACCTGGGGGTGTTCTGCACCGTCGTCGGCGCGACGATGCTGATGCTCTCGGTGCTCGGCGCGGCCAGCAAGGAACCGGCGCGCGCGCGCAGGAGCCGCCCATGACGATGGAGTTCCTGGTGGCCAGCGGCATCGGCTGGACGGTGGCCGTGGGCCTCTACCTCATGCTGCGCGGGCGCAGCTTCACGGTCGTGCTGGGTCTGTCGCTGCTCGGCTATGCGGTCAATGTCTTCATCTTCTCGATGGGGCGGCTGTGGGCCGGGGCACCGCCCATCCTCGGCACGGGGGCCACGGCCGTGGCCGACCCGCTGCCGCAGGCGCTGGTGCTCACGGCCATCGTCATCGGCTTCGCCACCACCGGCTTCGTGATCGAGCTGGCCCTGCGCGGCCGGCACGAAAACGGCACCGACCAGGTCGACGCCCAGCCGAGCGCCGAAGAGCGGGCTGCGCACGAGGCCGCGAACCACCTCCATCACGGCACCGGCGCCGGCAGCGGCACTGGCAATGGCACCGGCTCCGGCAACGACTCCGCGTCGGCGCCGGAAGGCGGCCAGGAGCGGCGGCCATGACCGCGCTATTGACGCACCTGCCCATCCTGCCGGTGCTGCTGCCCTCGCTGGCGGGCATCCTGCTGCTGCTCATCGGCGACCATGGCGCCGACGCGCACGGCAGCCACGGCCACCACAAGCTGCTATGGGCGCGGCGCATCTCGCTGGCCTCGTGCGCGCTCCTGCTCGGGGTGGCGGCGCTGCTGGTGGCGCAGGCCGCCAGCGGCGAGCTGCTGGTGTACCGGGTCGGCGAGTGGCCCGCGCCCTACGGCATCGTGCTCGTCGTCGACCGCCTGAGCGCCCTGATGCTGCTGCTCACGGCCCTGGTCGCGCTGCCCGTGCTCTGGTACGCCAGCGGCGGCTGGGACGGCCACGGCCGGCACTTCCACGCGCTCTTCCAGTTCCAGCTCATGGGCCTGGGCGGCGCTTTCGTCACCGGCGACGTCTTCAACCTCTTCGTCTTCTTCGAGGTGCTGCTGATCGCCTCGTACGTGCTGATGCTGCACGGCCAGGGGCGCGAGCGGCTGCGCGCCGGGCTGCACTACGTGGTGCTGAACCTCACCGCTTCGGCTCTCTTCCTCATCGGCGTCTCGCTGCTCTATGCCAAGACCGGCACGCTCAACCTGGCCGACCTGGCGCTGCGGGTGCCCATGGTGAGCGGCCCCGACGCCGTGGTGGTGCAGGCCGCGGCCTGGCTGCTGCTGGTGGTGTTCGGCTTCAAGGCGGCGCTGCTGCCGCTGTCCTTGTGGCTGCCGGCCACCTACGCCGCGACCAGCGCGCCCGTGGCCGCACTCTTCGCCATCATGACCAAGGTGGGCGTCTACTCGATCCTGCGCGTGCATGGCGTCGTCTTCGGCGCCGACGCCGGCGACTCGGCCTTCACGGTGCAGCCGCTGCTGCTGCCGCTGGCGCTGGCGACGAGCCTCGTGGGCGTGCTCGGGGCGCTGGCCGCGACCACGCTGCCCCGGCTGGTGGCCTGGCTCACGGTGGCCTCGGTGGGCACGGTGCTCGCGGGCCTCGGCCTCTTCAACGAGGCGGCTTGGTCGGCGGCGCTGTACTACATGGCCAACAGCACGCTCGTGGTGGCGGGGCTGTTCCTGCTGGCCGAGCTGGTGGCCTCGCAGCGCGGCGAGGCCGCGGCACGCCTGACGCCGGCCGCGGCCCTGCCGCAGTCGGCGATGCTGGGGCTGATGCTGCTGCTGGCGGCCGCGTCGATGGCCGGGCTGCCGCCGTTGCCCGGCTTCATCGGCAAGCTGATGCTGCTGGAGGCCGCCAGCGGGCATGCTTGGCAAGCCGGCGTCTGGACCGTCGTGCTGGGCGTCGGCTTTCTCACGATGGTGGGGCTGGCGCGCGCCGGCAGCGTGCTCTTCTGGCACGTGCGCGAGGACCTGCCGTCGGCCGCGAGCTCGGGCGGCAGCGCCAAGCTGCTGTCGGCCACGCTGGCGCTCCTCGCGGCCACGGTGGCAATGAGCGTCTTCGCCGCGCCGATCCAGCGCTACACCGCGGCGGCCGCGCAGCAACTCGGCGACCGGGCCGCGTACGCGAAGGCGGTGCTCGGCTCCGAGCGCAGCGAGACCACGCGCCCGTATCGCTTCACGCCGCCGCCCGCAGGCACCGGCCCGCAGCGCCAACCATGAAGACCGACCCCACCCAGCACGCCGCGCCGCCGCCTTCGGGAGAGGTCGCGGCCAAACCGACGAAACCGGTACCCGCGCCGGCGGTACCGCGCCGCTGGCTGACCCATCCCGCCCTCAGTGTTCTGCTCGCGCTGACCTGGTTGCTGCTGCAGCAAAGCGTCGAGACAGCGCAATTGCTGGCCGCCGCGACGCTGGGCGTGATCGTGCCGCGCCTCGCGCTGCCGCTGCTGGGGCCGCCGACGCGGCCGCGCGCGCCGTGGCTGGTCCTGCGCTTCACCGGCATCGTGCTGTGGGACATCGTCGTCTCCAACGTCACCGTCGCCCGCATCGTGCTCAACCCGGCGTCGCGCCCGCAGCCGATGTGGGTGCCGGTGGCGCTGGACACACGGCACCCGACGGCCATCACGCTGCTGGCCACCATCATCACCACGACCCCCGGTACGGTGTCGTGCGTCGTCGACGACGAACGGGGCGAGATCCTCGTGCATGCACTCGACTGCCAGGACCCGGCCGCGATGGCCGCGCAGATCAAGGAGCGCTACGAGCAGCCCTTGCGGGAGATCTTCGGATGAATCACCCACCGCTGGTGGCCCATGCCCTCGACTTCGCCGCCGTGACCTTCGGCCTCGCCCTGCTGCTGACGGCCTGGCGGCTGCGCGGCCCCGAGGCCCCCGACCGCGTGCTGGCGCTGGACACGATGTACGTCAACGTCGTGGCCCTGGTGGTGGTGCTCGGGCTGCGCATCGGCACGCCGCTGCTCTTCGAGGCCGCGCTGCTGATCGCCCTGCTCGGCTTCGCCTCGACGGTGGCGCTGGCGCGCTACCTCAGCCGTGGCGACGTGATCGAGTGACCCGGAGCCGACGATGACCGACACCACCGCGATGCCGCTGTTCTGGCAGGTGCTTGTCGCCGCCTGCCTGGTCGTGGGAAGCCTCTTCGCGCTCGTGGGCGCGATCGGCATGCTGCGCTTCCCCGACTTCTTCATGCGCCTGCACGCGCCCACCAAGGCCACCACGCTGGGCGTGGGTGGTGCGTTGGTGGCGAGCCTGCTGATGGCCTGGTCGCAGGGGCGGTTCGGCGTGCACGAACTTCTGATCACGCTGTTCATGTTCATCACGGCACCCGTGTCGGCCAACCTGCTGGCCAAGGCGGCGCTGCACCTGCGCGTGCCGTCCCGCGCCGCACCGCCTGCCGAACACCCGCACCCCTGATTCTCGAGCCGTCGCGCACGGCGGCGGCTCTCATGCGCCGGGTACCGGCCGGGCTTCACGCGGGTCGCAGTCTTCTCCTGCGGCGGCGCTTGATCCATACCGCCACCGTCCACGCCAGGTGGACGAGGCCCCAGGTCACGATGCCCCCGACCGTGGCGAAGACCGCCAGGCCGAGGAAGAGCGGTTTGCCGATGGCCTTGGCCTGCTCGACCCACCCCGGCGAGGCGGTCGTCTCCGTCGGCCCGGCGCCGGCCTCGCCGACCGCTCCCTCCAGCGTCTGGACAGCGTCGTCCTTCACCGGCTCGCCGAGGATGGCCGCGCCCGTGTGGTAGGCGGCGACGCCGATCGGTGCATAGGTGAAGGGATTCGACACAAGTGTCGAGAAGGCCGCCACCGGCAGGTTGGCGCGCAGCAGCAGCGCCAGCACCGCGGCACCGGCGATCTGCAGCACCGGGATGAGGAAGCCGAAGAACACGCCGATGCCGGCGCCGACGGCGACCCGGCGTCGGTTCATGTGCCACAACCACGGCCGACGCAGCAGCGGACCGAGCCAGCGCAGGCCCGGGTGGGCCTGCAGGGTTCGTTCATTCGGCAGCCTGTGCCGCAGCCAATCGCGCATCACTTCATCATGCCAGCGGCTGGCAAGGCCCCAGCAGTTCCCGGTTGAAAGCCGGCAAGCGGCGCACGCGCCGCCACGGCCAGCGCGGCGCCCAAGCCCTTGCCGAACACCTGGGCAAGTCTACGAACGCCGGGGCCATGTCAGCGGCGACGAGTTCGAGGACTGGCTGCAGGCCGAGGTCGACGTCGACCGCCAGCTGAGCGAGACGAACTGAAGCACACAGGCGCCGGGCCTGCGCCGGCCTCGCGCTTCTATGCGTCCGTGGAAAGGCGCATCGCCGAGTCCATCACTTCACCAGCGTCACCGGCACGCCGCTCTTGTGCACCACCCCGGTGGCCACCGACCCCAGCACGAGCCCGGCCACGCGGCCGAGGCCACGCGTGCCCATGACGATGGCGTCACAGCCTTCCTCCGCGGCAAAGCCGGTGATCTCGTCGTCGGCAAAGGGACCGATGCGCACATGACGACGGCATTCGAACCCGGCGGCGCGCACCGCCTCCTCGTGCGGCGCCAGTACGTCGCGGCCCTGGCGCACGAGTTCGTCGCGCACCATGTCCGGCGACACCAGCTTGCCCGGCCAGGGCGAGACGAGCGGCGCCTGCACGTTGAGCAGGTGCACGCAGACGCCGTCAGCCCGCCGCAACTCGGCCAGCACGTGCGCCAGCGCGCGCCCGCAGGCCGCCGAGCCGTCGATCGGCACCAGCGGCCGCTTCATGACGCCACCAGGACGCCGCGACCCCCGTCCGAACCGGCGCCGTAGTCGGTGCAGACGACCACCCGATGCACTCTGTCCATTTCGGCAACCTCCATCGCGCGAAGACCCTGGGCGTCAGGATGCCACGAGGGCACCCCATCCCCAAGCTGATGCTGGCGCGCGCGGCCACCGGCGCTTTGAGCGCCGTCAACAACCTCAATGCAACATGAATCGTGGGGTCACTCGGACGCGGCCTATGGCTCCAGGCGGCGCCGGGCCTTGGCCAGTTGCTGGGCAGCGCGGCGCAACGCGCTGCCGCGGCGCAGGGCCTGCTCCATCTCGGTCAGGGCCAGGCGGGCGTCGGCGCCGGCCGCCAGCAGCTGCGCCTTGAGGTCTTCGTAGCGTGCCTCCATCGTGGCGAGGTCGGCATCCAGGTCGGCCACCTCCGTCGACCCGGTCGGATCGCAACGGCGCAGCAACGCGTCGGCCGCTTCGGCAAACGCGGTCGCGTCGGCGGCCACGCGTGCGTCGGCCGGTCCCGGCGGTGCCAGCGCGGCAGCGGCCACGGCCTGTTCGGCGCCGGCTTCGTGGTAGCGCTCGATGCGCAGCAGCTCGGCCAGCCGCGCACTGGCCACCTGCGACATCGATGCGCTGCGCAGACGCTCGACGAAGCGCTCGATGGCCGCATCCAGGCTCACCAGGATCGTGTGGTCTGCCGTCAGCGCGGCCGCATCGGCACCGGCCAGCGCGCCGCGGGTCATGCGCACCGCCACCTGCCCGGCACGGGCCACCTCGCGCGTCAGCGCGTCGAGCGCCAGCGTCGGCACGGCGAGCACGGTGTCGTCAAGGAACCGCGGCTGGGCCTCGTCTTCCTCGCGGGCGCGGAAGCGCTGCTGCAGCCAGCGCGTGAGGTGGGCGGCCAGGGGCCACATCAGCAGCACGCCGATCAGGTTGAACGTGGTGTGGAACAGGGCCAGCTGGGCGGCCGGTTCGGGCGGCAGGCCGAGCGCCTCGCGCGCCAGGCCCAGCACCCCCAACAGCCAGGGCAAGAGCAGCAGCGCCACCGCGCCGGTGAGAAGGTTGAACGCGACGTGCGCTGCGGCGGCGCGGCAGGCGTTGGGTGTGGCACCGATCACCGCCAGCATCGCCGTCACCGTGGTACCGATGTTGGCCCCGATGACGACCGCCGCCGCGCCCTGCGCGCCGATCAGCCCGCCCTGTGCCGCCGTGAGCGTGATCGCCATCGCCGCACTGGACGACTGCATCAGCACCGTCATCAGCACGCCGATGCCCAGTTGCGCCAGCACCGCCAGCGGGCCCTCGCCCTGCGGCAGGCGGGCCTGCCCGGCGAAGCCGCCAAACGCCTGCTGCAGCAGGGCGATGCCCATGAACAGCAAGCCGAAGCCGGCCAACGCCGTGCCGATGGCGCCGCGCCGCCGGCCTTCCCCGGTCAGGCGAAGCAGCGCCCCCAAGCCCACCAGCGGCATCGCCAGTGCCTCGACCTTGAACTTCAGCCCCACCAGCGCCACGATCCACCCGGTCATCGTGGTGCCGACGTTGGCGCCGAACAGCACCCACAGCGCCGGCCCCAGGGCCAGCAGGCCGGCGTTGACGAAGCCGATCGCGGCCACGGTGACGGCGCTGGAGGACTGCACCAGCGCCGTCACCAGCATGCCCGAGCCGAGCGCATGCGCGCGCGTGCGCGTGGCGCCGGCCAGGATGCGATGCAGCGCCGGGACGGCGGCCAGCTTCAGGCCGTCGCTCATCATGGCCATGCCGACGAGGAACAGGCCGAGTCCGCCGGCCAACAGGCCCAGCGCGTCGACGCCGATCATCGGTCCGCCACGCACGCCACCCCGCAGCCCGACGCGCGCTTCCTCTTGTCGGCCGCGGGGCTCACCGGCTCAATGCGCCGTCGACACCAGCACGTCGGCGCTGCCCTCGGCCAGCACGTGCTTGGTCACGCTGCCCAGCAGCAGGTCGACCGTGGCCGACTGGCCGTGCTTGCCGAGCACGACGAGGTCGCAATCGAGCTCCTGCTCCTTCTCGACGATGCGCAGCGAGGCGTCACCCTCGACGACGCAAGGCGTCCACGCCGAGGGCGCGAACCCGGCCGCGGCGGCCAGCGCGTGCAGGTTCTGCGTGGCCGTGGTGCGCGCCTGCTGCCGGTAGAGCTGCACGGTGGCGGCGTCGACGCCGGCGAAATGCAGCTTCTCCTCGAACGGCACCTCGAAGGCGGTGAGCAGGGTCAGGCGCGCGTGCGGCGCGACGCGGCGCGCCAGCGCCAGCGCCTCGCGCGACCAGGGCGAGAAGTCGGCCGCCACCAGCACGTGCCGGTAGGCTTCGTGCGCCATCTGCCGCACCACCAGCAGCGGGCGGGTGGTGCGGCGCATCAGCCGCTCGGCCGTGGTGCCCAGCACCAGGCGGCGCAGGAAACCGGCGCCACGCGCGCCGAGCACGAGCAGGCGCGCGTCGAGCGCCTCGGCCGCGCCCAGGATCTCGTCGAGCACCGGCCCGGCCGCGTCGCGATGCGTGACCTGGACGCGTCGCGCTGCGGCCAGCTCGTCGGCCAGCGCCTGCAGCCGTTGCTGGGCATCGGCTCGCAGCTGCGCCTCGGGCACGCTGGCCGTGCCGAGCCAGGTGCGCAGCTGCGCGAGGGTCTCGCCCGGCAGCACGTGCAACAGCGCCAGCGCTGCGGCCGTCTCGTGCGCCAGCCGCGCCGCACGGTCGGCGGCGTGGCGTGCGTGCGCCGAAAAGTCGGTCGCAACGAGGATCGGGCCATCGGTCTTCATGGGGTCGGCTCCTTGTCCCGCAGGGTTTCGGCCAGGTGTTGCGCCGCGCGGTCGGCGGCGTCGTCGAAGGGGTTCAACACCGGCGCCACACCGGCCTCGGCCAGGGCGCGGGCATGCACCGCATCGCGCGCTGCGCCGGCCACGCGGCCGCGGTAGTGTGCCGCCTTGAGCGCGTGCAGCAGCGCGCGGCTGGACTCCCACTGCGGGAAGGTGGTGACGACCCAGCGCACCTGCGCCAGGGGCAGCGTCTCGAGGAACTCGGGATCCTCGCCGTCGCCGAAGTGCACCGGCAGGCCTTCGGCCCGCAACGCGCGCACCGCCTCGGGGTCGAAGTCGACGCCGATGGCGTGCACGCCCGCAGCGCGCAACTGGCGCAGCAGCCTCCCGCCGTAGCGGCCGAGGCCGAAGACGATGGCCTCGGCGCGGCCATCGTCGCTGCCCGGCCGCTCGGCCGCCTCCTCGCGCCACGGGTGGCGCCGCTCGAAGGGCCGCAGCCACGGCGCCAGCCGCTCGTACAGCGGCTGCGAGTACAGGATCATGTACGTCGACACGGTGATCGTCGCCAGACCGACCAGCGTCGTCAGCCCGAGCGCCTGCACGCCCACGTGGCCCAGCGTGATGCCCATGGCGACGAAGACGATGGAGAACTCGCTGATCTGCGCCACCGTCAGGCCGGCCAGGAAGCCGGTGCGCTTGCGGTAGCCCATCGCCCCCATGATGGCCATGACGATGAGCGGGTTGCCGATGAGCACGAAGAGCGACAGCACGATCGCCGGCACGACCTCGGCGCCGAGGGTGCTGAAGTCCAGCTTCGCGCCCAGGTCGATGAAGAAGAACAGCAGCAGGAAGTCGCGGATGCCGGTGAGGCGCGCGTTCATCGCCTCGCGGTAGGGCGTGGAAGCGAGCGAGAAGCCGGCCAGGAAGGCGCCCGCCTCCTTGCTGAATCCGGCCCATTCGCCCAGCGCCGCCAGCGCCACGCCCCAGGCGATGGCGAAGACCAGCAGCAGCTCCTGCGAACGCGCCATCGCGGCCACCAGCGCCGGCAGCACCCAGCGCATGAGCACGAACAGCAGCAGCGCCGCCGCGGCGACGCGCCAGGCCAGCGAGGCGGCCACCGTCGACAGCCCGGCCTCGGCGCCGCTGGCGCGCAGTGCGCTCATGGCCATCATCGCGATGACCACGGCGAGGTCCTGCACGATGAGAAAGCCCACCGCGATGCGGCCGTGCAGGCTGTCGAGCTCGCGTTTGTCCGACAGCAGCTTGACGATGATGATGGTGCTGGAGAAGGTGAGCGCCACCGCGACGTACAGCGCCTCCAGCCAGCCCTTGCCCAGCGCCAGGATGAGGGCGAAGCCAATGACGATGGTGAAGGCCAGCTGCCCCAGCCCCGTGGCCAGCGCCACCGGGCCGATGTGCCGGAGGTGGTGCAGGTCGAGCTTCAGGCCCACCGCGAACAGCAGCACCGCCACGCCCACCTGGGCCAGCAGGTCGATCTGGTCGTGCGCCTGCACGAGGCCGAAGCCGGCCGGGCCGACGGCGATGCCGACCACGATGTAGGCGATGAGCACCGGCTGGCGCAGGCGCACAAAGAGCGCGCCGGCGAGCGCGCAGACGATCAGCAGCAGCGCGATTTCGGCGAAGGGGCCCTGCATGGTGTGTGCCTCAGCTCCACAGGTCCAGCGGTGGGTCGGCGACGATGGCGCGCAGCAGGTCGGAGCGCGACACGAAGCCCAGCACCCGGCCCTCGGGCGTCGTCACCGGAACGCCGGGCAGGCCGCTGGCCAGCAGCAGCTCGGCCACGCGGCGCAGGTCCGTCTCGGGCCACGCCGCCGGCACGGGCGACCACATCACGGCCCGCACCGGCTGCGCCAGCAGCGCCTGCCACGCCGCGGCGTCGCCCAGCGCCTGCTCCAGGCGCACCGGGGGCAGCAGCTCGGCCCGCCCGACCAGGCCCACGAGCGTGCCGTCGGCCGCCACCACCGGCGCCTGGCCGATGCCCTCGCGCACGAGCGTGCGCCAGGCCTCGCGCACGCTCGCCTCGGCGCCCAGGCAGCGCGCCGGCTGCCGCATCACCTCGGCCACCCGGGTGAGCGGTGCAC
>JALHOU010000098.1 GCA_022842825.1 Rubrivivax sp.
GCCCGCCGTGCCACGGCGCGCCGAGCGGGCCCCCGCCGCGCCGCCGGTGGCCAGCGCGGCCAGCCCTTCGAGCGTGGGGCTCGAGTAGACATCGGTCACCGAGAGGCCGGGCAGGCCGGCCTCGTGGGCCCGGGCCACGAAACGCAGCACGAGCAGCGAGCGGGCCCCGAGGTCGAAGAGGTTCTGCCGCGCGTCGATGTCGCTGCGGCCGAGCAGGTCCTGCCAGATGGCCCGGATCAGCTCTGCCGGGCTCGAAGCCTGGGGCAACGCCACGCTCTCGGGCACGGGCAGGTTGCGCCGGTCGATCTTGCCGCTGGGCGTGGTGGGCAGGCGGTCCAGCGCCATGAAGCGCACCGGCACCATGTAGGCGGGCAGGCGCTCGGTGAGATCGGCGCGCAGGCGCTGGAACACGGCGGCCGCGGGCACCGACACGTCTTCTCGCAGCACCACGTAGGCCACGAGTTGCTGGCCGAGGCCCGGCACCTTGGGCGCGGCGACGGCGGCGTCGCGCACCGCCGCATCGGCCATGATGGCGAGTTCGATCTCGCCCGGCTCGACGCGGAAGCCGTCGACCTTGAGCTGCTGGTCGATGCGGCCGAGGTAGGTGAGCGAGCCGGCGGCATCGCGCTGCACGAGGTCGCCGGTACAGTACCAGCAGCCGGGCAGGCCGGCGATGTCGCTGCGGAATCGCTCGGCGCTGAGGTCGGCGCGGCCGAGGTAGCCGTGCGCGAGGGTGTCGCCGCCGAGCAGCAGTTCGCCTTCGGCCAGTGCGGCATCGACGCTGCCGTCTTCGGCGCGCAGCGCCACGCGCACGTGCGGCAGGGCCGCGCCGATGGGCGGGATGTCGGGCCACGCGGCCGCGTCGCCGCCGAGCTCGTGCGCCGTCACCACGTGCGACTCGGTGGGACCGTAGTGGTTGTGCAGTTGCGCCTCGGGAACGCGCGCGAAGAGCCCGCGGATGGCCGGTGTCACCTGCAACTGCTCGCCGGCGCTGATGACGTCGCGCAAGGCAGCGGGAGCTTCGTTGCGCGAGGCCTCGGCCAGCATCTGCAGGGCCACGTAGGGCATGAAGATGCGCTGCACGCCGCGCTCGGCGATGGTGTCGCGCAGGCGCTGCGGGTCGCGCCGGTCGGCGTCGGAGAGCAGGACCAGCGTGCCGGCGCAGGCGATGGAGGAGAAGATCTCCTGGAAGTGCACGTCGAAAGACAGCGGCGCGAACTGCAGCGTGCTCGCAGGCTGCCCGAGCCGCGGGTGCGCCCGGTGCCAGGCGATGAGGTGGGCGAGCGGCTCGTGGCCCATCGCCACGCCCTTGGGCCGGCCCGTGGAGCCCGAGGTGAAGAGCACGTAGATGAGGTCCGGCTCGGCGGCGAAGGGGGGCTCGCCTGCCGGCGCCGGTGCTTCGAGCGTCGGGAAGTCGCCGATCGCGGCGCGCAGTTCGGCGAGCGCCGGCGCCCCCCCGAGCACGGCCCGCGGCGCCGCGTCGTCCATCATGGCGCGCAGCCGGTCTTGCGGGTAGGCGAGGTCCAGCGGCACGTAGCCGAGGCCCGCCTGTACCGTCGCGAGGATGGCGACGATGCTGTCGAACGAGCGGTTGGCCGCGATCGCCACGCGGTCGCCGGGCTGGAAGCCCTGCTCGCGCATGCGCGCCGCGAGGGCCGACGCCTGCCGGTGCAGCGCGGCGTAGTCGAGTTCGCCCTCCGGGCCGACGAGCGCGATGGCCTTCGGCGCCGCCGACGCCACCTGCGCCAGCAGCGTGCGAAGCTCGAGCCCGCCCTGCGGGGCGACTGGGCCGTGCCGTTCAGTCACTTGTGGGTCTCCGAAACGGAAGGATGCTCGGCAGCCCCCGTCGTCCGTCAAGAGCTGCTGGCCTGGGTCTTGCCGACGCCCTCGCTCCTGGGTCGAGGCGGCGCCGCACCCCGCCAGCCGACCGCTGGCGAAGACGCGACCGACCCATTCTGTGCCAAGCCCGCGATCCACCCCGGCACGCCGAGGGCAGCCCGCCATCGGCTCGTGAAGAACTTCATGTCGATAGTGTGCGCAGCACGGCAGGTACAGTCCCGGCATCACATCGTCGTCCCGGATGCTCCCGTGCCGCTTCGAGCAAGACCCGCGCACCCGCCCCCTGATGGCAGAAGTGGACCGGGTCGCGATGCGCAGCGTCCGGCACCGCATGCTCGTCGATGATGCCGCGCCAACGCGCTCCATGGCACGCTGCGGTCGGGGTCGCAGCGTCCGTCGCTCTGGCGCTGGTCCTGCACGCTCTTGCGCTTCTGTGGCTGAAGCCGCGATTTGATGATCCGGCCATGGCACCCGCGGGTCCTCGCATCGCACTCGCCGTCCTCGGCGACTCCGACAGCCATGGCTACCATGACACGGTGTCGTTCCCGGTCGGCGGCTCGGCCCGCGGCGGACCCTTTCGCCCCGGCACCTTCCAGTGGACCGAGGTGCTGGCCCGCCTGCGCGGCGACCAGCTCGAACTCGGGCCGAAGCAGACCTGGGGCCTGCGGCGCAGCTGGGCCGCAGACATCCTCGGCTGGGTGGGCATCCCGAGCCGCCACCCGGTCAAGGAGGATCACCTCTTCAACATGGCGGTCTCGGGCGCGGTGTGCTCGGACCTCATGCAGGGCCCGCGCCGCCAGGCGCAGCGGCTGCTGGCGCTGATGAACCGCGAACCCGACCGGTGGCGCACTGGCATCGTCGTCGTCCGCATCGGCGTCAATGACCTGGGCGACGCCGACACGCTGGAGGCCTTGTCACGCGACCCGCGCGATGCCCGGACGGCCGCGCGGATCGCCGCTTGCGTGACACACATCCGCGCGGCCGTGGCGCTCATCGCCCAGCAGCACCCGACGGTTCGATTCGTGCTGACGGGCATCTTCAACAACGCGCACTGGGCGCGCAACCACGCGCGATGGCACGTCCCTGAGGCCCAGGCCAACATCTCGGCCGGACTGGCCCCGTTCGATGACGCGATGCGCGGTGTCGTCGCCGACCTGAAGGCCGCGGCCTTCTTCGACGACCGGCTGTGGTTCGAGCGGCTCTGGGGTGGCCGCGCTTCCGATGGCCGGCCGGGCTACCGCAGCGTGCGCCTGGGCAAGGGGTTCGAGGTCACCAACAGCGACGGCGATCACCCGAGCAACGCCACGTTGGCCGATGGGCATGCCGGGGCGGTGTGGAACGCGCTGTGGGCACGCTCGCTGGTCGCGCTGGCCAACGAACGCCTGGGCGCCGGCTTGCGGCCCGTCGAAGACGAGGAGATCACGGTTCTTCTCGACCCCGAAGGGCGCCTGGGCATGCGCTAGCGAGCCAAGGGGTCGCCGATGCCGGGCCCGGATTCGGCCTTCAGTGTCTCGAGCAGGGCCTTGCGGTCGACCTTGCCGTTGACATTGAGCGGGAGGCGCTCGAGCACCCGCAGGTCCCTGGGAACCATCACGGCCGGGAGCATCTCCTTCAGGCGCGCACGGAGTGCCGACACCTCGACCTTCGGCTGCGCGACAAAACCGACCACACCCGCGGCACCGCCGGTCGTGGGTGGCCAGCCGACGGCGACGACCTCGTCGCTGCCGCTCGCGCCACGCAAGGCCAGCTCGACTTCACCCAACTCGATGCGCACCCCGGCGATCTTGATCTGGTAGTCCATGCGGCCCAGGTAGGGGATGGGTTGACCATCCGGCGCGCGCCGCACCAGGTCGCCCGTGCGGTAGTGCACCAGCGGGCTGTCGGGAAGCCGGATGAAGCTCTTCGCCGTGCGCGCAGCGTCGTTCCAGTACCCGGGGGTGACCTGGACTCCGGCAATGAGCAGTTCGCCCTCGCTGCCGACCGGCACGTCGCGCAGTTCCGCGTCGACCACGCGCAGCGTCACGCCCGGCCCGGCCGTGCCGATGGGCACCACACCGTGCAGCGCCTCGGCGGACGAGCTTTCGCGGTCCCAGCGGTAGTAAGAAGCGTCGACCGTGCACTCGGTGGGGCCGTAGACGTTGTCGATGGCCGCGTTCGGTGCGGCTGCGGCCAGCCGCGCGGCCAGATCGGCGGAGAGCGCCTCGCCGCCGAAACGGGCCAGCCGCAGCCGCGGAAATCGCCCCGGACGCCAGCCGCCGCTGCGGTCCATCATGTGCCCCGTCGAAGGCACGATATCGATGACAGTCAGCGCGCGCTTCTCGATGTACTTGTTCGGGTTGATCCATTCAGGCAGCGTTGGGCAGCACAAGCATGCCGCGAAAGACCAGCCCACGAAGAGATCGAACATCGACGAGTCGAACGTGATGTCGTAGAACTGCGAGAAGCGGTCCTCGTGACCGATGCCCAGAGCGGCATACCGCTCGCGCGACATCTCGACGAACCGGCTCGCGTTGCGATGCAGCACACCCACGCCCTTGGGCACACCGGTGCTGCCCGAGGTGAAGAAGAGGTAGGCCAGGTCGTCGGCGTCCGTGGCCGCCGGCTCGACCCAGGGCGCGGCGTCTGCCAGCGACGCAAAGCGGTGACGCGGCCAGCGCGCGGCCAGGGCAAGAAGCTCATCGGGCTCGATGTCGAGCAACACCGCGAGCGGCCGCTCGAGGTCCGCGAGCAAGGCTTCGAGCACGACGCGCCCAGCGGCATCCACCACCAGCGCATCGGCTCCGGCAAGGGCCACCATCTGCCGCGTGCGCTCGACCGGGAAACCCGGATTCAGCGGCACCACGCAACCGCCGCAGGCCAGCGCCCCAAGGATGCCCGAATGCATGCGCGGCGAGCGGCTGGCCAAGATACCCACCTTGGGCCGGGCAACCCCGGTGAGCGCCAGCGCCATCGAAGAGATCTGCAACGCTTCGTGGCGCAACTCAGCATAACTGAGCACTTGCTCCCCCACCTCTAGTGCTGGGCGCTGCGGGTGCAACCGGGCCGAGTGAAAGAAGCCGGCATGAAGGCCTTCACCGAAGGCCGTGGTCGAGGGTGTGTTGGGCATGGAACCGCTGGAGTAGCCGCGCGGTGGGGCACTGCGCTGGCGCCGAAGCGCGCGGATTCTAGGTAGCGGTCCCGCCAGCCGCGGTCTCGCGGCTCGTGTGGATTTCACGCGGCATTGCGGCCCAGGCCCGCGCGCCAAACAGGTACGCGGCGGGCGGGACCCAGTTCTCGCCGGGTGGTCGCCTGGGCCAGGATCCGTCGGCATCACGCAGTGCCGCCGACCACGAAGCCTGCAACGGCAGCGGCGGCCCCACCGGCGCGTGCGCCGATGGAACGGTCCCCTTGTCGACCGTGGCTACGCAGGCGCCTTGTGAGGCTCCATGCCTTCAAACGGATCGAAGATGTCGCCCACGCGCAGTTCCAAGCGTTGGGACAGCTTGCCGATGGGCAGCTTGCGACGATTTGAGTCGAGTGCGCCCGTGATGCGGGCCACGCAATCGCCGCATTGAATGGCAATGGCGTCCTCGTCAATGGCTTCGATGCGCCCCGGGACACGATCCGCCGGCAATCCCGCGCCACGTTCCACCGAGAGAGGGTGAATCAGCTTCTCCCCCAGGCTCGCCACCGCATAGACAAACGGACTCGGGGCCGGTTCGTAGTTCAACGCCCGGATCAACCGCTCCATACGACCGAAACCCCAGCGGAAATCCACCCGTCCGTTGTTGGGTGGCACGTCCTTGAGACCGTAGTAGGTCGAGCCAGTGTCAGGCTGCGGGGTTCTGGGCAGCCCCTTTGCCAAGCTCGGCACGATCTCTTCGCGAAGCAGGTCGACACCAACTTCGAAAGAACGTTGGCAAAGCGCGATCGCGGTCTCATTGCCCGATAGGGCGAACATCCGCTGGCTGACGATGTCCCCGGTGTCGATCGTCCTCTCGATGATGTGCCATGCGACTCCATAGTCCCTCTCGCCGTTGATGATGGCCCAGGAGAACGTGTTCGTCCCTCGATATCGAGGCAGCGGCGCGGCGTGGAAATTGATCGCCACGCGTGGAATGGCCAGGATTTCCGACTTGAGAACGCTGGGGTTGTAGATGCTGAACAAGTAGTCCGGGGCGATAGTGCTGACCCTCTCGAGTACCGGCTCGGAGTTGGGCGCCGCAGACTCGAGGTAGTCGATCCCGTGTTCCGAACAGTACCGTCGGATCAATGAACCGTGCCCCGTGAGGTTGGGGTGCGCGATGACGAGCGATACCTCGCAATTGCTTGTCGCCGTGAACGCTCGCAGAGACGCCAGCCCGACGTTGAGATTGGCAATCAGCACCAGCTTCATGGCTGCCTGTGGGACCAGCTGGCCGCGCTGCACTCGCCGCGCTGTCCAAGGCGCGCAGCGGGCAACGCGTAGCGATCCATCACGGGTGTCGCTTCAGCAAGTGTCATGGGCCACTGCAAGCCACCGGAACCCGCAGGACATCGACGCTGCAACACGCCGCCAGCCACTTCGGAGATCTCGACCCGTTCGTCCGCGATGGCGGCAGGCGCCTTCGCGTCGCTGAATTCAGTCATCTCTGCCGCATGGAACAGACTGGACAACAACAAGCGCAGGCCAGAGAACATCGACGGTCGACATAGATGAGTGGAGTGAGCCCGAGCGGACCTGGAAGCACGGGCGATGCCAGAAAGCTGCACGATTCTCGCCCCCAAGCGGTGGCGCGGACACCTGGCAGCTGCATTCAGTTCGTGACGAAACCCGACGTTCACGACAGGTGGCTTCCGTGAATCGGTCGGCAGGGCCCGGCCGCCGCGGCCATCGATTGCGCGAAGGGTGACGCGATTCCAAGGCCGTCCATGCGCGTTGGAGTCACCGCCCGCGATCGACAATCCGCGCTGCTGCAGCGACCGCCTGCTGCGGCCCATCTTCCTCGACCTTCCTGCCCACCGCATGAGCCTTCTCATTGTCGCCGACACGCGCACCGCGGCGAGTTCCGGCCTTCCTCAGGCAGACCGGGCTGTGCAGAACGCGCGGGCCCAGGGCTTCGAGGCGCCAACACTCTGGCACTGGCCCGGCGGCAGCGCCTGGTGGTTTGCCACGCCAGGGCAACCCGATGGGGCTGGTGGCGCCTGCGTGCACGAAGGCCCAAGCTTTGCAGCTTCGGTGGGCACCTTGGTGTGGCGCGGCATGACGGGCCGCGCCGCCCTGCAGCAGCTTCTCGCCCACGAGGGGCCGCTGAGCGACCTGCCCTTCCAGGACTTCTCGGGCTCGTTCGTGGTGTTGCTCGCGCGACCCGACGGCGTGTGGCTGTTCCACGATGCGCTGGGCATCGGCAAGGCCTACGAAGCAAGAGGCGGCGGCGTCATCTCCACCTCGTTCCTGGCCTGCATGGCGGCGCTGGCGCAGGTGCAGGTGGACCGCCTGCGGGCCCAGGAGTACGTGCTGCTGGGCGCCACCCACGGCTGCGAGACGCCGATACGCGGGCTTCGGGCGCTCGACCCGACCCTTCTTCACGAGCTGCGCGACGGATCGACCACTCCGGTGCACGCGCCGGCGCAGCAGTTGCGTGCGCCCGCGCCCGGGCGCTTCGATGACGCAGTGCAGTCCACCGTCGCGGCGGTGCAGACGGAGTTTCAGGAGCTCACGCGCGCCCATCCCGGTCGCATCGGCATGGCACTGTCGGGCGGCTTCGACTCGCGCGCACTGCTGGCGGCGCTGGACCACCTGGGCGTGGCGCCGCAGCTGTATGTCTATGGCGGCGCCGACAGCGAGGATGTGCGCGTCGCGCGGCACGTGGCCGGCGCGCTGGGCATGCCGATCCGCACCATCGACAAATCGGCCCTGGAACGCGAACGCCCCCCGCTGGACCGGGAACGCCTGCGCGCCAACCTGCGCTTCTTCGATGGCCTGCCGCCGGATGGCATCTTCGACCGCGGCAGCGACCAGGCGACGCGCCTGATGCAGGTGGAGGGCGGCATGCTCAACCTCAACGGCGGCGGCGGCGAGATCCTGCGCAACTTCTTCTACCTGCGCGACGGGCACTACAGCGCCACCGACGTGCAGGCCGCCTTCTATGCCGGCTGGCTGGACGAAGTCTTCCCGAGCGCCACGGACCGCGAGGCGTTCCTCGCCATGGTGCCCGCCGAGATCCTGCGCTCCCTGGGCCGGCCCGATGACAGCCCGCACTCGCCGCTCGACCGCCGCGAGGTCGAACTCGTCTACACCAGCTACAGGTTGCGTTGGTGGATGGGCCGCAACAACGCCTGCGCAGCGCGCTACGGGACGTTCATGACGCCGCTGGTCTCGCCGCGCATGGTCCGCCACGCGGCCGCGCTGCCGTTGGCCTTCAAGGACCACGGACGCCTCGAAGCGGCGGTGATCCGGGCACTCTCGCCGCGCGTCGCCGCCGGGCCCAGTGCCTACGGCTTCGACTTCGGCCGCGGACCCTCGTGGCGACACCGGCTCAATGTGCACTTGACGATGTACCGGCCGCTGTTCGTGCGCCACCACTCGGTGCGGGTGCAGCGGCTGCTCGGCCGCCTGAAGGTGCCCGCCGCGCCGCTGGAATGGCAGCAGGCGCTCGGCAAGGGGGCCGGCGACGAATGGCTGCGGCCGCAGGCGCTGACACGCATGGACCAGGTCAACCGGCTGATGACTCTGCGCGCCTTGCTCGAGATCGGGCCTTGACCGGTCAAGGCGCCGCATCACCGATGCGGCCGCCGCGAGGCGCTCAGCGAAGCCTGAAGTGCGGCGCCTTGGCGCGCATCCAGTGCTCCATCATCATCAGGATCCACACCATGGTGCCGTAGTAGTAGGGCACCTCCGGGAGCTTGCGCTCGACCAGGTCGCTCGCGAACGCGCGGCCAACGATGCCGCGCTCGGCACAGCCTGCCACGGCCTCGGCGGCAAACTCCTTCAGTCTCGGGTGGCGGCTGGCCCACATGCCGAAGGGCAGGCCGAAGCCCTGCTTCTTCTTGGTGAGGATGGCATCGGGCAGGAAACCGCGCAGCGCCTCCTTGAAGAACCAGCGCAGGCGAAGTCCCTTCAGCTTGTAGTGCGCCGGCAGCGTCATCGAGAAGGCCAGCAGGTCGTCGTCGAGCATCGGGAAGCCCACGTCGAGCCCGGCCAGCGTGGTCGTACCGCGCACCTTGGGCAGGTCGGCTTCGGCCAGCGTGTACCGCCAGTCATAGGCGAGGTGTCGGTCGATCTCGTTCTCTGCGCTGGCCTGCGCCCACACCTCGCGCTGCTGCCGCTCCACCGAACCGACATCGACCTGACGCAGGAAGTCTGCGGTCAGGACCTGGTCGTGGCCCATGCGGCGCAGCAGGTTGAACACCTGTGTGCGGTCGGGCAGTGGCATGTTGGCCTGGCGGATGTAGCCGGTGCCCTTCTTGAGCCCCGGAGTGCGGGCCACCCAGCCCATGCCGAAGAAGGGCTCCATCAGGCCGCGCCTGACGGCCGCCGGGACAGCCTGGTAGATGCCGAAGACCTTGTTCGTCGCGTAGCGCGAGTTGCCGCCGAACAACTCGTCGCCTCCGTCGCCGGCCAGCAGCTTGGTCACGCCCTGGGTCCGCGCCTGCCGGGCACAGAACAACGCCGGCACCGCCGACGCGTTCCCGAACGGCGCGTCGTACCACCCGGCGACTTCGGGCACGCCCGCGATCACGTCCTCCGGGGTGACGTAGTACTCGTGGTGTTCGGTGCCGAAGTGGCGCGCCGCGGTGCGCGCGAACTCCATCTCGTCGTAGCCCTCGGCCTCGAAGCCGATCGAATAGGTGGCGGCCGGGCGGCCGCTGGCCACACCGATCATCCCCGCCACGGTGGAGCTGTCGGTGCCGCCGCTGAGGAAGCAGGCGGCGCGCGTGCCGTCGAGTTCGCGCTCGACCGCCTGGCGCAGGAGATGACGGAAGCGATCGCGGAGCGCTTCGAACGAGTCGGTCGTGACCGGGCCGAAGCTCGCGCGCCAGAACGGCATCACGGTGACCTTGCCGGCATCGAAGACCACGACGTGGCCTGGCGGCACACGGTGCACACCCTGATAAGCCGTGCGCGGAGAAGGGATGACGTGGAAGTAGAGGTAGTCGAACAACGCCTGTGCGTCGAGCGGCGCATCGGCGCCCGACAACTCGTCGGCGCGCGCCGCAAACTCGAAGCCCCGCTCCGAGAGCCGCCAGCACAACGTGTGCATGGCGAAGCGGTCCACCGCCAGGACGCAGCGACCGGAAGGCTCTCGAAGCGCGAAGGCGAACGGTCCGCTCACGCGCGCCGCAGCGCCCGCAGGGCCATGGCGAGCCAGCAATGCCGGCCAGACTTGGGCCGGCGTCGCGCCGGCAGGGACGTCGCCGGCGTCGAAGCGTGGCGTGCCCAGGTAGAGCTGATCGGTCATGGATGGGGATGGTTGCCGACGCGCGTACTGGCGGTCGATGCACTGGGGCGGCACACTTCCTCCGCCGCTGCCGTGACGCGCTGGGCATTGCCGCTCCACAGGAAGGCGCGGCGTTGCAGCGTCGCCTGGGCAGCGGCCGCCAGCCGCTGCCGCAACGCTGCATCGGCCGCCAGTCGGTCCAGGCCCGCCTCGATGCCGCGCGGGTCGGAGGGGTCGTACATCTCGCAGTCGACGCCGCGCTGCAGCACCTCATGGTGGTTGGCTTGATCGGGCGCGAGGATCGCCTTGCCGAGCGCCATGTACTCGAAGAGGCACAGCGGCGAGGCGTAGGGCACCAGGGCCGTCTGCAGGGCAATGTCGAACGCGCTGGCACGCGCGGGCACCTCGCTGCGGGGTACGACGCCAGTGAACACCAGCCGGTGCGCGATACCCAGGCGAGCGGCCTGGGCCTCGAGTTCGCCGCGCACCGGGCCGTCGCCGACGATGAGCAGGCACGTGCTGTCGTCTCTTGGCCGCGCCGCCAGCCAGTCGACGATGCGATCCAGGCGGTCCCACTCGCGCACGAAGCCGATGAAGCCGACCACGTTGCGCCCCTCGAGCCCGGCGCGCGCCTTGGCCACTTGCGCCGTGGGCAAGTCGGCGAAATCGCGCGGGTTGATGCCGTTGGGCACGACACGGATGCGCTCCGGCCGAACCCCCATGCTGCAGAGCATGTCGCCCAGCACGCGCGTGACGGGGAACACGCGCGCGGCGCCGCGGAACGTGTAGCGCTCGAACAGGTCCGCCAGCCAACCCAGCTTCAAGCCGGCGTACTTGCGCCGCGCGATCGCGTAGGGCGCGTTGACCTCCAGCAGCAGGGGTACGCCGGTGACCCGGCTCACCCACACCCCCGCGGGCTGGTAGAGCGCATAGCGCTCATAGATCACGTCGGGGCGCCACGACGCGACGCTGCGCCACAGCCGCATGAAGGCCACCAGGGCGTAGGCGATCTCCGCCAGCTCGTACAGCACCTGCGGCAGCGCCGCCTTGAGGCGTCCGACCCAGCCACCGCTGCCGCCGCGCCCCGTGTCGGCCTGGTGCGCCTGCGGGCCGACGAGCTGGACCTCGTGCCCCATCTGGCGCAGCGCGCCGATCATCTCCTCGATGTGTGTGAACTGGCCATCGCGCGAGGCGATTCGGTGGTGATAGAGGATGCGCATAGGGAGCGGGGATTCTCGGGCAGCGGCGTGGCGCGCACTGTGTCGTATGCCGCAGCGGCGGGCGCGGATCAGCGAGCCGTGCGCGCTCGGCACGCTCGCGAGCGCTCCTGGCAACTCCCGTCCGCGACGCGGAACCGCAGCACCGTCACGGCTCTCGAGGGATAGGCCGCACCCTGGTCGACCAAGGCTCGTGCTCAGCCTGCAGGTACGCGCAGGCTGGCTTGGCCCAACCGCTCGACGGCGCGAACGATGGCCTCCACCGCGTACGCTCGCTGCACGTAGCCCGAGTGCGCGCCGGTGGCGACAGCCCGAACAAGACGCGAAAGCTCTGGCAGGTTCAGCAGCGGTGCGATACGCAGGTCCTCCGGCCGCTCCCAGGCAGGCCCCATCGCCGTGCGCGCGATGCTTTGCGCAAACGTCTGAGCTCGCCGGTCCGAACCGAGCTGGCGCTTGTTGAGGACGAAGTCGTTGAACTTGCGGCGCGCGGCGCGCAGGTACCGGATGGCCCGCAGGGCGCGCAATGGATAGCGCAGGCCCGTGTCCGGCACGCAGGGCACGTGGTTGTCCGTCAGCACCCAGGCGACGCGCGGATGGTTCCGGTAGATCAACTCCGATTGCAGGCGGGCACGCAAGCGAATCCAGGGTCGGATATTCATCGTGTACTGAACCAGCTGCCCGTCCACCATCGGGTGGTAGAGATCGAGGAATCGGTTCGCGAAGCCGTACTGTGGCGAACCCAGAAACTGGCACTTGAGATCGAAGTAGACGAAGTCCAGCTTCTGGTTGTTTGCCCCATCGATCTTCTTCGAGTAGCGAAGAAACATCGACTTCATGTGCTCGGTGTAGTCCACACCACGCGCGAACAGCGCGTCGTTGACCCGGCTTTCAGTCAAGGAGTAGCGCACGATACGATCCCAGTTGGGCTCCGTCGCTCGGTCGATCCGGTTCAGTTCGAACAGCCAATAGTGGTCCTTGAACATCGGCCCGCCGTTGCCACCGAACTGGATGTCGAAACGGGCAGCCTTCTCCCGGAAATACGGGATCTGCTTGGTCAGCCCGAACGGATTCATCGCACCGTCGCTGTGCTCGATACACGTGGAAAGCGACTCGTCGTCGAATTCGACCGTGCTCTCGACCGGATACCACCAATGCTCGATGCCGGCGCGTCGCGCGATTTCGCGCGCCTGCACCACATCGGTCAATTTGGCGTCGCCCGCGGTCGCCGCGGTGACCGGACTGTCGCCTCGGATCAGGAACGACAGTACCGTGCGACTGTCGGTACCGGCCGTCAGGTCCGCACCAAAGACCTTGCGGTCATCTTGACGGTCTGTCGCCAACCTGTCGCGGAACAGCTCGCCCATGGTGTCGACGATCCTCGCATCGCTGTCCTCGGCATAGGGTCGCCCGACCGCCGGTTCCCACAGCAGGCTTCGCTCGACTCGGCCGCCGCCGAAGGTATGCATCGTGGCCTTCGGCAGGCGTTTCACCTCGGTGAACAAGGTGCGCCCGTCCACGCAGGCACCTCCATGCACGAATTCCTGAGCCCCGAGCGGGTCGATCGACTTCGCGCACACGCCCGCGAGAAGCACCTGGCTGGTGCAGACAAGCGACTCACCGTTCATGCTCGACTCATAGCAGGCCATGAGTCCATCGCGGTCGGTGACGACCGCGAGCCGCTCATCCCGAGGGCTCAACCAAAGTAGCGTGTAGGGACCTCGCAGCTCCGCACAGATGGTCGCTAGCGATTCGCCACGTTCAAGCCGCTCGCCGATCGTCACGGCCGCCCGAGTGCCCCGGGCGCGGCCCAGCATCACGGTACCGGTAGCGACCACGATGGCGCCAGACGCCGTCACCGTGCGGTAGTTGTTGCCGAACTCGGTCCGGAACACACAAACGCGATACGGACCGACATCGTAGTGGGCGTCGGCGGAGATCGTGCGCATCCGCGCCAGCACTTGTCCGGCCCTGTCCGAGATGGGGCCGCGAGACATCACCAGGAATCCCAGCATCGTCCTGCAGTTCCGAGAGGAGTGATCGGCTGTTCGAGCGGTTTGCGACGCGGCGCACGCCGAACGGGTGACCTGCCCACCTCCATCGGACCGGCCGTGGCCGATGTCGGCACCGCAGCATTCGGCGTGGAAGAGGGACGGCGGGCGATTCTCGACCAGTGGCTCCGGGCCAGGCTGTGGCCTATGCCTCACGTCGAAGGCAACTTTGTTGCCGTGGCTTGAGGTCCAAGGCGGCATCGTGTGCACCCCACAGTCGGGGAAGTGTTGAACCGCACGCGTGCGGAGTTGACGAAGCGAGCCCGGTGGACAGCGGGTGGCGGGTGGCGGGCTATAAGATGCTGTGCTGCCCCCATGGGGCCAGCATTGACCGTTTGATCGAGAGGCCTTCAAAGTGAGCGCAATTTCTCGCGGGACGCGCTTACCCCGGCGCGGGCAGCGTCTGGCAGCGTTCGTGATCGCCTTCCTGGCCTCCACGGCGGCTGTGGCGCAAGTGCGCAACCTGACGTGGGGTGAGCTTTCGCTCACACCCCCGGTTTGCCTGGACGTGCAGGGCATTTCGCTCACTGGCTGGGCCAACGGCTTCCGGCACTCTCCTCGCGCGCCGCATTGGGAAGCACTGCTGGGCCCGGCCTTCTGGGATCTGCACCACTATTGCTGGGCCCTGGTTCACCAGCAACGAGCCAATCGCGCGGGAACGCCGCTGCAAACCAAGAGGCACCTGCATGAGGTCGCGATCAACGACTTCTACTACGTCATCAACAACGCGCTTGAACGGGGTCAGACGGATCTGGTGATGTTGCCCGAGCTGTACTACCGAGCGGGCGACGCCTACTTGCAGATCGACGATCCGGCCAAAGCCACGGTGGAGTTCGAGAAGGCTCGCGTTGCGAAGCCCGACTACTGGCCGGCCTATGTCGGACTCTCGACCGTGAAGGAGCGCATCGGTCGACGCAAGGAAGCGCGCGATTTGCTTGAGCGGGCCCTGGAAGCAATGCCGGGCGAGAAGGGACTGATTGAAGCTCTTGCCCGACTGGGTCCCGGCGGCGCTGCCCCGACAACACCCGCAGGTTCCGGGCCAGCTTCGCGCCAGTCAACCTCGCCGGGCTCGGCGGTTCCTGCGCGCAACTAGTTCGCACGCCGTTGAACTCCGTTCGCAGCTCGCTGTGGCTGAGCATGGCCGACAGCTACGCCGGGCTCGTCCTACAACTGGCGAGCACGATGATCATCTCGCGCATCCTGTCGCCGGCCGAGGTGGGCATCGTGGCCATTGCCGCAGTCTTCTCGATGCTGGCCAGCATGCTGCGCGACTTCGGCGTGGCCGAGTTCCTCATCCAGGAGCGGGATCTCACCAAGGAGAAGCTGGCCGCCACGCTGGCGCTGAACATCATCGTCTCGTGGCTGATGGCGGCTGCCATGTTCTTCGGCGCATCCGGTGCCGCCAGCTTCTACGGCAATGCCGGCGTCGCCGAGGTCATGCGGATCCAGGCGATCGGATTCCTTCTCGTGCCTTTCGGCGCCGTGACGATGGCGTGGTTCCGGCGCGAGATGAACTTCATGCCGATCACGGTGTGCTCGCTGGCGGGCAACGTGACGAGCTTCACGGTGTCGATCGCCATGGTGCTGCACGGGTTCGGCTACGTCAGCCTGCCCTGGGCCAACGTGGCGTCGATTGCCGTCACTGTGGCGCTATCGGTCTGGTACCGGCCGGGCAACTTTCCGCGCTTTCCTTCCTTCAAGGGCATTGGCCACGTCTTTCAGTTCAGCAAGTTCGTCAGCCTGATGTACATCGTCGGCCAGATCGGGCGGGGCGCACCTGAACTGATCATCGGGCGCGCCCAGGGCGTGGTCGCGGTGGGCATCTTCAGCCGGGCCAGCGGGCTGGTCGAGCTCTTCAATCGCACGGTCATGCGCCCGGTGTGGTTCGTGTGCATGCCCTACTTCGCCAAGGCGGAGCGCAGCGACGGCTCCATGGCAGCGGCCTATGCGAAGAGCGTGGCGTACACGACGGTCATGGGTTGGCCCTTCCTGGCGCTGCTGGCGTTGGCTGCGTTTCCCGCGATCCGCATCGTCTACGGACCCCAGTGGGACGCCGCAGTGCCCCTGGCACAGATCCTGTGCGCCGCTCGCGCGATCGAGTTGGTCCACACCACCTCGCGCGAGGCCCTGCTGGCCAAGGGCTTGGCCAAGGATGCGAACTGGCTCCAGCTTGCACTGGTTCTGGTTCTGGCTGCCGGGCTGCTGCTGGTCGTTCCATTCGGCCTGTTGGGCGCAGCGTGGGGTTGTGTGGCGGCAGCGGCGGCCAGCACGGCCTTGTCACACCACTACGTCGCCACACGCATCGGAGTGCGCACCGCGGACCTGCTGCGCGCTTGTGCGCCGAGCGCGGCCATCACGGTGCTGTCGGTGGCCGCCGCGAGCCTTTGGGCCCTGCTCGACCCACCCTCGCCGCAGGGCTACCTCGCCTACGGCATGGGTGCCACCGCCCTGACGGTGGTCAGCTGGCTGTTGGCGGTGGTGGTGCTCAAGCACCCGGTGGTGCAGGAATTCGGGCCGGTCAAGCGCAAGCTGATGGCCTGGCGGCGCCCTGCCTGAGCCGACACGGCCTCACGTGCCCTGCGGCGTTTCCCACGCCGTCCACCTGCAAGAAAGCGTCACGAATTGCAAGCCCGGGGGCCATGCCAGGGGCTTGTGGTTACTTCGCTCCTAACCAAGGGGGAATCATTGCCGATAAGCGAGTGGGCGACGGCGTAGTCGTCGCCTCAAGCTCCCCAAGGAACTCGAAATGATCAAACCGCAACGCCGAAGGGTCTCGATCGCCTTCGCCCTTCTTTCCAGTGGTCTGGCCGCGTGCGGCGGCGAGGATGACGGGCAGGTCGAGGTCGAAGACGGCAC
>JALHOU010000099.1 GCA_022842825.1 Rubrivivax sp.
GGCGAAGGCGAGGCTGCGCGCCAGCTCGAGCCGGCCGTTGGCGCGTGCCAGCGCCTCGCGCGGCACGAGCGCCGGCACCATCGCCGGCGCGGCGACGCTGAACGCCACCGTGCCCACGGCGCCGATGAAGCCGAGCACGGCCAGCGCCGTCATCGACAGCCCGGCGCCCGCGCCAACCAGGAGGAGTGCCGCCAGCATCAC
This sequence comes from Rubrivivax sp., assembly GCA_022842825.1. Classification (GTDB taxonomy): domain Bacteria; phylum Pseudomonadota; class Gammaproteobacteria; order Burkholderiales; family Burkholderiaceae_C; genus Rubrivivax. The sequence continues at coordinate 202 of JALHOU010000099.1, forward strand.
CATCGCGAGCACGCGCATCGCCTCGGCGGCGACCATCATGCGCCGGCGCGAAGCGCGGTCGGCCCACAGGCCGAACGGCAGCGCGAGCAGCAGGAAGGGCAGGCTCTGCGCCGCCGCCAGCACACCCACCTCGCGCGCGCCAGCGTGGAAGGCGAGCACGGCGACGATGGGCACGGCGGCCAGGCTGATCTGCTCGGCCGCCTGCGCGGCCAGGTTGGCCCCGGCGAGATGCGCGAAGGTGCGCGGCAGGCCGGCGGCCGGTGCGGTGGTCATCGCAGGTTCATGGGGCAAAGGCGCGGGCAGGGCGGGCGGCCGGATCATGGCCGCGATCGTCGCGCCGCCGCGCCGCCGCCGCTGGCCGGATCCGGACCGGTGTTTCAGGCGAACGGGATGACGCGCGTGGCCGCCGTCTCGCCGCGGGCGGCCTCGCGTTGGCGGAGAAGGGCCTGTTCGGCCCCGGGCACGCAGCACTCGCAGACCCAGTCGAGACGGCGCAACACGGCGTGCCCGGCTTGCAGCCGCGTGAAGAGGCCGCCGGCCGTGCCCGCGGCGCCCGTTGGCGGCGCCTCAGCGAGTGGGGAACCGGCCGGCGGCAAGGCACCCGGCTCCGCGCCGGAAACGCCGGCGCCGGAAACGGGCCCACCGCCCGGCGTGGCCGCGAGCAACGGCCGCAACGCCGCGAGGGCCCGCCCCAGGCGGACCGACCCGGTGCCGGCCACCACGGCAAACGGAATCCCGTGCCGCTGCAGCACCTCGCGCACGCGGTCGTCCACGGGTTGTCGCACGTGCTCGCCGTCGCGCTGGTGGCCGTCGGCCACCCAGGGCAGGTCGAGCGCGGTCAGCAGCGTCGCGCCCATGCCGCGGTGCCGCTGCACGGCCAGGGGGAGCAAAGAGCGGTCGTCGAAGAGCAAGTCGCTGTACACATGCGTCATCAGCGCCGTGGTGTCGCAGACGACGATGTCGTGCGTGGCGGCGGCGGCGTCGATGCGCCGGTGCTGCTCGATCAGGATGCCCCGTTGCTCCTCGCGGCGCGGCGTGCGCCCGGCGGCGTCGCACCACTCGCGCAGCACTTCGCCGACGAGGGCGACGCGGCCGGCGCCCGCCACGGCGGCACCTGGGACGGTCACGGCCGGGGCACCGCCGGCCAGCGTCCAGGCGATCTCGCGCGCGAGCGTGGTCTTGCCGGTGCTCTCGGCGCCGACGATGGCGATGCACAGCGGGCCAACGAGCGGGCCAACAAGCGGGTGCGAGAGGGCAGTCACGGGGTGAAGCTACCGGCTCCAGGCCTCGGCGGTCAACCGGCCGGTGCGGCGTGCGCCGCGCCGGCCAGGCGCTTGGACCACGCCCGCCAGCCGGCCACCGATAGCAGGGCGAACAGCGCATACAGCAATGCCGTCAGCCACAGTGCCTTGTAGGCGAAGAGGCCGACACTGAAGACATTGACGCCGAGCCACACGAGCCAGTTCTCGAGCACCTTGCGACCGAGCAGCAGCTGGCCGGCCACGCTGGACACCGTGGCCAGCGCGTCGAGAAAGGGCACGTCGCTGTCGGTGGCCCGCGCCAGCAGCAGGCCGGCCAGCGGCCAGGCGGCGAGCACCCCGAGGCCGAGGACCCGCCAGCCCGCGCGCGAGAGGCGATGCACCTCGAGGGCCCGGCCATCGTCGGCGCGGCCACGTTGCCACTGCCACCAGCCCCACACCGACACGGCGATGAAGAAGACCTGCAGCGTCGCCTCGCCGTAGAGGCGGCTGTCGGCGAACAGCAGCGCATAGAGCAGCGACGCGGCGATGGCCAGCGGCCAGCCGACGGGGTAAACACGCATGTTGGCCGCCACCATGGCCAGCGAGAGCACGAAGGCGACGATCTCGAGCCAGGTGACGGGGCTGCCCCACAGCGTGAAGGCGGCGGCCATCAGCGGGCGTGCCGCGTGCAGCATCGCCTGCAGCCCGGGCAGGTCCATTCAGGGGATGGAGGCGGGTCGCGGCGGCGCGGTGGCAGGCGTGGCCGCACCCGCCCCACCGGATGACCGCGTCGTGTACTGCACGAGGATCTCGTCGGCGCGCACCATGCCAAGCTCGCGCCGCGCCTTCTCCTCGACCATCTCGAGGCCTTCCTTCAGGTCGGCCAGCTCGGCGGCGGTGCGCTGGTTTCGTTGCTCGGCGGCGCGGTTGAGGGCCAGCTGTTCGGTCAGCTGCCCCTGCAGGCTGAAGACCTGCGGCATGTTGCTGCGCGAGAGCCACAGGTCGGCCTGCACCACCACCACGGCAGCGGTGAGGGCGAGGGTGGACCAGGGCCAGCGTGGGCGCATGTGTCGCAGGGCAGGCATCTTCGGCTCAGGCCCCGCCGACCCTCAGGTTGTAGAAGGCGGCGCGGCCGGGATAGCTCGCGACGTCGCCGAGGTCTTCCTCGATGCGCAGGAGCTGGTTGTACTTGGCGATGCGGTCCGAACGGCTCATCGAGCCGGTCTTGATCTGCAGTGCGTTGGTGCCCACCGCGATGTCGGCGATGGTGCTGTCCTCGGTCTCGCCGCTGCGGTGGCTGATGACGGCCGTGTAGCCGGCGCGCTTGGCCATCTCGATGGCGGCGAAGGTTTCGCTCAGCGTGCCGATCTGGTTGATCTTGATGAGGATCGAGTTGGCGATGCCCTTGTCGATGCCTTCCTTCAGGATCTTCGTGTTGGTGACGAAGAGGTCGTCGCCGACGAGCTGCACCTTCTTGCCCAGGGCCTGCGTGAGGTGGGCCCAGCCGTCCCAGTCGCCCTCGTGCATGCCGTCCTCGATGCTGACGATGGGGTACTTGCTGCACCACGTGGCGAGCACGTCGGTCCATTCGGCGGCGCTCAGGATCTTGCCACCCTCGCCCTCGCCTTCGAGGTGGTACTTGCCTTCCTTGTAGAACTCGCTGGCGGCGCAATCGAGGCCGATGGCGATCTGCTCGCCGGCCTGGTAGCCGGCCTTCTCGATGGCTTCGAGGATGAGCTGGATGGCCGCTTCATGCCCGGGCACGTTGGGCGCAAAGCCGCCTTCGTCGCCCACGGCGGTGCTCATGCCACGCGCATCGATCAGCCTCTTCAGCGCGTGGAACACCTCGGCGCCGTAGCGCACCGCCTCGCGGAAGGTCGGTGCGCCGACCGGCAGGATCATGAACTCCTGCAGGTCGAGGTTGTTGTTGGCATGCGCGCCACCGTTGATGACGTTCATCATCGGCACCGGCATCTGCATGCGGCCCATGCCGCCGAAGTAGCGGTACAGCGGCAGGCCCGACTCCTCGGCGGCCGCGCGCGCCACCGCCATGCTCACGGCCAGCGTCGCGTTGGCGCCCAGGCGGCCCTTGTTCTCGGTGCCGTCGAGGTCGATCAGCGTCTTGTCGAGGAACGCTTGCTCGGAGCTGTCCAGCCCCATCACCGCCTCGCTGATCTCGGTGTTGATGTGCTCGACGGCGCGCAGCACGCCCTTGCCGCCGTAGCGGGCCTTGTCGCCGTCGCGCAGCTCGATGGCCTCGCGGCTGCCGGTGCTGGCGCCGCTGGGCACCGCGGCGCGGCCCATGGTGCCGCTTTCCAGCAGCACGTCGCACTCGACGGTGGGGTTGCCGCGGCTGTCGAGGATTTCTCGGCCGACGATGTCGACGATGGCACTCACGGAAGGGGATTCCTTGGGGTTGAAGGTGGAAGGTGCAAAGTGCGAAGGGAGGGTCGGCCTCAGACGGGCGCGGGCACGCCTTCGACCAGCACCATGTTGAAGTACTCGGTGGTGCCAGCACGATGTGCGCGGGCCGCCTTGTACATCTCGCCGTCGTAGAAGGCCCTGGCCGCCTCGTAGCTCGGGAAGCGCAGCATGGCCACGCGGTGCGGTTTCCAGTCGCCTTCCAGCGTCTCGTGGCGGCCACCGCGCACGAGGTACTCGCCCCCTGCCGCCCTCACGGCGGCCGGCGCCTGGGCCATGTAGGCCTTGTAGCGCTCGGGGTCGGTGATGTGCATTTCGACGATCAGGTAGGCGACGGGCATGACGGTGGTCTCATCGGCTTGTTCTCGGACGCGCCTGCGCGGCGCGGCTCAGCAGGAAAAATCGTTCTCGAGCAGGGGCTGCTTCTTGACCACGCGATCGAGCGCGACGAGCTGCTCGAGCAGCGCGCGCATGTGCTTCAGCGGCACGGCGTTCGGCCCGTCCGAGAGCGCCGTGGCCGGGTCGGGGTGGGTCTCCATGAAGACGCCGGCGATGCCCACCGCAATGGCCGCGCGCGCCAGCACGGGCACGAACTCCCGCTGGCCTCCGGAATGGGTGCCCTGGCCGCCGGGCAGCTGCACGCTGTGCGTGGCGTCGAAGACGACCGGCGCGCCCGTCTCGCGCATGATGGCGAGGCTGCGCATGTCGGAGACGAGGTTGTTGTAGCCGAAGCTGGCGCCGCGTTCGCAGGCCATGAAGCTGTCTTCGGGCAGGCGTTTCTCGCGCGCGGCGGCGCGCGCCTTGTCGATGACGTTCTTCATGTCGTGCGGCGCGAGGAACTGGCCCTTCTTGATGTTCACGGGCCTGCCGCTTTGCGCCACGGCGCGGATGAAGTCGGTCTGGCGGCACAGGAAGGCGGGCGTCTGCAGCACGTCCACCACCGCGGCCACCTCGCCGATCTGCGACTCGTCGTGCACGTCGGTGAGCAGGGGCACCTTCAGCTCGCGCTTCACCTTGGCCAGGATCTCCAGGCCCTTCTCGATGCCCGGGCCGCGGAAGCTCGTGCCGCTGGAGCGGTTGGCCTTGTCGTAGCTGCTCTTGAAGATGAACGGGATGCCGAGCGCGGCCGTCATCTCCTTCAGGCGCCCGGCCACGTCCATCTGCAACTGCTCGCTCTCGACCACGCAGGGGCCGGCGATGAGGAAGAAGGGTCGGTCGAGGCCGACCTCGTGGCCGCAGAGCTTCATCGCGACGGCCTCCCGTGCATGCTGCCGGGCAGGCGGCGGCGGTGGTGAACCACGGCCGTCACGCGACGACTTTCACTGGCGAGACCGGTGACACCGGCGAGCGCCCGCGCGAGGCCTTGTGCTCGAGCGCCGCCTTCACGTAGCTCGTGAACAGTGGGTGCCCGCCCCACGGCGTGCTCTTGAACTCCGGGTGGAACTGCACGCCGATGAACCACGGGTGCTTGTCGCGCGGCAGCTCGACGATCTCGGTCAGCTTCTCGCGCTGCGTGAGCGCGCTGATGACCAGGCCCGCCTGCTGCAGCTGCTCGAGGTAGTTGACGTTGGCCTCGTAGCGGTGGCGGTGGCGCTCGGTGACGACGGGCCCGTAGATCTCGTGCGCCAGCGTGCCCCCGGCGACGTCGGAGCTCTGCGCGCCCAGGCGCATCGTGCCGCCGAGGTCGGAGCTGGCGCTGCGCTTCTGGATGCTGCCGTCGCGGTCCTGCCACTCCTCGATGAGGGCGATGACCGGGTGCTTGCAGTCGGCATCGAACTCGGTGCTGTTGGCGCCTTCGAGCCCGGCGACATGGCGCGCGTACTCGATCGTCGCCACCTGCATGCCCAGGCAGATGCCGAGATACGGCACGCCATGCTCGCGCGCGTACTGCGCCGCGACGATCTTGCCCTCGATGCCGCGCTTGCCGAAGCCGCCGGGCACGAGGATGGCGTCGAAGGGGGCCAGCACCGAAGCCGTGGCCTCGGTCAGCGTCTCGGCGTCGACGTATTCGATTTCCACCCTGGCGTGGTTGTGGATGCCGGCGTGGCGCAGCGCCTCGTTCAGGCTCTTGTAGCTGTCGGACAGGTCGGTGTACTTGCCGCACATGGCGATGCGCACCGTGGCCTGCGGGTGCTCGATCTCGTGCACGAGGTTGTCCCAGCGCTTGAGGTCGGCCGGGCGCGTGAGCTGCTGCAGCTTCATGCAGATGAGCTCGTCCAGCCCCTGCTCGTGCAGCAGGCGCGGCACCTTGTAGATGGTGTCGACGTCGGGCATCGAGATCACGCCATGCACGGGCACGTTGGTGAACAGGCTGATCTTGTTGCGTTCCTCGTCGGGGATCATGCGATCGGCGCGGCACAGCAGCACGTCGGGCTGGATGCCGATCTCGCGCAGCTTCTGCACCGTGTGCTGCGTGGGCTTGGTCTTCAGCTCGCCGGCCGCCTTGATGAACGGCACGTAGGTCAGGTGCACGAAGGCGGAGTTGGCGGGCCCGAGCTTCAGGCTCATCTGGCGCACCGCCTCCAGGAACGGCAGGCTCTCGATGTCGCCGGCGGTGCCGCCGATCTCGACGATGGCCACGTCCACCGGCGCCGCATTGGCGCCGCGCAGCACGAACTCCTGGATCTCGTTGGTGACGTGCGGGATCACCTGCACCGTCTTGCCGAGGTAGTCGCCGCGGCGCTCCTTCTCGAGCACGCTCTTGTAGATCTGGCCGGTGGTGAAGTTGTTGCTGCGCTTCATCCTGGTGGTGATGAAGCGCTCGTAGTGGCCGAGGTCGAGGTCGGTCTCTGCGCCGTCGTCGGTGACGAAGACCTCGCCGTGCTGGAACGGGCTCATCGTGCCCGGGTCGACGTTGAGGTACGGGTCGAGCTTGATGAGGGTGACCTTGAGGCCGCGCGATTCGAGGATCGCTGCCAGCGAGGCCGCCGCAATGCCCTTGCCGAGCGAGGACACCACGCCGCCGGTGACGAAGACGAACTTGGTCATTGCAGCCGGCCCGCACGCTGCCGCGCGCAAGGGCCCTGGTGGAAAGCACGAGTATATCGGCGCGCCCTGGCGGCCGGCCCGTTCTGCGGGCCGCGTGGTAGCGAGGCCGCGATCCCGCCAGGCCAGAAGGCGAGTGGCCCGGGTGGTCGGCCGGTACGGTAAGGTCGCGACATGAGCCAGCACCGCGACGACCCGGCCACGGCGCAGGCGGTCGCACCGACAACTTCCGCGGCGCGCGGCCTTGTCGAGGCCGTCGGCCCGCAGCGCATCGTCGCCCTCACCGAGGAGACCACCGAGTGGCTCTACCTGCTCGGCGAGGAGCACCGCCTCGTGGGCATCAGCGGCTACACGGTGCGCCCCAAGCGCGCGCGGCAGGACAAGCCGCGCGTCAGCGCCTTCCTCGACGGCAAGATCGACAAGATCGTCGCCCTCGAGCCCGACCTCGTGATCGGCTTTTCCGACATGCAGGCGGCGCTCGCCGACAAGCTCATCCGCGCCGGGCTCAACGTGCTCATCACCAACCAGCGCAGCGTGGCCGAGATCTTCGGCACGATGCGGCTGGTGGCCTGCCTCGTCGGCGCCCAGGGGCGCGCTGAGGCGTGGATCGCGTCGTGCCAGGCCCGGCATGCCGAGATCACCGCCGAGGCCGCGCGCTGGCCGAGGCGACCGCGTGTCTACTTCGAGGAGTGGGACGAGCCGATGATCAGCGCCATCCGCTGGGTCTCGGAACTGCTCGCCATCGCCGGCGGCGACGACATCTTCCCCGAACTGGCCGCGCAATCGATGGGCCGCAACCGTGTCATCGCCGACGCCTTGGCCCCGGCACGCCGCGCGCCCGAGATCATCTTCGGTTCGTGGTGCGGCAAGAAGTTCAGGCCCGAGAAAGTGGCCGCGCGCGCCGGCTGGGGCGAGGTGCCTGCCGTGCGTGCAGGTGCGCTGCACGAGATCAAGTCGTGCGACATCCTGCAGCCCGGGCCCGCGGCGCTGACCGACGGCGTCGAGCAGATGCATCGCGTGCTGGCGCGCTGGGCGGCCGCCTCGCTGGCGCGCAACTGACCGCAAATCGGCCGCCAGTTTTCGCTCAAGACGGCGCGGCGCTGAACTGACCCTTCCCGACCCTGCGATTCCATCGAATGCCTAACGGCCTCCTTCAGCACAGTGGCGGTGAACCACTGCCACAAGGATGCTTCGATGGTGATCTCGTCATTGCACGGCGCGCTGCGTTCGTTCGCGCACGCCGTCGCGGCCGGCCTGCTGGCCTGGGTGTGTACCGGCGTGACGGCGCAGCCGGCCGATGCCAAGCTCTCGCCCGAGTTGCGGCAGAGCGGCTCCGCTCCCCCTGCCGAGGCGCCGTGGCGCCGCGCCGTGGGCGGCCGCGCGCACGTGAAGGTGCTGGTGCTGGCCGCGGGGGAGGAGCCCGAGCTGCTGTCCTTGCGCCGCGCCATCCTGGCGATGGGCGGCTCGGTCTACTACAACTACCAGAGCGTGCGCGCGCTGTCGGCGATGGTGCCCGCGGCTGCGCTGCCGGCGCTGGCTGCACGCGCCGATGTGCGCAAGGTGGTGCCCAACCGCAGCACCGTGCGCCAGACTGCGGGCCCGACGATGGGCAGCGGCCCATCGAGCCTGGTGCAGGCCACGGTGGGTGCCGGTCCCGCGCTCGCTGCGCTTGCGCCGCACGGCCACGCGCTGGACGGTCGTGGCGTGGGCATCGCCGTGCTCGACTCGGGCATCGATGCCGCGCACCGCGCCTTCCTCGGCGCGGACGGCAGAAGCCGCGTGCGCGAGCGCATGGACTTCGTGACCATCGGCCGCTGCCTGCCCGAAGGCGGCTGGCGGCGCGGGGTGGACTTCTCCCCGATCCTGCGCCACCTGCTCGATGGCGTCGGCGCGAGACTGCAGCGGCCATTGCCGGTCCCGGACGAACTGCTGCGGCACACCGTCGGCGCGGCCTGCCTGGCCGCTGTGCGCAGCGCGATGGAAGCGGCCGACCCCTACGGCCACGGCACGCATGTGGCCGGCATCGCTGCCGGACGCAGCGACGCGATGATTCAAGGCCCCGACGCCGCGGGTGTGGCTCCTGGCGCCGACCTCTACGACGTGCGCGTGATCGACGAGCGCGGCGTGGGCAACATCGCCGACCTGCTGGCGGGCATCGACTGGGCGATCCAGCGCGCCGAGCGCGACCGGCTTCGCCAGTCAGATGCGGAGCCACGGGGGCCGCGTGACGTGCTCGACCGCTTCGGGTCTGGCCGCCGCGCAGCCGCGCCGCTGCGCGTGCTGAACCTGAGCATCGGCGCCGATTCGACGGAGTCGTTCCTCGTCGACCCGCTGGCGGTGGCGGCGCGCAGCGCAAGCGCTGCCGGCCTGGTGGTGGTGGCGGCGGCCGGCAACTACGGGCGCAACGCTGCCGGTCAGATGGTCTACGGCAGCATCTCCTCTCCGGGGCACGACCCCTCGGTCATCACGGTGGGTGCGGCCAACCCGTTGGCCACGGGCTCGCGCGTCGACGACCGGATGACGAACTTCAGCTCTCGCGGCCCGACACGCGGCACCTGGCAGTTCACCAACGGCAAGCGCTGGACCGACAACCTCATCAAGCCCGACCTCGTGGCGCCCGGCAACAAGCTGGTGGGGCCGATGGCGACCGACGCGGGCGGTTCAGCCGCCGGTTGGAACGTGTTGGCGCGTACCTACCCCGAGCTGGCGCAGGTGGCCGGTGCGGCTCAGCTGCCGCGGCAGACGCTGATGACGTTGTCTGGCACGTCGGTGGCAACGCCGGTCGTGGCGGGGGCGGCAGCCGTATTGCTGCAGGCCAATCCCGGGCTCACCCCCGCTTTGGTGAAGGCCGTCCTGCAGTACACGGCAGAGCCCCTGCCGGGTGCGAGCTTGCTCGAACAGGGAACGGGTCTCGCCAATCTCGAAGGGGCGGTTCGCCTGGCGCAGTCGCTGCGCGGCGACATCGGTACCGCTCTCGCCAAGGGCCGCCTGCAGGCCGGTGACAACCTTCTGGCCAAGCGCCAGGTTCTGCCGCAGCCACGAAGCTCGATCGCCGGGCGCACGTTCGAGTGGAGCGGAATGGTGACCGCGGGAGGCCATCGGCTGCTCGGAGGCACCGCACTGTTTGAGCAATGGCAGCCCATCTACGAGCCGGGTCTCACCTGGATGAAGCAGTACGTCTTGCGCGACACAGCCGCGCCGGGCGCCGGCTCACGGACGCAGACGCTGCTGACCGCCGGTGTGCGGATGCTCGATTCGCTGGCGTCGGAACCCGCCAGAGCGAGCAAAGTGTTGGTCACACCGGTATCGGAGCTCGCAGCAAGGGTGCGCGCTGGGGTCGGCGTCACCCTCGCCCACGGGGTGCAATGGGCGCCCGGCGGAACCCTGCTTGCCGACGGCTTCGTGCTGAGTCAGGGGTTCATCCTGACGGAAGGCATCTTCCTGACCGAGGGCATCTTCCTCACGGAGGGGATCTTCCTGACGGAGGGGATCTTCCTGACCGAGGGCATCTTCCTGACCGAGGGCTTCATCCTGACCGAGGGCATCTTCCTGACCGAGGGCTTCATCCTCACCGAAGGGATCTTCCTGACGGAGTCGCCGGATCCGGTGGCAACGCTCGACGGTGCCCTTCGGGGTGAACCCCGGTAGCGGCTGGCGCAGGTGCGAACCATGCCGGGCGGTCGAACCGCCCGGCTTCGTTTTAGGGGGTACATCTCGTCCCAGTGAATCGCGAAGGAGAATCGCGCGGCGTTCGCAGCAGGAACTCGCCGTTGCGCCTGAGACGAACCCATCGCTTGATGCCCCGCTTCAGACAGTCCCACCTCTACGACTATCACCCTGCTGCGGTGCGAGCGTGGGCACTGTTCATTGTGCTGGGCGTCGCCTGCGTGCTTTGGGCGGTGCTCGCCCTGCTGGCCGAGGGCCGAGCCGAGCCGAGTCGTGCGGTCCAGGCGCTTGTCGGACTGTCGCTCGTGGCGGTCGCGGCGATGTTCCCGGTGCTGATCCCACGCACCAGCTTTTTCATCGGCGTCACGGACATCTTCATCTTCTCTCTGCTGGCGGCCGCAGGGCCGCCGGCAGCCGTGCTCGCTGCGCTCACGGATGGTGCCATCGGCACCGCCCGCGCCACCCGAAGGCTGGCTCCACGCTTGTCGAACCCGGCCATTGCCAGCGTCGCCATGTTCGTCACGGGGCAGATCTATGGCGCGCTGATGGTCTCCTTCCTGCAATTGGGGCTGTCGCCGTTGGCGGCGACGCTGACATCGTTGTGCATGGTGGCGCCGGTCTACTTCGTGCTGACCATGCTGCCGCAGAGCTGGCTCCTGAGCTTCAAGCAGCGTCGTCGCTTCGACCTCGGCCAGTGGTGGGGCGACTACTGCTGGGTCCTGGCGCTGTACCTGCTGTCGGCTGCCGTGGCGGCCGTCGTGCATGTCAACGCGCAGCAGCTGGGAGTTGCAGTGACGCTGGTGGGCGCTGCGGTGTGTCTGGCCGTGGTCACGCTCATGCGTTACGCCCTCAACCGCCAGGAGTGGGAACGCCGCGCCCAGGAGGCCCGCATCGCCGAGGCCGAGCGCGAAGCACAGCTGAACCAGCAGCGCTTCACGGCCGCCTTCACGCACGCGGCCGCCGGCATGGCCATCGTCGACCCGCATGGCCGGCTCATGCAGGTGAACCATGCGCTGTGCGAGCTGCTCGGGGCGTCGGAGGAAGAGCTGCTCGGCAAGGCCTTCGCGAGCCATCTGCACACCGGCGACGGCGAGCTCTTCGAGCGCCAGACGGCCGAGGTCAAGCGCCACCGGGGGCGTTCGTTCAGCATCGAGCTGCGCCTGCTCACCAAGGGCGGGCACGATCTCTGGGCCTCGCTGCACTGCAGCCACTTCGACGACCCCGGCCAGACCGGCACGTGCCTCATCTACCAGCTGCACGACATCAGCTCGCGCCGCCTGGCCGAGAGCCGGCTGCAGCACATCGCCTTTCACGACACGCTCACCGACCTCGCCAACCGCCACTTCTTCGAGCAGCGGCTGGCGGTGGCGGTGGAGCGCGGCCGGCGCGACGTGCAGCGGCCGTTTGCCGTGATCTTCCTCGACCTCGACCGCTTCAAGCTCGTCAACGACAGCCTCGGCCACGTCGCCGGCAACCACCTGCTGCGCGAGGTGGCGCGGCGGCTCGTCGACGCGCTGCCGCCCGACGACCTGGTGGCGCGGCTGGGCGGCGACGAGTTTGCGGTGCTGCTGGAGGGGCCCGACGCACCGGCGCGCGGCCGCGAGCGCGCGCAGCGCCTGCTCGCCGCGCTCGGCCAGCCGCTCGTCATGCACGGCACCGAGGTGTTGCCAACCGCGAGCATCGGCATCACCTTCAGCGGCGACGGCCCGCGCAGCGTCGACGAGGTGCTGCGCGACGCCGAACTGGCGATGTACGCGGCCAAGGAGGCCGGGCGGGCGCGTGTGCTCGCCTTCGACGGCGTGATGCACGAGCGCATTGCCGACAAGCTGGCGCTGGAGGCCGACCTGCGCCGCGCCATCGGCGCCGGCCAGCTGACGGTGATGTTCCAGCCCATCTACGACCTCGAGCCGTACCGGCTCTACGGATTCGAGGCGCTGGCGCGCTGGGTGCACCCCGAGCGCGGTGCGGTGAGCCCCTCGGTCTTCGTCACGCTGGCCGAGGAGTCGGGCCACATCGAGGCGCTCAGTGCCTGGGTCGTGGACCACGCCGTGCAGCAGCTTGCCACCTGGCAGCGCAGCGAGCCGCGCTTCCGCGGCCTGTGCATGCACGTCAACATCTCGGGGCGCGACCTGCAGCACACGCGCTTCGTCTCGCACGTGCAAAACGTGCTCGGGCGCCACGGCGTGGCGCCGGGACAGCTGGCGCTGGAGATCACGGAGACGACGCTGATGGGCCAGCTCGACACGGCGCTGGCCGCCATGCACCGCCTGCGCGAGGTGGGCGTGCGCTTTTCGATCGACGACTTCGGCACCGGCTACTCGTCGTTGGCCTATCTGGGCACGCTGCCCATCGACAGCCTGAAGATCGACCGCAGCTTCGTCATGCACATGGAGACGAAGCCGCAGAACGTGGAGATCGTGCGCGCGGTGATGAACCTCGGCACCTCGCTCGGCAAGCGCGTGGTCGCCGAGGGCGTCGAGACGGCGGCGCAGCTGGCGCAGCTGCGTGCGCTCGGCGTGCCTTCGGGGCAGGGCTTTCTGCTCTCGCCGCCGCTGCGTGCCGACCAGGTGCCGGCCGCGCTCGTGCAAGCCGCCGTGTTCTGGACCTGAGTGGGCCTTGTGGCTCGCGGGCCGAGTCCGCGCGCGTGACCCGTCGACGATCCTGGCCGCTCATCCCGCGCAGCCCGCAGTTCATCGCACATCCGTGGCCGCGGCCGGCGGCGCTGGCCATCATGCGGCCGCAGAGACCAAACGCCGTGCTGCCGGCCGATGAAGGAGCCCACGATGAACCGCCGCCTGTCCGACCGCCTCACCTCGCTGGCCATGGCCTTCGTCGTCACCTTCGGTCTCGCCACCGGCATCCACACGCTCGCGGCCAGCGAAGCGGCCGCTGCAGCGCAGATGGTGCACGCCGGCGCACCCGTGTGCGCCCGTGTCTGAGGCCTCGCGCCCGAGCTCACCGAGGTGACGCGCTGCGACGCTGAGTCACCAAGGTGCTGCTCTATTGCTTCGGCGGGTCCCCGCTCTTCGTGCCGGGCGGAACCCTGGCGCTGCCGGCCCTGGTGCAGACTCAGCTGCGCAGGTGGCAGGCGACCCGATGCCCCGGCCCCACGTCCTTGAGGACGGGCCGCTCCTTGTCGCACAAGCCCTTCTGCGCGATGGGGCAGCGCGTGTGGAAGTGGCAGCCCGGCGGCGGGCGCAGGGGGCTCGGCACGTCGCCCTGCAGGCGCACGCGGCTGCGCTTGACCTTCGGGTCGGGGATCGGTACCGCCGACAGCAGCGCCTCGGTGTAGGGGTGGCGTGGGTTCGAGTAGAGCGCGTTGGCCGGCGCGATCTCGACGATGCGGCCGAGGTACATCACGGCGACGCGGTCGCTGATGTGCTCCACCACGCTGAGGTCGTGCGCGATGAAGATGTAGGTGAGCTTGAACTGGTTTTGCAGGTCTTCGAGCAGGTTGATCACCTGCGCCTGGATCGACACGTCGAGCGCGCTCACCGCCTCGTCGCAGACCACGAGCTTGGGGCTGACGGCGAGCGCGCGCGCGATGCCGATGCGCTGGCGCTGGCCGCCGGAGAATTCATGCGGATAACGCCGCATGTGGTCGGCCGCGAGGCCCACCGTCTCAAGCAGCTGCACGATGCGCTCGTCATAGGCCTGCTTGGTGGGCGCCAGCTTGTGGATGGTGAGCGCCTCGCCGATGATGGCGCCCACCGTCATGCGCGGGTTCAGGCTCGCATACGGGTCCTGGAAGATGATCTGCATGTCGCGCGCGAAGGCGCGCAGGTCTTCCTTGCCGGCCTGGGTGACGCTCTTGCCCTCGAACGTCACCTCGCCCGAAGTGGGCTCGATCAGGCGCAGGATGCAGCGGCCGGTGGTGCTCTTGCCGCAGCCGCTTTCGCCGACGACGCCAAGTGTCTCGCCGGCGGCGATGTCGAAGCTGACGCCGTCCACCGCATGCACGCGGCCCACCTCGCGCTGCAGCAGGCCGCCGCGCACCGGGAAGTGCTTGACCAGGTCCTTGACTTCGAGCAGGGGCGTGCCCATCAGCGACTCCGCTCGCCGGGTGGGCGCGTCATGTCTTCTCCGCGAGGAAGCAGGCCACCTTGTGGCCCGGCGAGATCTCTCGCAGCGGCGGCGAGCTGGTGCGGCACGCGGCCTCGGCGTACTTGCAGCGCTCGGCGAAGCGGCAGCCTTCGCGCGGCTCGATCAGCTTGGGCACCGTGCCCGGAATCGCCTCCAGCCGCACCTTGTGCGTGGCGGCCAGGTCGATGCGCGGAATCGAACGGATGAGGCCCTGCGTATAAGGGTGCCGCGGCCGCGCGAAGAGCTCGCCCACGGGTGCCTCCTCCACCACCTTGCCGGCGTACATCACCACCACGCGCTGCGCGACCTCGGCCACCACGCCCATGGCGTGGGTGATGAGCATGACGGCCATGCCGAGGCGGTCTTTCAGCTCCTGCATGAGGTCGAGGATCTGCGCCTGGATCGTGACGTCCAGCGCCGTCGTCGGCTCGTCGGCGATGAGCAGCTTGGGGTTGCAGGCCAGCGCGATGGCGATCATCACGCGCTGGCGCATGCCGCCTGAGAACTGGTGCGGGTAGTCGCCGATGCGCTTGTCGGGCGTGGGGATGTTGACGAGCTTCAACATCTCGACGGCGCGGTTCATGGCTTCGCGTTTGCTCAGGCCCTCGTGCAGCCGCACGCTTTCGGCGATCTGCTCGCCCACCGTGTACACCGGGTTCAGGCTCGTCATCGGCTCCTGGAAGATGATGGCGATTTCCTTGGCGCGGATCTTCTGCATCTCGGCCGGGCCCAGCGGCACGAGGTCGCGCCCCTGCCACATCACGCGGCCGGCGACGATCTTGCCCGGGGGCATGTCGATGAGCTTCATCACCGTCTTGGCGGTGACGCTCTTGCCGCAGCCCGACTCGCCGACCACGCCCACGGTCTCGCCGGCGTCGATGGCGAGGTCCACGCCATCGACGGCGTGCAGCCAGCCGTCGTCCGTCTTGAAGTGGGTCTTGAGGCCCTGGATCTCCAGCAAGGCCATCAAAGCACCCTGCGGGGATCGAGCGCGTCGCGCAGCCCGTCGCCGATGAAGTTGATGGTCAGCACGGTGATGAAGATGGCGAGGCCGGGAAACAGCGCCCAATGCAGCGCCAGGTCCATGTAGTCGCGTCCGTCGTACAGGATGCGTCCCCAGGTGGGGATGTCCGGCGGGAAGCCGAGACCGAGAAACGACAGCGTGCTCTCGGCGATGATGGCCGCGGCCACGTCGATGGTGGCGGCCACGATCACCGGCCCCAGGCTGTTGGGCAGGATGTGGCGCACCACCTGGCGCGTCGTGGAAGCCCCCAGCGCGCGCGCGGCCTCCACGAACTCCTTCTCGCGCAGGCTGAAGAACTGTGCGCGCACCAGGCGCGCCACCGGCATCCAGCGAAAACCGCCGATCACGGCCACGATGAGGATGAAGATGCCCAGCTCGAGGCCGAATGCCTTCTTCAGCGGGTCGCGGAACAGGAAGATCAAGAGCAGCAGCAGCGGCAGCTGCGGCAGGCTCAGGAAGAGGTCGGTCACCCACATCAGCGCCGCGTCCACCCAGCCGCGCGCCATGCCGGCGATGGCGCCGATGATCACACCCACGGTGATGGCCATCAGCATCGCCGCCAGGCCCACGGCCAGGCTGATGCGCCCGCCGTACAGCATGCGCGCCAGCATGTCGCGGCCGAGGTCGTCGGTGCCCATCGGATGCGCGGCACTCGGCCCCGCGAGCCGGGCCTGGAAATCAACCTCGTTGACGCCGACCTTGTAGAA
>JALHOU010000100.1 GCA_022842825.1 Rubrivivax sp.
CGGCGCGGCGGCGGCTGCCGATGCCGCGCCGGCCTCACCGGAGGCCGCCTTCGCCGCGGGCGCGGCCGACCGAGCCGACGCGACAGCCGCCGTGGCCGGCACCCTGGCTGGCAGCGGGAAGACGGCGCTCACCGGCACCTGCACCGCGCCCGGCTGCGCCAGCGTGACGATGCGCACCCCCACGCGGTAGGCGTCGCCGAGCGCGGCCCATTGGGAGCGTGGGCTCGTGAGGTCGATGAGGACGCGCACGCGCTGTTCCTCGACACCGAGCGCCGACACCTTGGTGAAGGCGGCGGGCTCCACGGTGCGCACACGGCCCTCGAGCGTGAGTGGGCCGCCCCAGCGCTCGATGCGCACGCGGCTGCCGGGCTGCGCGGCCAGCGCGTCGGTGGTCAGCAATTCGGTGACGATCTCCAGGCGCGCCGTGTCGCCCAGCTCCACCAGCGGCGCGCCGAGCGGAACTGTCGTCTCGCTTGTCTGCAGCACGCGCAGCACGCGGCCGGCCACCGGTGAGGCGATCCTGAACGCACGACCCGTGGCGCCGGGGTCGCCCGGCGTGGCGGCGCTCTGCGCGGCGCGCGCCTGCTCCAGATCGTGCGCGGCGATGCGACTCTCGGCCCCGGCCGCTTCCAGCTCGCGCTCGGCGGCCAGCATGGCGAGGCGGTCGCCGTCCAGCCGCGTGGGCGCGATGAAACCCTGCCGCGCCAGCTGCTCACTGCGGCGGAATTCGTTGCGCGACTGCTCCAGCGCCACCTCGGCGCGCCGGCCGCGTGCCGTCGCGCGCTGCACGTTGTCGACCGCCGCCGCCACGCGTGCGCGCAGCTCGCGCCGCGTGCGCTCGTCCTGCAGTGCCGGCAGCACCGGCGTCAGCAGGGCCAACACGTCGCCCACGGCCACCGTGTCGCCCTCGCGCAGCGAGACACGCGCCAACTGGCCGGCGAGCGGCGCCGAGACGACATAGCGGTCGGTGATGCGCGTCTTGCCGTCCTCCTCGATGGTGGTCTCGAAGAGGCCGCTCGTCACCGGTGCCAGCTCGACTTCCACTGCGCGCGGCGAGAAGGCCCACGCCAGCACCAGAGCCAGCGCCACCGCGGCGCCACCGGCCATGAACCACGTCTTGTTCTTCATCGTCGATCCTCGGGAAACCTGCGAGCTCACTCGCGCGTCTTCAATGCCGCCACCATGTCCAGCCGATCGATGCGTCGGCGCACGACGAGCGCGCTCGCCACGCCGGAGGCGAGCACGACCAACGCCGCCCAGGCATAGGTGGGCGGGCGGATCACCACCGGAAAGAAGAACTGGTCGGACTTCAGCAGCACGGCCACGAGATGCACGAGGCCGTAGCCGAGCGCCATGCCCAGCGGCAGCGCCAGCGCGATGCACAGGGCCATCTCGCCCAGCAGGAGGGCCGAGACCTCGCCGCGCGTGAAGCCGAGCACGCGCAGGCTGGCCAGCTCCCAGGTGCGCTCGGCGAGCGCGATGCGGGCGTTGTTGTAGACCACGCCGACCGCAATGATGGTCGCGAAGAGCGTGAGGATGGTGCTCATGATGCGGATGTTGCGCGCGCTCACGTCCTGCATGTTGCGCAGCAGCGTGGCCTTGCTGAACACGCCCACCACGCGCGGCAGCTGCCGCGTCGCCTCGAGCAGCGTGGCCTCGCTGCCGCGCGCCAGGCCGAGCGCGTACCAGGTCGAGTGGTCGCCCTCCTCGAGCAGGCGGTTCAGGGCCCGCCGCTCCATGTAGGCGTTCAGGCCCATCATCTCGCGCGCCGTCGCCGACAGGGTGACCGTCACCGTGCGTTGCCGCCCCTCCAGCACCTCGACCGACACGCGGTCGCCGACGCGCAGGCCGAGCTTGTCGGCCAGGCGGTCGGTCATCACGAGGCCGTCGTCTTCGAGCCGGCTCGCTTCGCGGTTGTCGATGTCGATGATGCGCGTCAATGCCGCGCGCCGCGTGTGCCCGCGGATCTGCCCGCGCTCGCTGAGGTGGCCGTTGACGAAGCGCACCGGCACGTCGCGCCCGGACTCGACCGCGGTGACGCCGGGCAGGCGCGCGGCCTCCAGCCGCGCGGCGTCGTCGCCGGCCTCGGTGAGCCAGACGATGACGTCGCTGCGCATCGCGACGTTGAACTGCGAGTCGACGATGTAGTCGATGGCGTCGCGGAAGAAGTTGCCCATGACGACGATGGCCACCGCCGCCGCCACGCCGGTCACCGACAGCCCCGTGCGCAGCGGCCGGCGCTCCATGTTGCGCAGGATCATGCGCAGCGCCGGGCCCATGGCCTGGCTGAGCCGCTGGATGCCCGCGCGCTCGAGCAGCGTGCGCTGGTAGCGGCCGGGTGCCGGCGGGCGCATCGCTTCGGCCGGCGCGAGCCGCACCGTGGCGATGATGGCGTTGAGCGTGCCCGCCACCGCCGTGGCCGCGGTGATGGCGAAGCTGATGGCGAGCAGGCCGGGGGCGATGCGGTGCTCGAAGTGGGGGAACTGGAAGAACTCGGCGTACAGGCCGGTCAGCATCGTGCCCATCCAGTCGCCGAGCGCCACGCCGAGCGCGAGGCCGGCGAGCACGATCACCAGCACGAGCTTGAGGTAGTGCGCGCCAATGGCGCGGTTGGGGTAGCCGAGCGCCTTGAGCGCGGCGATCTGCTCGCGTTGCGTGGCCACCAGGCGCGAGATGACGACGTTGAGCAGGAAGGCGGCCACGCCGAGGAAGATGGCCGGCAGCACGGTGCCGAGCACGGTCTGCTCCTTGATCTCGTTGTCGAGCATGGCGTGCGAGGCCTGCTCCTTGCGGCCGTGTGCCTCGCGCCCGCCGTAGCGGGCCAGGCGGGTGCCGACGGTGGCGACGACGTCGCGCTCGCTGGCGTCGGGTGCGAGCTTGATCGCGACGCGGTTGAAGGCGCCGTTCATGTCGTAGGCGGCGGCGAGCGCTTCGCGCGGCACCCAGAAGAGGCCGAAGCCGCGCAGGTCGGGCATGCCCATCAGGCCGGCGAAGATGAACTCCGGCGACAGCGCGATGCCGGTGATGACCAGCGTGCGCCGCTTGCCGTTGATGAGCGCGACGAGCTTGGAGCCGGGGCCGAGGCCGCGCGCGTCGGCGAAGGAGGCCGACACCAGCGCCGGGATCGCCAGGTCCGCCAGGCGCACCTCGTCGAAGGCGCGGCCGTTGCGCACGCTGACGCGGTTCATGCGTGGCGGGTGCAACGGGTCCAGGCCGATCAGCTGGCCGAGCACTGGGTCGGGCAGGCCGGGCAGCTCGATCCGCACGACATGCTCGATCGTCGTCTGCACGTCGGCCACGCCGGGCAAGGCGCGCAGCGTCTCGGCCAGCGCGTTGGGGGCCCGTTTCACGGAAGCGAAGACCTCGGCAAAGCCGCCTTCGGCGTAGTAGCGGTCGCGCGCCAGGGCCAGCGAGTCCACTGCCGACAGCGTGGTGATGAAGCCGCCGATACCGCTGGCGACCACGAGCGCGATGGTGAGCGCCTGGCTCCACATCAGGCGCAGGTCGCGCAGCAGCTTGCGGTCGAGGGCTTTCATCGTGCCACGCGCACCGGGTTCACCAGCTGAGCTCCGACGGGCTGATCTTGTGCGCGTTGACCTGCACCTTCTGGATGCGGCCGTCGCCCAGGTGCAGCACGCGGTCGGCCATGCCGGCGATGGCGGCGTTGTGCGTGATGACCACCGCCGTCGTGCCGAGCTCGGCATTGATGCGCGCGATGACTTCGAGCACGAGCTTGCCGGTGGTGTAGTCCAGCGCACCCGTGGGCTCGTCGCACAGGAGCACCTCCGGGCGCTTGACGATGGCCCGCGCAATGGCCACGCGCTGCTGCTCGCCCCCGGAAAGCTGGGCCGGGAAGTGGTCGCGCCGCGGCGTCAGGCCCACCAGCGCGATGGCCTCGTCGATGGGCATCGGGTCGACGGCGATGTCGGTGACCAGCCCCAGGTTCTCGCGCACCGTCAGGCTCGGGATCAGGTTGTAGAACTGGAAGACAAAGCCCACGTGCTCGCGCCGGTAGGTGGTGAGCTCGCTCTCGTCGGCGCCGGTGAGCCGGTGCTCGGCGAAGCGCACCTCGCCGCTGGAGGGAACGTCCAGCCCGCCCAGGATGTTGAGCAGCGTGCTCTTGCCGCTGCCCGAGGCGCCCAGCAGCACGACGAACTCTCCGCGCCAGATGTCGAGGTCGACATCGCGCAGGGCGTGCACCTGTGTCTCGTCGCTGCCGTAGACCTTGTTCAAGCCGCGCGCACTGAACACCGGCACGTCGCTTCGCGGTGGCGCGGTGGCCTCGGGGGCATGGCGGGCGGTGTCCATGTCAGCAGCAATCTCCATCGCGCCGGAGCGCACGGGCACGGCCGCTCCAATCGCCACTTGGTTTCATGCAGGTACCGTAAGGGCGGCGATGGGGCCGGCGCTTGACCGTGCGCAAGGCGGGCCGACAGCGTTGCCGGTCGATGCAGCGCGCGTCGTGGGCGGCCGCGCCGCGGCTGCGGCCGTCAGGCCCATGCCAGCCCAGCCGATAGAATGCTGCGCCGCAACATCAAGGAGACCAGCGTGGATCTGAACGACAAGGTGGCCGTCATCACCGGCGGCGCCAGCGGCATCGGCCGCGCGGTGGCGGCCGCGATGGCGCGCCGCGGCGTGAAGGGCCTGGCGCTCGTGGACATGAGCGAGGCGGTCGAGGACGTCGCCGCCAAGCTCAACGCCGACGCGGGACGTGTCTTCGCCATCCCGTTCCATGGCAACACCACCGACGAGAAGTTCCGCGCCTCGGTCTTCGACGCCGTGACGCAGAAGTTCGGCCGCGTCACGCTGTGCGTGCCGGCCGCCGGCATCACGCGCGACGACCTCGCCGTGCGCGTGGACAAGAACACCGGTCGCGCCCGCATCTACCCGGTGGAGCAGTTCAAGCTTGTCGTGGACGTGAATCTCATCGCGCCGGTGTACTGGGCGCTGGAGATGATCGGCCGCATCGCCGAGGACCGCGCCGCGCGCGGCCTGAAGCGCTGGGCCCCCGGCGAGGGCATGCAGGGCTCGGTGGTCTTCATCGGCTCGATCTCCTCGCAGGGCAACCGCGGCCAGATCTCGTACGCGAGCACCAAGGCCGGGCTCGAGGGCGCGGCGGCGACGATCATGAAGGAGGCGATGTTCTACGGCGTGCGCTGCAGCCTCATCCACCCCGGCTTCACCGACACGCCGATGGTGCGCGCGATGGGTGAGGACTACGTGGCCAAGAACATCCTGCCCTACACGCAGCTCGGCCGCCTGATCCAGCCCGAGGAGATCGCCGACGCGATCTGCTTCATGCTCGCCAACTCGGCCGTCAGCGGCGAGCTCTGGGTGGACGCGGGCTGGCACGCGCCGGCCTGACGACGGCCCGAACCCTGGGGCCGGGCCCCGGGGGCAACGACAAGATCGCAGGAGACATCGTGACGACGAGGAAGCGCAAGACCCCGCCTGCCGACGCCCAGGACTTCGACCGGGAGTTCCGCGCCCAACTGGCGCAGATGACGGCCGGGCTCGCGCCCACGGCCTTCACCAGCGCGTGGGCCGACTGGGCCATGCACCTGGCGCTTTCGCCCTCGCGGCGGCTGGAACTGCGGCAGGACGTGGCCGTGCGGGCAGGCGACACCTGGGCCTTTGCGCTGCGCGCGATGGCCGGCGAGCCGGTGGCACCCGACGACCACTTCGAAGGCAAGCCCGACCCGCGCTTCGCCGGCGAGGCCTGGTCGAAGTGGCCGTTCAACGTGTATGCGCGCGCCTACCAGAACAGCGCCGCGCTGATGCACGAGGCCGTGCAGGGTGTGGGCGGTGTCACCGACTACCACGCGCAGCTGATGGAGTTTGCCGTGCGCATGTTGCTGGACGCCAGCTCGCCGGCCAACTACCTGGGCACCAACCCCGAGCTGCTGGCGCTGACGCAGGCCGAGAAGGGCCAGAACCTCGTGCGCGGCCTGCAGCACTGGCTGGACGACGTGCGCCGCACGGTGGAAGGCGGCGCCCCCGCGGGCAGCGAGGGCTTCGAGGTGGGCAGGAACGTCGCGATGACGCCGGGCAAGGTGGTCTTCCGCAACGAGCTGATCGAGCTCATCCAGTACACGCCGACGACGAAGACCACGCACGCCGAGCCGCTGCTCATCGTGCCGGCGTGGATCATGAAGTACTACATCCTCGACCTGAGCCCGCGCAACTCGCTCGTCAAGTACCTCGTCGACCAGGGCCACACGGTGTTCATGGTCTCGTGGAAGAACCCCGACGAGCGCGACCGCGACGTCGGCATGGACGACTACGTCGACAAGGGCCTGTGCGCCGCGTTGGACGCGGTAAGTGCCATCGTGCCCAAGCGCAAGGTGCACGCGGTGGGCTACTGCATCGGCGGCACGCTGCTGTCCATCGGCGCGGCGGCCCTGGCCAGGGAGAACGGCAAGGGCAGGGACGAGCGCATTGCCTCCATCACCCTCTTCGCGGCGCAGACCGACTTCTCCGAGCCCGGCGAGCTCTCCTTCTTCATCAACCCCAGCCAGCTGGCGCTGCTGGAGGCGACGATGCACAAGAAGGGCGTGCTCGAGAGCCGGCAGATGGGCGGCGCGTTTGCGCTCCTGCGCTCGCAGGACCTGGTGTGGCGACCCATCATCGAGAACTACCTCAAGGGCCAGCGCGAGCCGATGATCGACCTCATGGCCTGGAACGCCGATGGCACGCGCATGCCCTGGCGCATGCACACCGAGTACCTGTACCGCCTGTACCTCGACAACGAGCTGGCCACCAACCGTTTCCCGGTGCGCGGCCAGCGCGTACGGCTGTCGGACATCCGCGCGCCGATGTTCGTGGTGGGCACCGAGAGCGACCACGTGGCGCCGTGGCAGTCGGTCTACAAGACCGACAACCTCGTGCGCTCGGACGACTTCACGTTCCTGCTCACCAGCGGCGGCCACAACGCCGGCATCGTCTGCGGGCCGGTGCACCCCAAGCGCCACTACCGCCTGAAGGCCAAGCGCCTGCAGGACCCGTACCTCGCGCCCGAGGACTGGCTGGAAGCGGCTGCCCGGCACGAGGGCTCGTGGTGGCCCGCCTGGCAGCGCTGGCTGGTGCAACATTCCGGCGGTCAGGTGAAGCCGCCGGCGATGGGTGCTGCGTCCAGGGGCTACGGCGTCATCGAAGACGCGCCGGGAAGGTACGTCCGGCAGCGGTGAGCTTGCCGCGACAGATGCCCCCGGGGCATCCGCCGGGCCCCGTCGTCCAGCAAGTGCGTCGCTACAGCCAGAGCCAGGCAGGCGCCGAGGTGGACGAGCGGAGCGCGTGTGTCCCAATCGGGAGGCGGCATTCTGGTGGAGACGAGGAGGATCGAACTCCCGACCTTCGCATTGCGAACGCGACGCTCTCCCAGCTGAGCTACGTCCCCACGAACGGCGCGCATTCTAGCGCAGCAGCCGCTGCCGCCGGCACGAGCGGCGCGCCCTGCGATATCGTCGCGCGCCAGTTCGACCCCGTCACCTTCGTGAGCACCGAGGAGAGCCACAAATGCGCCACCGCACCGACCCGGCCTGGCTGGAGGCCCAGTACAACAACCGGGCCCTGGTGCCCGACCACGCCCGCTACCTGACGCGCTGGGCCGACGCTTCCGCACTGGTGCGCAGCCAGGCGCGCTGCACCCTCGACGTGCGCTACGGCAAGGCGCCGAAGTCGACGCTGGACGTCTTCCCGGCCGATGCCGCGTCCGCGGGGGGCGCGCCGGTGCTCATCGTCATCCACGGCGGCTACTGGCGGGCGCTGGACAAGAGCGACTTCTCGTTCGTCGCGCCGTCTTTCACCGCCGACGGCGCCATGGTGGTGGTGCCCAACTACGACCTGTGCCCGGCCGTGAGCGTCGAGCACATCGTGCTGCAGATGACCGAGGCCGTCGCCTGGACCGTGCGGCATGCCGCCGAGCATGGCGGTGACCCGCAGCGCATCGCTGTGGCCGGCCACTCGGCGGGCGGGCACCTGGTGGCGATGCTGATGTCGTGCCGCTGGAAGGAGGTGGGGGCGATGCTGGGCTGCGAGATGCCGGCGCAGCCGCTCGCCGGCGGGCTTTCGATTTCCGGTGTCTACGACCTGGAGCCCATCCGCCACGTGCCCTTCCTGCAGGCCGACCTGAAGCTCACGCCGACCTCCGTGGCGCGGCTGAGCCCGGCCTTCTTCCCGCGGCCCAAGGCGGGCAAGCTGTACGCCACGGTGGGCCTGGACGAGAGCGGCGAATTCCTGCGCCAGAACACGCTCATTCGCGACGTCTGGGGGCCGACAGCCGTGCCGGTGTGCGAGACGGTGGCGGGCAAGCACCACTTCTCGGTCCTGGAAGGCTTCGTGGATCCGCAGGGCCGCCTGCACGATCTTGCGCTGCGGCTGCTGGGCCAACGCTGAGGCCCGGCGGTCCGCCGGCCGCGGCACGTGGCTATGGCCCGCATAGACGCTTTTTATTGGCCCGCCTTGTGCCCTCTGCTACCGTTGCGCCCCGTTGCATCCGGGGCCGGCCTGCCGGAACCGGGCGCACGACACCGTGACCGTTCGTTCACCCACCGCAGATGAGGAGCACCCCATGGGCTTGAAGGGTTCCAAGACCGAGCAGAACCTGAAGGACGCCTTCGCCGGCGAATCTCAGGCCAACCGCCGTTATCTCTACTTCGCGAACAAGGCCGACGTGGAAGGCCAGAACGACGTCGCAGCGCTGTTCCGCAGCACCGCCGAGGGCGAGACCGGCCACGCACACGGCCACCTCGAGTTTCTCGAGCAGACCGGCGACCCGGCCACCGGCCTGCCCATCGGCCCGACACGCGCCAACCTGAAGGCCGCCGTTGCCGGCGAGACGCACGAGTACACCGACATGTACCCGGGCATGGCCAAGACGGCCCGCACCGAAGGCTTCGACGAGATCGCCGACTGGTTCGAGACGCTCGCCAAGGCCGAGCGCTCGCACGCCAACCGCTACCAGAAGGCGCTGGACCAGCTCGTCGACTGAGCCTGGCTCCGCAGCCGCACGACAAGGGGCTTCGTGCCCCTTGTCTCTTTGCGAGGCGGCGGCGCCCCACGTTTCCTTGTTTTCGATTCCCCCGCGACTCCACCCACGACCCGCCGCGCGCCAACCCAGCGCGGCGCTGAGGCCGACACCATGCGCGAAGGCAACCTCGAAGCCCCCACCCGCCACCCGCTGGACTGGAAGAGCGCCGACTTCCGGGACGAAGGCAAGCTCTTCGCCGAACTGGAACGGGTCTTCGACATCTGCCACGGCTGCCGCCGCTGCGTGAGCCTGTGCCAGAGCTTTCCGAACCTGTTCGACCTCGTCGACGCCACCGACGACGGCGAGGTGCACGGCGTCAAGAAGGCCGACTACTGGAAGGTGGTCGACCAGTGCTACCTGTGCGACCTGTGCTACATGACGAAGTGCCCGTACACGCCACCGCACGCGTGGAACCTGGACTTCCCGCACCTGATGCTGCGCGCCAAGGCCTTCAAGTTCAACAAGGGTGAGGTGCATGCGAAGGAGAAGCTGCTCGCCAGCACCGACGTGCACGGCCAGTTCGCCGGCATTCCCATCGTCGTGCAGGCGGTGAACAAGGTGAACGCCACCCGGCCTATGCGCAAGCTGATGCAGAGCCAGCTTGGCGTCAACGCCGAAGCCTGGATGCCCGGCATGGCGGAGCAGCGCTTCCGCTGGGGCCGTGCGATGAGCTACGGCGGCACGGTCACGAACGGCGAACGCACGCCGGGCAAGGTGGCCATCTTCGCCACCTGCTACGTCAACTACAACGAGCCCGGCATTGGCGCCGACCTGCTCAAGGTGCTCGAGCACAACGGCATCACCTACGAGATCGTCGAGAAGGAGCAGTGCTGCGGCATGCCCAAGTTCGAGCTCGGTGACCTCGAGGCCGTGGAGCGCGCCAAGGAGGCCAACATCCCGGTGCTGGCCCGCTACGCGTGCGAGGGCTATGCGATCCTGAGCGCCATCCCGTCATGCACGCTGATGTTCAAGCAGGAGCTGCCGCTGATGTTCCCCGGCGATGCCGACACCCAGCTCGTCAAGGAAGCGATGTGGGACCCGTTCGAGTACCTCGTCGCGCGGCACAAGGACGGCCTGCTCAAGACCGACTTCAACACCGCGCTCGGCAAGGTCAGCTACCACATCCCCTGCCACGGCCGCGTGCAGAACATCGGCCGAAAGACGGAGGAGATGTTCAAGCTCATCGGCAAGACGGTGAGCGTGCAACTCAACACCGTGGAGCGGTGCTCGGGCCACGCCGGCACCTACGGCGTGAAGACCGCCACGCACCCCATCGCCATGAAGATCGGCAAGCCCGTCTTCAAGTCCATGGCCAAGGACGAGCCCGACTTCATCAGCAGCGACTGCGCGCTCGCCGGCCACCACATCGCGCAGGGCATGGCGTTGGCCGGCACGCCGGCCAAGGCACTGCAGCACCCGCTGAGCCTGGTGCGGCACGCCTACGGGCTGGCTTGACCTGGCTCGCGACGCCTGCCCTCCCGACCCCGCACCCCCGCCGCGATCCCGGAGCGAACGACATGGCCACCCCCATCACGCGCGACAGCCTCCTGACCCTCGAGGCCTATTCGAAGATCCGCACTTCCAGCCGTCCCGCCGCCATCGCGCACCGGCGCCTGCGCACCGTGGCGCTCGGCGAGCACATCACGCTGCAGTTCGAGGACGCGCTGACCGTTCGCCGGCAGATCCAGGAGATGCTGCACATCGAGAAGATCTTCGACGAGGAGGGCATCCAGTCGGAGATCGAAGCCTATGCGCCGCTCGTGCCCGACGGCGGCAACTGGAAGGCGACGATGCTCATCGAGTACCCCGACGTGCACGAGCGCAAGCGCGAGCTGGCGCGGCTCATCGGCGTGGAGGACCGCCTCTTCGTCGAGGTGGAGGGGCACGCGCGCGTGTACGCCATCGCCGACGAGGACCTGGAGCGCGAGAACGACGAGAAGACTTCGTCGGTGCACTTCGTGCGCTTCGAGTTCACCAAGCCCATGCGCGAGGCCATCCGCGCCGGCGCGGCGGTGAAGATCGGCTGCGACCACACGAACTACCCCGCGCACGTCACCGTGCCGGCGGAAACGCTGGCGAGTCTGGCGGGCGACCTGCGCTGAGCCCCGCGGCCCCGGCGGCAGCCGGTGGGCCGCTGGTACCTGGCCGCTACAGGCCGCGACCTACCTGAAGCGCACGCTCACCGAGGGGTTGCCCGGCAGTCCTTCGTAGGTGACACGCACCGTCGTGCCCGCGGCCACCGGCCCGGCGCCAAAGGCACCCAGCGACAACAGGTCCCCGGGCTTGAGCGTGATGCCGCTCTTCTTCAACTCGGCTGCCAGCCAGACCACGGCGTTCAGCGGATGCCCGAGGATGGCGGTTCCCTTGGCCTGCGCCAGCGTCTTGCCGGTACCGTCCGCCGTGGTCACCGTCATGTCGCGCAGCGCGTCGGCAAAGGCGGCATCGTTGCGCACAGGCACCTTCGGGCCCAGCACGCCCAGGCGCGCGCCGACGTTGTTCAGCACGAGCGCAGGTGCGTTGATCTTGGACGGATCCTCGACGAGCGTGTCGGCCAGTTCGATGAACGGCACCACGGCAGACAGAGCGGCCAGTGCCTGCTGCGGTGTGGTCGCGTCGTTGATGGCGGCACTGCCGACCTCGACCACCAGATCGGGCTCGAAGAAGGGACGGGCGCCGTACTTCGCCGGCACCTCGGCGCCGTCGGGCAGCATCATCTTCGCCAGCAAGGTGCCGCGCAACGGCGCGCTGATGCCGAAGCGCTGCTGGACTGCCGGGTTCGTCAACCCCGCCTTGTAGCCCACCACCCTGCCGTGCGTGGGCTCGAGCGCCGCCACGAACCGGGCCGCGCCACAGGCGGCGCCCTCCATCGTCAGCGCGGCGCTCGGGTTGGGAATCGGTGTCAGCGCCACGTAGCGCTGCACGCGCTCGGCTGTTTCGGCCTGGGTCGGGCAGGAGGGCGGATCGGCAGGCGCGCTGGCACAACCGGCCAGGGCCACGGTACAAAGCATCAACACGCGGTACGACATGATCGGGCTCCGTGCGAAACAGTGGGGCCTGTGCAGTCTAACCATCGGGGCGAGGCCAACGAGTACGCGAGCGCTACTGCGCGAGGAAGCCCCCGTCCACCGCCAGCACGTGCCCGGTGACCATGCGCGCCGCCGGGCTGGCGAGGAACAGCACCGCCTGGGCCACCTCCTCCGGCTCGGCCAGCCGCCCGAGGGGCGTGACGGCGCGGATGCGCGCCATCAGCTCCGGCTGCGCCTCGAGCTGGCCGATGAAGCCGGTGCGCGTCCAGGTCGGCGCCACGGCGTTGACGCGGATGCCGCGCGAGGCCCACTCCACGGCCAGCGCGCGCGTCATGTTGACGACACCGCCTTTGGTGGCCTGGTAGGAGATGTTGGGGTAGAGCCCGCCGCCCGAGAGGCCCATGATGGACGCGGTGTTGACGATGGCGCCGCCGTCGGGGCCGCCCGGCTCGGCAAGCGGCATGTGCCGCGCCGCGGCCCGCGCGCACAGGAAGGCTCCGGTGAGGTTGACGGCGACCACGGCATTCCAGTCCTCCACGTCGAGCTCGAGAGAGGGCCGGCGGATGGCCATGCCGGCGTTGTTGACCAGCACGTGCAGTGGCCCGTGCGCCTTGGCGAGTGCGGCGAAGGCGCGCTCCACGGCCTCGGCGTCGGCCACGTCGAGCAGCGCCGAGGCACTGCCCGGCAGCGAGCGCACGGCCAGGGCCAGCGCGTCGGCATCGCGGTCGAGCAGAAGCACCTTCGCGCCGGCCTCGCTGAACAGGCGCGCGCAGGCCAGGCCGATGCCGTTGGCGCCGCCGGTGATGGCGGCGGTGCGCCCGTCGAGCCTGAAGGCCCGCAGGCCGATGGCGGGGTTCGTCATGATGCGATGCTATGCGAGGCCACCGCCCGCTCCGCGCGCAGACGGGGCCTCGGCGGCCTCGGGTTGACCCGCTGCAGGCTCGCCGCGGGCGCACCGCATCATTGGCGCGCCATGCCGCGCATCCGGTTCACGCCGCAGCTTCGCCGCTTCACCAGCACGCCCGAGTTCGACAGCTCGGCACCCACGCTGCGGGCGCTGCTCGACGAGGCGTTTGCGGTCAATCCGGCGCTGCGCGGCTATGTGCTCGACGACCAGGGACATCTGCGGCCCAATGTCGTCGTCTTCATCGACGGCCAGCGCCGGACCGACCGCTTCGGGTTCGACGAAGCGCTCGCACCGGGCAGCACGGTGCATGTGCTGCAGGCCCTGTCCGGCGGCTGACCTGCCCACGGAAGGAGAACCACCGATGAACCCCGACCGCGCCTGGGCTGCCACCCGAAAGGGCCTCATCGAGCTGCGCCGCCGGGGCGGCCGCTGGGGCGTCGAGCGCACCAGCTTCCTCGGCGAGCCGGTGACCATGCTGCTGCCGCCGGCCGCGGCGGGGGCGGGTGGGCCGGGCGGGCCCATGCTGGCTGCGCTCAACCTCGGCCACTTCGGGGTCAAGCTGCATGCGAGTGATGACGAAGGCGCCACGTGGCGCGAGCTGCCCACGCCCATCTACCCCGAGCAGCCGAAGGAAGCGACCGGGGTACCCTGGAAGATGGTGCTCATCTGGGCGCTCGAGCGCACCGGCGGCGCCACGCCCGCCCTCTGGGCGGGCACCATCCCCGGCGGCCTCTTCCGCTCGGGCGACCAAGGCGCCAGCTGGCAACTGGTGGCTTCGCTGTGGCACCGGCCCGAGCGGCTGGAGTGGTTCGGCGGTGGCTACGACGCACCTGGCATTCACTCGATCTGCCCGCATCCACGGGTGGCCGGCGAGATGCTGCTCGGCGTCAGCTGCGGCGGCGCCTGGCTCACGCGCGACGCCGGCGAGAGCTGGGCGCTGCGCGCCAAGGGCATGCTGGCCGACTTCATGCCGCCCGAGCAGGCCGGGCACGAGAACGTGCAGGACCCACACCGCATCGTGCGTTCGCCTTCGCGGCCCGAGGTGCTGTGGTGCCAGCACCACTGCGGCATCTGGCGCAGCGCGGACAACGCCGTGAGCTGGCAACGCCTGCAGGCGCCGGTGTCCAGCTTCGGGTTCGCGGTGGCGGTGCATCCGCAGGAGGCCGACACGGCCTGGTTCGTGCCCGCCGTGAAGGACGAGCGGCGCTTGCCGGTCGACGGCGCACTGGTGGTCAACCGCACGCGCGACGGCGGCCAGACCTTCGAGACGCTGCGCGAGGGCCTGCCGCAGAAGGACTGCTACGACCTCGTTTACCGCCACGGCCTGGACGTGGCCGGTGACGGCCGCACGCTGCTGATGGGCAGCACCACGGGCAACCTGTGGGCCAGCGCCGACGGCGGTGACCGTTGGACCACGGTGTCGACGAACCTGCCGCCGGTCGCGGCCGTGCGCTTCGGCTGAGAGGGCGGCCTTCGCGGGGTCCCGCCGAGGCCGGCGGCGAGCCGGCGTCTACGTTTGCAGCTCAAGCTCCCAGATCTCGCCGACGAGCTTCTTGCCGAAGCTCGTGTGCCGCTCGCTCGCCACGAGCTTGTAGCCTGCCGCCTGGTAGATGCCGCGCGCGGCCGCGAGCACACGGTTGGTCCACAGGCGGATGCGGCGGTAGCCGCGCTCGCGCGCGAAGCGCTCGCACTCGTCGACGAGGCGTTTACCCAGCCCCTGGCCGCGCGCCGCGGGCTCGAGCAGCAGCATGCGCAGTTGCGCGGTGCCGGGCTCGACTTGGCCCGTGGCCTCGTCCCGCGCCTGCACCAGGAAGACGCAGCCCAGACGCTCGGGGCCGGCAGCGGTGTCGCGCTCGGCGATCCAGCAGGCCTCGCGGGCGCGCTCGAAGCGGTCGATGAAGGCGGCGGCAATGCGCGCCACCAGGGCCTCGAAGCGCCAGTCCCAGCCGTACTCCCGGGCGTAGAGTGCGGCATGGCGGCTGACGACCCAACCCATGTCGCCGGGCACCGGCGGGCGCAGCCGCACCGCGGGGGGTATGGCTGCGCGATGGGCGCGGTCGGGGTGATCGGTGCGGTCCGTGCGATCCGTGCGATCGGCATCCCCGAGCAGCACGCCCACACGTTCGGCGGCGGCAAGCAACTCGCGCTGTTGCGCGTCGTTCAGCGGTGCCAGCAGCGCCGACATCTGTTGCAGCGAGCGGCGCTCCAGCGGCGCAAAGGCGCGCCGGCCCGCCGCGCTCAGGCGCAGGGGTTGGCGGCGGCGGTCGGTGCGGTCGGCCACCGCGACGATGAGCCCGCGCCGGCGCAGGCTGGCGAGCAGGCGGCTGAGGTACCCGGCGTCCAGCTCGAGGAAACGCGCGAGCTCGCTGGCCGTGATGCCGGCACCGGCACCGGCGGCCCCGCCTCGTGCACCGACCGGGGCGTGCGCGAGCTCCCAGAGCACGCGCGTCTCGGCGAGCGAGAAGGGCGAGTCGAGCACACGCTCGCCGAGCACGCCGATGCGGCGCGTGTAGAAGCGGTTGAAGGCGCGCAGCGACTGCGCGCGCTGGGTGAGGGCGGGGTCGGGGGCGGGGCGGGTCATTGCGTTCAGCTTCCGATGAGGGCGGGGCGGCAGGGTGTTGCGAAGGGCGTTGTCGAAGGGCGTTGTCGAAGGGCGCTGCGAAGGGCGCTGCGGACTTGCGTGACGTGGGGGCCGCGAGATCGGGCCTGCGCGGGCGGCATCCGCGGGCGGCCGGCCGCCCGCATCGGGCAGATGGTTGCCAAGGGCAAGTATTGCGCAATCCTGCCGCGGCAACGCACCGCGCGGCCGCCGGGCCATCGTCGGCCCGTAGACTGGCGCCTTCGCGACCCCGCAGGAACCGCCATGCTCGACCCGCAAGCCCGCGCGCTCATCGACCTGATGATCGACAAGCGCGTGCCGCCCGTGCACACGCTGACGCCCGTCGAGGGACGGCGCTTCTACCGCGAGCGCCGCGGCTTCACCCAGCCCGAGCCGCCAGCGGTGGCCGAGGTGCGCGAGCTGTCGATGCCGGGGCCTGCGGGCGCGGTGCCGTTGCGCTTGGTGCGTCCCTTCGCCGCGGCCGGGGGGGCGGCTGCAGCGGGCGCAGCGGGCGGGCCGCTGCCGCTGCTCGTGTACTTCCACGGCGGCGGCTGGACCATTGGCGACCTCGACACGCACGACGTGCTGTGCCGCCAGCTCGCGCTGGCCGCGGGCTGCGCCGTGCTGGCCGTGGACTACCGGCTGGCGCCCGAGCACCGCTTCCCGGCCGCGGTGGAAGACTGCATCGCCGCCACACGCTGGGCGCGCGCCGAGGCGGCGGCGCTCGGCATCGACG
>JALHOU010000101.1 GCA_022842825.1 Rubrivivax sp.
CCGATGGGCGTGTACGACGACGCCGAGCACGCCGACGCCTTCGTGCTGTGGGGCGCCAACATGGCCGAGATGCACCCCATCCTGTGGAGCCGCATCACCAACCGGCGCCTCACCGCCAAGCACGTGAAGGTGCACGTGCTCAGCACGTTCTCGCACCGCAGCTGCGAGGTAGCCGACGCGGAGTTGATCTTCACGCCGCAGACGGACCTGGCGATCCTCAACTACGTCTGCCATCACATCATCAGCACCGGCGCGGTGAACGAAGACTTCGTGAAGAAGCACGTCACGTTCCACAAGGGCGTCACCGACATCGGCTACGGCCTGCGCGCCAACCATCCGCTCGAGCAGGTGGCCGGCAACAACGGCTACGCCGGCGCCGACGGCAAGGTGAAGGGCAACCCTGGCGCCAGCAGCCCGATCAGCTTCGACGAGTTCAAGGCCTTCGTCAGCACCTACACGCTGGACTACACGGCCAAGCTGTCCGGCGTGCCGAAAGACAAGCTCGAGGCGCTGGCCAAGCTGTACGCCGACCCGAAGACCAAGGTCACCAGCTACTGGACCATGGGCTTCAACCAGCACACGCGCGGCACGTGGGTCAACAACATGATCTACAACGTGCACCTCCTCGTGGGCAAGATCAGCGAGCCGGGCAACAGCCCGTTCTCGCTCACCGGCCAGCCGAGCGCCTGCGGCACGGCGCGTGAGTGCGGCACCTTCTCGCACCGGCTGCCCGCGGACATGCTGATCGCCAACCCGCAGCACCGCGAGATCGCCGAGAGGATCTGGGGCGTGCCCGCCGGCACGCTGCGCGGCGAGGTCGGCTTCCACGCCGTGCAGCAGGACCGCATGCTCAAGGACGGCGTGCTCAACTTCTACTGGACGACGACCACCAACAACATGCAGGCGGGGCCCAACCTGAACCAGGAGCGCTACCCCGGCTTCCGCGACCCGCGCAACTTCATCGTCGTCTCCGACGCCTACCCCACAGTGACGGCGCTGTCGGCCGACCTGATCCTGCCCAGCGCCATGTGGACGGAGAAGGAGGGTGCCTTCGGCAACGCCGAGCGCCGCGGCCAGTTCTGGCGCCAGCAGGTCAAGGCGCCGGGCCAGGCGCGCAGCGACCTGTGGCAGTACATCGAGTTCAGCAAGCGCTTCAAGACCGACGAGGTGTGGCCGGCCGAGCTGCTGGAGCGCAACCCGCAGTTCAAGGGCAAGACGCTGTACGAGGTGCTCTACGCACGGACCGAGATCGCACAGTACGGCCGCGCCGAGGCGGCGCGCGTGAACGCCCATGCCTGGGCCGGCTACACCAACGACGAGACCGAGGCCTTCGGCTTCTACGTGCAGAAGGGCCTGTTCGAGGAGTACCGCAAGTTCGGCCTCGGCAAGGCCAAGGACCTGGGCGAGTTCGACCACTACCACCGCGTGCGCGGCCTGCGCTGGCCCGTCGTCAACGGCAAGGAGACGCTGTGGCGCTACCGCGAGGGCTATGACCCCTACGTGAAGGCCGGCGAAGGCGTGCGCTTCTACGGCAAGCCCGACGGCAAGGCCACGATCTACGCGCTGCCTTACCAGCCCGCGGCCGAGCAGCCCGACGCTGAATATGACCTGTGGCTGAGCACCGGGCGCGTGCTCGAGCACTGGCACACCGGCACCATGACGCGGCGCGTGCCCGAGCTCTACCGCGCCTTCCCCGACGCCGTGGTGTGGATGCACCCGAAGGACGCCGAGAAGCGCGGCCTCAAGCATGGCGACCCCGTGAAGGTCGCCAGCCGGCGCGGCGAGGTGCAGCTGCGCGTCAACACGCGCGGCCGCAACCGCATGCCCGAGGGCATGGTCTTCATGCCGTTCTTCGACGAGCACCGCCTGGCCAACAAGCTGACGCTGGATGCCACTTGCCCGATCAGCAAGGAGACGGACTTCAAGAAGTGCGCCGTGAAGGTCATGAAGGCCTGATCGAGAGGCGAGGAGGTCTCGGGGGCGTCGCAGTTCGGGAGCCAGAGAGATGGACGCGCGCGCGCGCCGCCGCTTCCTGCTCGATGCCGCCAAGGGCGCTTGCGGCGCCGGCGCGGTCGGGCTGATGCTGGCACTGCAGGCGCGCCAGGCGCGCGCCCTGCCGCCACTGGCGCTGCGCCCGCCCGGCGCGCTGGCCGAGGCGAACTTCGCCGCCGCCTGCGTGCGCTGCGGGCTGTGCGTGCGCGACTGCCCCTACGACATCCTGACGCTGGCCACGCCCGAGCAGCCGGTGGCCACCGGCACGCCGTACTTCGTCGCGCGCGACAAGCCGTGCGAGATGTGCGAGGACATCCCCTGTGTGAAGGCGTGCCCCACGGGCGCGCTCGACCACGGCCTGAAGGAGATCACGAAGGCGAAGATGGGGCTGGCCGTGCTCGTCGACCACGAGAACTGCCTCAACCATCTCGGCCTGCGCTGCGACATCTGCTACCGCGTCTGCCCGGCCATCGACCGCGCCATCACGCTGGAGCAGCAGATCAACCCCCGCACCGGCCGCCATGCGCTGTTCATCCCGGTGGTGCACAGCGAAGAATGCACGGGCTGCGGCAAGTGCGAGAAAGCCTGCCCGCTGCCGGTGGCGGCGATCAAGGTCTACCCGGTCGAGCTGGCCAAGGGCGAGCCCGGACGGCACTACCGGCTCGGCTGGATCGAGAAGGACAAGGCCGGCCGGCCGCTGGTACCCGCCGAGCCTGAGCACCGCTACACCCTGCCCGAGGGCATGCGCTACGAGCCGGGCCAGGGCTTGTCGAGCGCACCCGGTGCCGCTTCCGCACCCACGCCGGGTGTGCCATCGGGGGTGGCGCCAGGCACGATGCCACGTACGGCCCCCGCCAGTGCCCCGCGCGCGCTGCAGGGAGACAAGCTGTGAGCGCCGCCGCGCCCGCCCTGCATGTCGGTGCCGAGGCCCTGGCCGCCAAGGGCTGGTGGCGCACGAACCGATGGCTCGTGGCCCGGCGCGCCACGCAGGCGGGCATCCTCGGCCTCTTCCTCGCCGGGCCCTGGTTCGGCGTCTGGGTCGTCAAGGGCAACCTCGCCTCCAGCCTGACGCTGGGCGTGCTGCCGTTAACCGACCCGTACGTGCTGCTGCAGTCGCTGCTGGCAGGCCTGTACACAGGCCGCGTGCCGCTGGCCACCGCGTTCATCGGCGCGGCCATCGTGCTTGGCTTCTACCTGCTCGTCGGCGGCCGCGTCTACTGCAGCTGGGTGTGTCCGATCAACCCCGTCACCGATTTCGCCGCCTGGCTGCGCCGGCGGCTGGGATGGCGCAGCGGCGCGGTGCTGTCGCGCCAGTGGCGCTTCTGGCTGCTGGCGGCGACGCTGGTGGTGGCGGCCGTCAGCGGCAGCATCGCCTGGGAGCTCGTCAACCCCGTGTCGATGCTGCACCGTGGCCTCCTCTTCGGCTTCGGCGCCGGCGTCGCGGTGGTGGCCGCGGTGTTCCTCTTCGACCTCTTCGTCGCGCCGCGTGGCTGGTGCGGCCACCTGTGCCCCGTGGGCGCCTTCTACAGCCTGCCGGGTCACCTGAGCCCGGTGCGCGTGCGCGCCACCCGGCGCGCGGCCTGCAACGACTGCGCCGACTGCTATGCCGTGTGCCCCGAGCCGCTGGTGATCAAGCCGGCGCTCAAGGCCGTGGACGGCGCCGGGCCGGTCATCACCTCGGCCCAGTGCACGAACTGCGCCCGCTGCATCGATGTGTGCTCGAAGGACGTCTTCGAGTTCGGTTTGCGACTAGCTCCCTCAGCGCCCCAGAAAAGGACCTGATGATGAAGAAGACCACCTTGCTGTGCCTGGCCGCGGCGGTGCTTGCGCTCGGCGCGATCGCCGGCTGCGCGCAGTTCACCGGCCTGCACACACTGCGCGGCAGCGACGCCGCCACTGTGGACCAGGTGCCCGACGCCAAGCCCTATGCCGGCAAGCGCCCAGGCTCCGGGCAGCCCATTGCGCGCACCTTCCGCGAGCAGCCGCCGCTGGTGCCGCACGCTGTCGACAACTTCGACGAGATCACGATCGCGGAGAACCAGTGCCTGGAGTGCCACAGCCCGGCCAACGCGCAGGCGAAGAACGCGCCGCGCGTGGGCGATCGGCATCTCGTCGTCGGCAACGACCTGCGCATGGACCGCTACCAGTGCAACACCTGCCACGTGCCGCAGGTAGATGCGAAGCCGCTGGTGGCGAGCACCTTCAGTGGCACGGCGCCGGCCAGGCGCTGAGTCCGCGGTGCGGTGGTTCGGGTAGCCTCGCCGGCATGCCCGCCCGCCCACCTCGTCCTGCCGCGTCCGCCCGCCGATCCATCGACCTGGCGCTGCAAGGTGGCGGCTCGCACGGCGCCTTCACCTGGGGCGTGCTCGACCGCCTGCTCGAGGAAAGCTGGTTGCACTTCGACGGTGTCAGCGGCACGAGTGCCGGTGCCCTGAACGCCGCCGTGCTCGCCACTGGCCTGGCGCAAGGGGGGCCGGGCGGCGGCCGGGCCAGGGCGCGGGCCACTCTGCGCGCTTTCTGGGACGACGTGGCCGCCAGTGGCGCCTGCTTCGGTCACGCCAACGGCGGCGCCTTCGGCGCGACGCCGGTCGGTTTGCCCACCTGGCCGGCCTGGCCCGGCCTTCCCACGGGCGCGCTCGAGTGGAATCCGGTCGGCCGCTGGATGGCCGAGTTCACGCGCCTGTTCAGCCCCTACCAGTTCAACCCGCTGGACATCAACCCGCTGCGCGAGATCGTGCGCCGGCATGTCGACATCGCGGCGGTGAAAGGCGGCGCGCTCGCGGTCTTCGTCAATGCCACCGCGGTGCGCAGCGGCCGCCCGCGCATCTTCCACCGCGGCGACCTCTCGCACGACGCGCTGCTCGCCTCGGCCTGCCTGCCGCAGCTCTTCCGCGCCGTGGACATCCCGGGCGAAGGGGGCGGCGAGGCCGAACCGTATTGGGACGGCGGCTACAGCGGCAACCCGGCGCTGTGGCCGCTCATCTACGAGACCGCCGCGCTCGACCTCGTGCTGGTGAAGATCGACCCGCTGGCGCGAGCGGGCACGCCGGACACGCCGCTGGAGATCCACGACCGCGTCAACGAGATCACCTTCAACGCCGGCCTCGTGAGCGAGATGCGCGCCATCGCCTTCGTGCAGAAGCTGCACCGCGAGCGCCGCATCGACACGGGGCGCTACAAGAACCTGCGCCTGCACATGGTGGCCGACGAGGCGGCGATGGCGGCCTTGCCGCCGAGCAGCAAGCTCGACACGAGCAGCGCCTTCCTGCACGAGCTGCATGCGCTCGGCCATCGCACGGCCGAAACGTGGCTGGCCGGCGATGCGAAGCAGCTCGGGCGGCACAGCACGCTGGACGTGCGGCGCGTCTTCCTGGGCGAGGCGGGGCCGCTTGGCGCAGTCGACGGCGCAGGTGCCGCCGTTGATGTGCCACCGAAGCCGTTGCCACGCCGGCGCGGTCCTCGTCGTACGGGGGCCTGACACCGAAACTCGGCCGCCCCGGCCCGCGCGGCCACGGCTCAGTCAGTGACGACCACCAAGCCCTTCATCTCCGGATGCGGGCCACAGGTGTAGGGGTGGCGGCCGGGCTTGTCGAAACGACGCTGCCAGCTCTCGTCGGGCAGCATGCGCTCGGACTCCAGGCTCTCGGCCGGGAAGAGCACCGAGTGCGTGGTGCGCCGTTCCTTGTTGGTCCAGCGCACGGTGGTGCCGGCGCGGATGGTCACGGTCTCGGGGATGAAGAGGTTGCCCTTGATCTCGACCTCGACGACTGCGTTCGTGGCGCGGGCCGCGCGCGTGACCAGCGCGCCGGCCAACCCGGCCAGCGCCGTGGCGACGAACCGGCGGCGACGCACCGCCGGCGTGCTCGCGGGGCGGGCCGCGCCAGGCGAGACGGCGCCGAGCCCGTTGCCGGCAGGGGCCGCCTCTTCTTTCACTGCTTGTTGGCGCTGATGTCGGCCTTCGTGTCCAGGCCGAGCGTGTAGCCGAGCGATACGTGGTGGTAGCGCCCCGCCGCGCTGTCGTCGTGGATGGCGAAGCCGAAGTTGACCGTCTTGCCGCTGGCCAGGGCCACGTCGCCGTCGCCGCCGGTGAGCTTGCGCGTGAAGACCACGACCCACTCGTCGCCCTTCTTCTCGCCCTTGGCATCGACGAGTGCCTTGCCGCCCTCCATGACGCGCTTGTCGGCGACGTGGCCGTCGAACTTCGCGCCCTTGCCGCTCGTCCATTGCACGAGGTCGTAGAACTTGCCGCCGGCCAGTGCCCCGTCCTTGACGTACTTGGTCTTCTTGTCGTCCTTGGCGTCGGGCATCGTGCGCGCGTCGGCGTGGCAGCTCTCCCAGCAACCCGAGAGGTTGGCGCCGGGGATCTTGTTGTCCTCCAGCATGAAGGCCAGCTTGACCGGATTGTCCTTGTCCATCTTGTCGCCGCCGGCGCTGGCGGGCTGCTTCCAGCTGAAGCGCAGGTACAGGTTGGCACCATCGTTGGCCGCCTGCACCTGCACCGGGATGGCTGCGGCCTTGCCCTTGATGGGCTTGGGTTCGATCTTCTGCCCGCTGACGATCTTCTTGCCCATGTCGGCGGCCTCGTCGTGGTGGCAGCTGGCGCAGCTCTCGCCCTTGCGCAGCGCGCGTGCGCCACCGTGCTCGCTGCCCTTGGTGATCCACTCCACCGGGCTGGCGCCCGGGTAGAAGACGGTGATGGCCTTGGCCGGCACCTTGGCCCAGTCGGGCGGCGCGGCCATTGCCGGCAGCGAAACCGCCGCGGCAGCGACGGCGCACAGAACGTGGTACTTGCTCATGGGTCTAGTCCTCTTCTTTCATGCCCTTGGGCTTGTGGTGGGCGATGCCCTT
Organism: Rubrivivax sp.; assembly: GCA_022842825.1. Taxonomy (GTDB): domain Bacteria; phylum Pseudomonadota; class Gammaproteobacteria; order Burkholderiales; family Burkholderiaceae_C; genus Rubrivivax. Next base: position 6,841 of record JALHOU010000101.1, read on the forward strand.
GTGGCAGTCGATGCAGGTCTCGCCGCTCTTCACCGCCAGCTCGTGGCTCTTCTTGGCGCGCGGCTTCTGCTTCTCGGGGTCCATGCTCTTCAGCGTGTGGCAGTTGCGGCACTCGAGCGAGTCGTTGGCCTTCATCCGCGCCCACTCGCGCTCGGCGAGCTGCAGCCGCTTGGCCTCGAACTTCTCGCGCGTGTCGATGGTGCCCACCACCTTGCCGTAGAGCTCGCGCGAGGCCTGGATCTTGCGCCACATCTTCGGCCCCCACTCCTTGGGCACGTGGCAGTCGGAGCACACCGCGCGCACGCCGGTGCGGTTGGTGTAGTGGATGGTGTTGGCCGAATACTCCTTGTACACGTTGTCGCGCATCTCGTGGCAGCCGATGCAGAACGACTCCGTGTTGGTGGCCTCGACGACGGTGTTGAAGCCGCCCCAGAACGCGACCCCGCCGACGAAGCCGACGAGCAGCAGCGTCAGCAGGGAGAAACTCGTGCTCGGGCGACGAAGGCGGGCCCACCATCCGGGCTTGTGGTCAGCACTCATGGCAGGCCCTTTCTCCTTCGCTTTGGCCTCGGTCTCAGTAGATGTCGAACTGCGTGTTGTAGACGTTGAACTTGCCCGTCGGGGTGATCATGTTCGGGTCGGTGATCACCTTCTTGACCTTCAGCGTCTTGTCGTCATAGATGACGATGGCCGAGCGGTCGGTCTTGCCACCCCACAGCGACAGCCACACTTCGTCGCCGGCCATGTTGTATTCCGGGTGCGTGACGCGGCGCAGCGCCTTCGTCTCGGGCAGGCCGCTGTCCTTGGCCACGTCGAGCTTCTTCGGCGGCTTGCTGAGGTCGGTGAGGTCGAACACGTACACGCTCTCGGTGTGCTCGCGCTCGGGGTTCATCGGCAGGTCGGCCCACAGGTTCTTGCTCTTCGGATGCGTCTTCACGAAGAGGTTGCCGGCACCGGGCATTTTCAGCTCCTGCACCACCTTCCAGTTGTGCTGCTTGAACTTGGCGTGGGCCGGCTTGTCCGAGGGCGTCGAGATGAGCGAGACCACCGGGTCGCCGAGGTGGCCTGTGGCCCACACCGGCCCGAACTGCGGGTGGAAGAAGTTGGCGCCGCGGCCCGGGTGCGGAATCTTCTTCGTGTCCACCAGCGCTGCCAGCTTGCCGGTCTTGGTGTCGACCGCGGCGATCTTGTGGCTGGCGTTGGCGGCGACGAGGAAGTAGCGCTTCGTGATGTCCCAGCCGCCGTCGTGCAGGAACTTGGCCGAGTCGATCGTGGTGACCTTCAGGTTCTTGATGTCGCTGTAGTCCACCAGCAGGATCATGCCGGTTTCCTTGATGTTCACGACCCATTCCGGCTTGATGTGCGAGGAGACGATCGAGGCGACGCGCGGCTCGGGGTGGTACTCGCCATCGACGGTGATGCCGCGCGTGGACACCACCTTGAGCGGCTTGAGCGTCTCGCCTTCCATGATCGAGTACTGCGGCGGCCAGTAGCTGCCGCCGATCAGGTACTTGTCTTCGAAGCCCTTGAACTTGCTGGTGTCCACCGAGCGCGCGTCGCTGCCCATGCGGATCGTGGCCACGGTCTTGGGCTTCTCGAACCACAGGTCGATCAGCGTCACGAGGCCGTCGCGGCCGACGGTGTAGACGTAGCGGCCCGAGGCCGACAGGCGCGAGATGTGCACCGCGTAGCCGGTGTCGAGGATCTCCCAGATCTGCTTGGTGTCGCCGTCGATCAGTGCCAGCTTGCCGGTGTCGCGCAGCGTCGTCGCGAACACGTTCTTCAGGTTGATCTTGTTCATCTGCCGCTTCGGCCGCTCGGCCACCGGCACGAGGAGCTTCCACGAGGCCTCCATGTCCTTGAGGCTGAACTCGGGCGGCACATCCGGCGTGCGCTGGATGTAGCGCGCCATGATGTTGATCTCTTCCTTGGTCAGGATGTCGTCGTAGTTGACCATCCCGCCTTCGGTGCCCAGCGCGATGATCTTCTCCAGCCGCGCCGTGCCGAGCCGGAGCATGCCGCCCTCGGTGGTGGTGCCGTCGGCGGCCTTGCGCGTCCAGTGCGGCTCGAGGTTCTTGCCCGTGGCGCCCTTGCGCAGCACGCCGTGGCAGCCGGCGCAGCGTTCGAAGTAGATCTTCTTGCCCTGCTCGATCTCGGCGGCGGTCATCTCGGGCGTGGTGCCGGCGGCGGTCTGTGCGTGCGCACCGGCGGCCAGCAACATCGTGCCCACTGCAGCGCTGATCGTGCTGACCATCGACCACACGAGCCGGGACGGATAACGCTTGCTCATTGCTTGCACTCCATGTTCTTGCGGGTCGAGCCTTCGGGCCCTGGGTTCCCGTGCAGCGCGGACGCCACCGGAACGCCTTCGTTCCGCTGGACCCGTCGGGGGGCTGCAGTTCCCCGCCTCGAGCGTGCGCATCGTCGGCGGGCGTGGCCGCGCTTTCATTGAACTGGTTCAAGGAAGGGTGCGGGTGGGGCGCCGACGCAACGCTTCGGCTTCACGGCCCGGTGCCCAGGCGTCGTCTCGCGCGTCTCAGGCGCGCGAGTCGTGCGAGGCGGCCAGCGCCAGCAGCGCGGCCCCGGCCCAGGCGGCCGTGGAGTTGTGCAGCAGCACCCAGCCGGGTTGGGCCGCCTGGCCGGCGGCCAGCGCACCGAGGACGAACTGCAGGGGCACCAGCCCCGCGAGCACCACGCCGACGGCGCGCGCCACCGACGACGTCTCGGTGCGAGACGCCCACGCCACCCGTGCGGCGAAGGGTAGCGCCAGCACCGCCAGCGCCAGGTGCAGCGGCGGCGCGAGATGGGCACCCCCGGCACCCGAGACGGCGCCGAGCGTGCACATCGCCAGCCACAGGGCGGCGGCCCAGGCGGCACGCCGTGCCAGTCGCGCCGTTGCCGGCTCCGACGCCAGCAGCCGCGCCAGCAGCGTGGCCGCGAGTGCCAGCATGAGAAAGCCGCCGAGCAGGTTGCCCAGCAGCACGGCGGTGGCGCGTGAACCCGGCGTTACCACGCCCAGTGCCGAGAGGAAGAGCGCCAGGCCCAGCAGCCCGAGCGCCGGCCGCAGCAGTCGGGGCCGGCGCGGCCGCTCGCGCAGCAGTGCGACGACGAGCGCGACGACGCCGAGCAGGGCCAACGTCGCCACGACGCGATGGAAGCCGCGCACGCGCTCCAGCGTGTGCGCCGCGCCCAGCTGCGGGTCGGCGCGCGTGGCTGCCAACGCGGCGCGCTCGGCCAACGCGGCGGTGCTGCCGCGGCAGGCCGGCCAGGCGCCGCAGTCCACCCGGGCCTGCGCCAGGCGCAGCCATGCGCTGGCGGCGACGACGCAGGCCATCAACACCAGGATGCCGGCGACCAGGCCGAGCAGCCCCCGCCGCCCGCCGCCCTGTTGCGCTTGCGTCACGCCCGACCCGACATGCGTCTGTTCCCTGTGCCTCGACGGGGCGCAAGCCTAGTTTGATGCGGCCGCGATTCCTTGACCTGGTTCATTTTTGTGCATGCACCTCGCGACACAGAATGAATCGCATCCCACGCAAGGAGACCATCCATGAACGCGGCGCAACATGACGAATTGAACGACCCCCACGCTCCCGTGCCCTGGATGCAGCAGTTGCTGGACAACCCGTTCCTGCTGCTCTTCCTCGGTGTCTTCGTCCCCATGGTCCTGTACACGCTGTGGGGCGTGATCGACATCCTGACGCTGCCCACAGCCAAGTAGGCCACCCCAAGAAAACCGAGGAGCCCCGCACCATGAGCGCCATCCTGCCACCGGCCGAAAGGCTCTGGTACAAGCATCCGATCGACCGCGTCGAAGGTACCTGGATCGCCATCGCGCTGACCTGGTGCCTGATCATGTTCTTCATGATGGTCGGCTGGCACATCTGGGGCAACCAGAACCTCAGCACCGAGACCTACCGCACCACGCCGGAGAAGTTCGTGGCCAAGACGCAGGCCATGATCGACAAGTACACGGTGCGCACCGAGACCGACGAGAAGATCCCGGTGGTGGCGCCGCCACCCGGCAGCGACATCTACATGCTGGCGCGTCTGTGGGCCTTCCACCCGATCCTCGAGCTCGAGCGCGGCAAGACCTACCGCCTGCACCTGACGGCCATGGACTACAACCACGGCTTCTCGCTGCAGCCGGCCAACATCAACATCCAGATGGTGCCCGGCTTCGAGCACGTGGTCACCGTCACGCCCAACCAGAGCGGCACGTTCTCGGTGGTGTGCAACGAGTTCTGCGGCATCGGCCATCACAAGATGGTCGGACGCATCTACGTGAAGTAGGAGGAGGCGGACATGGCCACGACAACCTACCGTACCTGCCCGCGCAGCGGGCTGCAGTTCGAAGACCAGGCCGAGAAGCTGATGAAGGCCAACGCCTTCGTCGCCGTGGTCTGGCTGCTCATCGGCGGCGTGCTCGCCATCGGCGTGGCGCTGACGCGCTGGCCGGCGTTCCGCTGGCTCGAGGCGGAGACGTTCTACCTCGTGCTCACCGCGCACGGCATCGACATGCTGATCTTCTGGATCATCTTCTTCGAGATCGCGGTGCTGTACTTCGCGAGCTCGACGTTGCTGAGATGCCGGATCGCCACACCCCGCATCGCCTGGCTCGCCTTCGCGCTGATGCTCATCGGCTCGGTGCTGAACAACGTCGCGGTGTTCCGCGGCGGCTCGAGCGTGATGATGACGAGCTACGTGCCGATGATGGCCGAGCCCAACTTCTACCTCGGGCTCATCCTGTTCGCGGTGGGGGCGCTCATCGCCTGCTTCGTCTTCTTCGGCACGCTCGTCGTGGCCAAGCGCGAGAAGACGTACACCGGCTCGGTGCCGCTGGTCACCTTCGGCGCCATCACCGCGGCCATCATCGCGGTGTTCACGATCGCCTCGGGCGCGATCATCCTGATCCCGACCTGGCTCATGTCGCTGGGCGTCGTGGCCAGTGTCGACCCGCTGATCTACCGCACCATCTGGTGGGCCTTCGGCCACAGCTCGCAGCAGATCAACGTCGCCGCGCACATCTCGGTGTGGTACCTGGTGGCGGCGGTCGCCTTCGGCGCCAAGCCGATGAGCGAGCGTGTCAGCCGCGTCGCCTTCCTGCTTTACATCCTCTTCCTGCAGCTGGCGAGCGCGCACCACCTGCTCGCCGATCCGGGCCTGAGCACGGCCTGGAAGGTCGTCAACACCAGCTACTTCATGTACTTCGCCGTGCTGGCCTCGATGCTGCACGGCCTGACGATCCCCGGCGCCATGGAAGTGGCGCAGCGGCAGAAGGGCTTCACCAAGGGCCTGTTCGAGTGGCTGCGCAAGGCGCCATGGAGCAACCCGACCTTCGCCGGCGTCTTCATCTCGCTCATCGGCTTCGGCTTCCTGGGCGGCATCTCGGGCGTCATGATGGGCACCGAGCAGCTGAACATGATCATCCACAACACCATCTACGTGCCGGGGCACTTCCACGCCACGGTGGTGGTGGGCACGACGCTCACGTTCATGGCGCTCACGTACTACCTGATCCCGGTGCTGTTCCGGCGCGAGATGATCTCGCCCAAGCTCGCGCTCATGCAGGTGTACCTGTTCGGCTTCTCGATGTACGGCTTCTGCCTGGTGATGATGGGCGCGGGCACGCTGGGTGTTTCGCGCCGGCACTGGGACATGGCCTTCAGCGGCGCAGCACTGGCGTACGAGTGGCCGGGTGCCGCCTACCTGATGATGGCCGGCGTCGGCCTGCTTGGGGTGGTGGCCATCGTCGGTGGCGCGATCTTCGTCTACGTCACCGTGGGTTCGCTGCTGTGGGGCAAGAGGCTGGACACGGGCACCGTGAGCGGCCAGTTCACGCCCGTGCCGCGCACCGCGCCCACCGCGGTGGCGCAGGGCTACGGCTCGATGGGCTTTGCGGCGCCGGGCACGTTCACGCTGGCGATGGTGTTCCTGATCGCCTTCGTGCTGTACTACTTCATCAACTGGAAGTACCTCTCGACCCTGTGGGGCCTGAGCTGAGCGCCGGGGCAGCGCGATGAACAGGCCGCTTGCTTCGACCGTCGCGCCGCAAGGCGCCGCCGCGGCCCGCGCCGGCTTCGCCGCGCGGGCGCGGCTGGTGCTCGGCATCTTCAAGCTGCGCATCGGCGTGCTCATCATGGTCACGGCGCTCGCCGGCATGGCGGTGGTGCCCGGCGGCTCGGTGACCTTCGTGCAGGCGCTCGCACTGGCGCTGTGCGTGCTGCTCTCCTCGGCCGCAGCGGGAGCGTTCAACCAGTTCGTCGAGGCCGACAGCGACCGGCTGATGCCGCGCACGCGCACGCGCGCCTTTGCCAGCGGCGCGCTGCCGCGCAGCGGCGCCTGGCTGCTCGTCATCGTGGCCCTGCTCGTGCTGGCGGTGGCCGCGGCGGCCTGGCTCGTCAACGGCTGGGCGGCCACCTTCACTGCCGCCGGCGCGCTCACCTACGGCGTCGTCTACACGCTGTGGCTCAAGCGGCGCACGGCGTGGAACATCGTCCTCGGCGGCCTGGCCGGCAGCTTCGCGGTGCTGGCCGGCGCGGCCGCCGCCAACCCGCAGATCGTGCCGCTGGCATGGTGGCTGGCGCTCGTGCTGTTCCTGTGGACGCCGCCGCACTTCTGGAGCCTGGCCATCGCCAACGAGGCCGAGTACGCCGCCGCCGGAGTGCCGATGTTGCCCGTGGTCGTGGGCGTGCCGCGCGCGGCTCGCATCGTGCATGCGCAGACGGCCATGCTCGTCGCCGCATCGCTGGTGCCGCTGTTCTTCGGTGCCGGCGTCGTCTATGCCGTCGGCGCGCTCGCCGGGGGCCTGTTCTTTCTGCGCAAGACGCGTGCGCTGGCGCTTGGCCCGACGCGGCGCACCGCCATGGCGTCGTTCTTCGCCTCGATGGTGCAGCTGAGCGTGCTGCTCGCTGCGGTGGTGGTCGATGCAGCGTTGCGCTGAGTCCGCCCGCCCCGGCCGCACGCCCGCCCAGTTCGCCGCGGCCGGCCGGCTTGCCTTCGTCGCGCGTTTCGCCGCCCTGTTCTGCGCCCTCTTCGTCGCCCTTCCCACCGCCTTTGCCGACGGCGTGCCCGCGCTCGACGAGCGCGAGGCGCTGCGCCTGGCCGGCGCGGCCATCGGCCAGCGCATCCCCGACGTCGCGCTGCGCGACCGCCAGGGGCGATCGGTGCGCCTGTCGAGCTACCACCAGGGCAAGCCGCTGCTGGTGAGCTTCATCTACACCGGCTGCTTCCAGATCTGCCCGACGCAGACGCGCGCGCTGCTCGAGGCCGTGCGCGGGCTCGAGAAGCGTGCCGGCGAGGGGCAGTTCAACATTGTCAGCATCGGCTTCAACCAGCCCTTCGACGGCCCCGACGAGATGCGCGCCTTTGCCGCGCAGCACCGCATCCACCATGCCAACTGGGACTTCCTGAGCCCGGCGCGCGAGTCGGTGGAGCCGCTGACGCGCGGCTTCGGCTTCAGCTACGTGGCCACGCCGGCCGGCTTCGACCACGTGCTGGGCGTGACGGTGGTGGACGCGAGCGGCCGCATCCACGCCCAGGTCTTCGGCGACAAGCTGCGTGCCGACCAGCTCGGCGAGCCGCTGCGCCAGTTGCTGCTGGACATGCCGCTGCCGGCGCAGAACCGCATCGCCGCGGTGGTGGAGCGCGTGCGCATCCTGTGCACCGTCTACGACCCCGACACCGGCACCTACCGCTACGACTACAAGCTCATCTTCGAACTGATCGGCGGCGCGCTCTTCTTTCTGACGGTGTTCGTGTACCTCGGCCTGGAGTGGCGCCGGCAGCGGCGCGTGCGCCGCAGGGCGGCCATGCCGGCGTCGGCGGCCACGGCCGGTGCGCCATGTCAGCCGGCCCGCTGAGCGGCGGGCGCGTCTTCAGCGCGGCGGAGTCGGCTGTCGCGCCCCGCGCCAGTCTGCGCGGCGGCGCCCTGGTCTTGTGGCTGGCGCTCGAGCGCCGTGCCGATGCCGTGCTTGGTGCGCAAGGCAACCCCCTGCGGCATCTCGGCGCCATCGGCTTCTTCGCCTTCTGGCTGCTCGCCGCCACCGGCATCGTGCTGTACATGCTGCTGGACACCTCGGTGGCCGGAGCCTACCGCTCGATTGCCGCGCTGCACGACTGGCCTTTCGGCCTGGGGCGGCTGCTGCGCGGCGTGCACCGCTACGCCGCCGACCTGATGGTGCTGGCCACGCTGGCCCACCTGCTGCGCGAGTGGCTGCTCGGGCACGAGCGCGGTGTACGGCGCTTCCCCTGGCTCACCGGCGTGCCGCTTCTGGGTTTCGTCTTCGTCTGCGCCATCGGCGGCTTCTGGATCAACTGGGACGCCCTCGGGCAGTTCTCGGCCATCGCCACCGCCGAGTGGCTCGACGCGCTGCCGCTCGTCTTTGCCACGCCGCTGGCGCGCAACTTCATCGCTGCCGACCAGGTGGGCGACCGCTTGTTCTCGCTGTTCATCTTCGTGCACCTGGGCGTGCCGCTGCTGCTGCTGTTCGGCCTGTGGTTCCACATCCAGCGCCTCACGCGCGCCGCGGTATGGCCGCCGCGCCCGCTGTTCATCGCGCTGGCCGTCGGCCTGGCCGTGCTGTCGCTCGCGCTGCCGGTGCAAAGCCATGCGCCGGCGGCCATGGCGCGCGCGCCCGAGGCCCTGCGGCTCGATTGGATGCTGCTCTTCGTGCACCCGCTCACCTACGCCACCTCGCCCGAGGCGGTGTGGGTGGCGCTGCTCGCCGCCGGCGCGGTGCTCTTCGGCCTGCCTTTCCTGCCGCAGCCGGCGCGCCCGGCGGTGGCCGTGGTCGACGAGGCCAACTGCAACGGCTGCCAGCGCTGCTTTGCCGACTGCCCCTATGCCGCCATCACGATGGTGCGCCACCCCAACCAGCGGGTCGGGCGCACGCTCGCGGTCGTCGATGCCGACCTGTGCATCGGCTGCGGCATCTGCGCCGGCGCCTGCCCGTCGGCGACGCCGTTTCGCCGCACCAGCGAGCTGGTCAGTGGCATCGACATGCCGCAGCGGCGCATCGACGGGTTGCGCAGGCACCTCGCCCAGGCCCTGGACGAGTGCGCCGCGGCGCGGCCGCTGGTGGTCTTTGCGTGCGACCACGGAGCGCGGGTGGCTGCCTTGCGGCACGACGACGTGGTGCACCTGCCGCTGCTCTGCGCCGGCCAGTTGCCGCCGTCGTTCATCGAGTACGCGCAGCGCGACGGCGCCGCCGGCGTGCTGGTGGCCGCCTGCCGCGAGGGCGGTTGCGAGTTCCGCCTCGGCGAGCAGATCACGCAAGAGCGCCTGCAGGGGCGGCGCGAGCCGCACCTGCGCGCGCAGGTCGAGCGCGAGCGGGTCGAGCTGGTGTTCGCCGGCCCGGGCGACGAGGGGCGGCTGGCGGCGGCCCTGGC
>JALHOU010000102.1 GCA_022842825.1 Rubrivivax sp.
CACGACCTCGGGTGCCGGCGGCGCGCCGGCCGCGGGCTGCGGCAGGCGCGGCCAGCCGCGCCAGTCCTGCCCGTCGACGACCACCTGCGGGGTGTAGACGCCGCGGAGACCGTGGCGCGCGGCGATCTCGTACTGGCGGCGCGTGTAGGCCTCGCTCGCGAAGCGATCACGCCAACCGAGCCGGTCCCAGTAGGTGACATGAAAGCCGAGCGCGACGACATCGCTGCGGTCCTTCAACGTGGACAACCAGGCGTCGGCGGGCGGGCACGAGCTGCACCCCTCGGAGGTGTAGAGCTCCACCACGCGCGGCGGCATGGTGCCTGAGCGGGCGGTGCAGGTCTGCGCCTGCAGCGGCGTTGCTGCCGCACCCGCCAGCCCGGCGACGGCCATCAAGACCCACGTGAAGGGGCGCATGGCGAGCGGGTGCGCGCGTCAGCTGCCGGCGCGCGGCAGCGGCGCGGCGAGGGCGAGCGAGGTGCCCAGCGCGGCGAGCGCGAGGCGGACGGTGGCAATGCGGATCATGTCGGTGCTCCTGAAGTGGCGGCATGCGTGCGGGCGGGGCGCCGCGCGGGCATGCTCACCCTCGCCGAACCACCGTGCGCCGCGACAGGGGTGCTCCTACCGGGTCGCCCACCTCACCCATCGTCACGCACGAGGCATCTGTCGGCCGGCCGGCCGGGCGCTTACAGCGCGACGGCGGCGCGAACCTGCCCACCACGGCCGCGAACGGGACGACCGAACGGGACGACCGGGTTGCGGCCGCAGGCCGCGCCAGCCTGACCAGGGCGGTGATGCGTCCGTGACAGGCGCAGGCGCCGCCGCCTCCTAGCATGCGCTCGCCGGTGGCCCTTGCGGGCGGCCGGCACACGTCTTCAGGGCGGGGTGTGATTCCCCACCGGCGGTCAGCGGCCCCACCGTGGCATCCAGCCCCGGCGGCTGCGAGCCCGCGAGCGCCCGAGCCGGGCCACCGGCGCGGGGTCAGCAGATCTGGTGCGATGCCAGGGCCGACGGTGTTGCCTGCGGGGCTGGCCCCGCAGTCTCAGTCCGGATGAAAGAAGACGCGTGGTGGGTGTTTCGCGCGCCGGGCGACCGGCGCGCGCGGCGCCGTGCCGCGCATTCCCTGGAACGTCCTTCGGTGTCCGAGTCATCTCATCAAGGAGCGTTTCGATGATCGTCCATTCCCCCGTCTGCGGCCGCGCTGCGGCCCCTCTCCCCCCTCTGTCTTCCGTCTCCTCCGTGCCGCCTCCGCCGGGCGCGCCGGACCACGCTCTGGCCGAGCGGCTGCGCGCCGCCGCCGAGGCCATGCGCGAGGGTCGCCCGGTGCTGCTCACCGACGACCGCCAGCGCGAGGACGAGGCCGACCTCATCGTCGCCGCCGAGGCCCTGACGGTGCCCGTGATGGCCACGTTGATCCGCGACTGCAGCGGCATCGTGTGCCTTTGCATCACCGCGGCACAGGCGGCGCACCTGCGCCTCGCGCCCATGGTGCGCGAGAACCACAGCCGCTACGGTACGGCCTTCACGGTCTCGATCGAGGCGCGCGAGGGCGTGAGCACCGGCGTGAGTGCCGCCGACCGCGTGAGCACGGTGCGCGCCGCGACCGAGCCGGGCCGCGGCGCCGCCGACATCGTGAGTCCGGGGCACGTCTTCCCGCTCGTGGCGCACGAGGGTGGCGTGCTCGCCCGGCGCGGCCACACCGAAGGCGCACTGGAACTGTGCGCGCTGGCCGGCCAACGACCGGCTGCCGTGCTGTGCGAGCTGATGAACCCCGATGGCACGATGGCGCGCGGCCCGCAGATGTGGGGGTACGCCGAGCGGCACGGGTTGCCGGTGCTGTCGATCGAGGATCTCGTGGCCTGGCGGCACCTATAAACTGCGGCGGTTCCTCTTCCTTCTCCGCCGGTCCTTGGACAACAACAAGATCCTCTCCCAGATCGCGGCCGAACTGCAGGTTCGGCCTTCCCAGGTCAAGGCGGCGGTGGAACTGCTCGATGGCGGCGCCACCGTTCCTTTCATCGCCCGCTACCGCAAGGAGGCGACCGAGGGCCTCGACGACACGCACCTGCGTGAACTCGAGGTGCGGCTGGCCTACCTGCGCGAGCTCGAGGAGCGCCGCGACGCGGTGCTCAAGAGCATCGACGAACAAGGCAAGCTCACGCCGCAGCTGCGCGCGGCCATCGAGGCGGCGCCCACCAAGCAGGAGCTGGAAGACCTCTATCTCCCGTTCAAGCCCAAGCGGCGCACCAAGGCCATGATCGCGCGCGAGGCGGGCCTGGAGCCTCTGGCCGACCGCTTGTTCGGCGACCCCGGGTTGGAGCCGCTGGCCGAAGCCGCGGCCTTCATCAACGCGCCGGCTGGCTTCGCCGATGCGCCGGCCGTGCTCGACGGCGTGCGCGACATCCTTTCCGAGCGCTGGGCCGAGGACGCCCCGCTCGTGGGCGAGCTGCGCGAGTGGCTGTGGGCCGAAGGCCTGCTGAAGAGCCGGCTGGCCGCGGGCAAGGACGGCCAGCACGGCGACGCGGCCAAGTACCGCGACTACTTCGACTATGCCGAGCCGATCGGCAAGGTGCCCAGTCATCGGGCGCTGGCGGTCTTTCGCGGCCGCGCGCAGGAATGGCTCGAAGCGAGCCTGACGCTCGACGAGGAGGCCGTGCCGGTGCCGCCCAAGGGCGCCGCGGGGGCGCCCGCCGTCTCGCTGGCCGAAGGCCGCATCGCGCGCCATCTCGGCTGGCGCCACGCCGCGCGGGCGGGTGACGAGCTGATCCGCAAGTGCGTGGCATGGACCTGGAAGGTGAAGCTCTCGCTCAGCCTCGAACGCGACCTGTTTGCGCGCCTGCGCGAGGCAGCCGAGGCGGTGGCGATCAAGGTCTTCGCCGACAACCTGCGTGACCTGCTGCTGGCCGCGCCGGCCGGGCGGCGGGTGGTGATGGGGCTCGACCCCGGCATCCGCACCGGCGTGAAGGTGGCCGTGGTGAGCGACACGGGCAAGGTGCTGGAGACCGCCACGGTCTACCCGCACGAGCCGCGCAACGACTGGGAAGGGTCGCTGCATGCGCTGGGCCGGCTGGTGGCGCAGCACGGGGTGAACCTCATCGCCATCGGCAACGGCACCGCCAGCCGCGAGACCGACCGCCTGGCCGCCGATCTCATCAAGCGCATCAAGGGCCTGGCGCCCGAGGTCGCCATCGACAAGGTGGTGGTCAGCGAGGCAGGCGCCTCGGTCTACTCGGCGAGCGAGTTCGCGAGCCAGGAACTGCCCCAGCTCGATGTCAGCCTGCGTGGCGCGGTGAGCATCGCGCGGCGACTGCAGGACCCTCTCGCGGAGCTCGTGAAGATCGAGCCGAAGAGCATCGGTGTGGGCCAGTACCAGCACGACGTGAACCAGGGAGCGCTGGCGCGAACGCTGGATGCGGTGGTGGAGGACTGCGTCAACGCCGTCGGCGTGGACCTGAACACCGCCTCGGCGCCGCTGCTCACGCGCGTGTCGGGGCTGAGCGCGGGCGTCGCTTCGAGCATCGTGCGCTGGCGCGATGCGAACGGCGCCTTCCGCAGCCGGCAGCAGCTCCTGCAGGTGGGCGGGCTCGGTCCCAAGACCTTCGAGCAGGCGGCCGGCTTCCTGCGCATCCGCGGCGGCGACAACCCGCTGGACATGACCGGCGTGCACCCGGAGACCTACCCGGTGGTGGAGAAGATGCTCGCCGTCACCGGCCGCCCCGTGCACGAACTGATGGGGCGCGCGGAAGTGCTGCGCACGCTCAGCCCCGAAGTCATCGCACGCGAGGTGGCCGACACGCGCTTCGGCGCCATCACCGTCAAGGACATCCTCACCGAGCTCGAGAAGCCCGGGCGCGACCCGCGGCCCGACTTCAAGGTGGCGCGCTTCGACGAGGGAGTGAGTGAGCTCGTCGACCTCAGGCCCGGCATGGTGCTCGAGGGCACGGTCAGCAACGTGGCCCAGTTCGGCGCCTTCGTCGACCTCGGCGTGCACCAGGACGGCCTCGTGCACGTCAGCCAGATGAGCCACAAGTTCGTGCAGGACGCGCGCGAGGTGGTTCGCACGGGCCAGGTCGTGAAGGTGCGGGTGCTGGAGGTGGACCTGCAGCGCAAGCGCATCGCGCTGACGATGAAGCTGGACGCGGAGGTGCCGCGCAGCGGCGCCGCGGGCGGCGACAACCGCTTCCGGCCGGCGGAGCGGGGCCAGCGCCCCGGCCAGGCCGGGGCGGCGGCGGGGCAGGGTGCCATGGCGACGGCCTTCGCCAAGCTGCGCAAGCACGGCTGAAGGCGCCTGCCGCCACGCCGCCGCCATACATGCGCAACATCGAGTTCTACGCCGGCCCGCGCGCGCGCGCCCACCTGCGCGAGTACGGGCTGCGGCCGCAGGACATCCGCGCCGTGCCGGCGGCAGCGGGCGGGCCGAAGGGCCTCATCCTCAATCCGCTGGACCGCTACATCTTCGGCCGTTGGCTACCGCAGAGTGATCAGGTGGTGCACCTCCTGGGCGCCAGCATCGGCGCCTGGCGCATGGCTTGCGCCTGCCTGCCCGACCCCGAGGCCGCCCTGGCGCAACTGGCCGAGGACTACGTGACGCAGCGCTACCCGCACCGGCGAGGCAAGCTGCCGGAAGCGCAGGTCGTGAGCAAGATCTTCGGCGCGCGGATCGGCCAGCGTTTGGGTGCGCGCGCCGAGGAGGTGCTGTCCAGCCCGCGCTACCGGCTGCATGTCTTCACGAGCCATGGGCGGACACTGCTGCACCGGCCCGGCCGCATGCGCGCGGCGCTCGGATATCTCGGGGCCTATCTGAGCAACGCGGCGAGCCGGCGCGCCCTCGGCGGCTTCTTCGAGCGCGTGGTCTTCAGCGACCCGCGCGACCCACTGCCGTTCCCGCTGGCCGACTTCCGCAGCCAGCGTGCCTTGCTCGATGCCGCCAACCTCGCGCCAGCGATCCTGGCCAGCTGCACGATCCCGTTTGCGTTGCAGGCCGTGCAGGACGTGCCCGGCGGCCCGCCCGGCACCTACTGGGACGGCGGCATCACCGACTACCACCTGCACCTGAACTACGCGTCGATGGGCGAGGGCCTCGTGCTCTACCCGCACTTCCAGCCGCGCATCGTGCCGGGCTGGCTCGACAAGGCCTGGCACAAGCGCCATCGCGCCAGCAAGCTGCTCGACAACCTCGTCGTGCTGGCGCCGCACCCGGGCTTCGTCGAGCGCCTGCCCAATGCCAAGCTGCCGGACCGCAAGGACTTCCGCGACCTGCGCGACGACGATGTCGGCCGCGAACGCATCTGGCGCGTCGCGCTGTCCGAGAGCACGCGGCTGGCCGAGGACTTCGCGCGCGTGGTCGAGCGCGGCGGCCCGATCGACGCGCAGCCTCTTCCGTAGTGCGACGCATGGTGCGGGCGGTTCGGGGGGCGGCGGGCGGTGGGTGTCGGCTACACTTCGGCCCTCCCGTTCACCACCTCACAAGAGTCTGGAAAGGCATGACGGTTATGACACCGCGGACTACGGAGTTCTTCACCGGCATCTGAACGCCGGCCGCGCTGTCACGCCCTCTCACCTCACCGAGAAGCAAGCAAGCGCGGCCGACACCGCGCTTTTTTGTTGCCCCGGTCCGCTGCGGCCGGGGGCGAGGACCGGATCATGTTGAACATCACGCTGCCCGACGGCTCGCGCCGCGGGTTCGAGGCGCCCGTCACGGTGGCCGAGGTCGCCGCCGCCATCGGGCCGGGGCTGGCCAAGGCCGCGATCGCCGGCAAGGTCGATGGCAAGCTCGTCGACACGAGCCACCGCATCGAGGCCGATGCACAACTGGCCATCGTCACGGAGAAGGACGCCGAGGGCCTGGAGATCCTGCGCCATAGCACGGCGCACCTGCTGGCCTACGCGGTGAAGGAGCTCTTTCCGGACGCCCAGGTGACGATCGGCCCGGTGGTCGAAAACGGCTTCTACTACGACTTTGCCTACAAGCGGCCGTTCACGCCCGAGGACCTGGCCGCCATCGAAAAGCGCATGGGCGAGCTCGCCGCGAAGAACGAGCCGGTTGTGCGCCGCGTGCTGCCACGCGACGAGGCGGTGGCCTACTTCAAGGGGCTGGGCGAGCACTACAAGGCCGAGATCATCGGCAGCATCCCCGCCGGCGAGGACGTGAGCCTGTATCGCGAGGGCGGCTTCGAGGACCTCTGCCGTGGCCCACATGTGCCGAGCACGGGGCGCCTGAAGCATTTCAAGCTGATGAAAGTGGCCGGCGCCTACTGGCGTGGCGACCAGGCGAACGAGCAGCTGCAGCGCATCTACGGCACGGCCTGGGCGACGAAGGACGAGCTGGCCGCTTACCTGCGCATGCTCGAGGAGGCGGAGAAGCGCGACCACCGCAGGCTTGGCCGCGAACTCGATCTCTTCCACCTCGACGAGCACAGCCCCGGCACGGTGTTCTGGCACCCCAAGGGCTGGACCGTGTGGCAGGAAGTCGAGCAGTACATGCGCCGCGTCTACCGCGACAACGGCTACCTCGAGGTGAAGGGGCCGCAGATCCTCGACCGCGCCCTGTGGGAGAAGACGGGGCACTGGGAGAAGTACCGCGACGCCATGTTCACGACGGAGAGCGAGAAGCGGGACTACGCGCTCAAGCCGATGAACTGCCCGGGGCACATCCTCATCTTCAAGCAGGGCATCAAGAGCTACCGCGACCTGCCGCTGCGCTATGGCGAGTTCGGCAACTGCCACCGCAACGAGCCCACGGGCGGGCTGCACGGCATCATGCGGGTGCGCGCCTTCACGCAGGACGACGGCCACATCTTCTGCACGGAAGACATGATCCTGCCCGAGTGCGTGGCCTACACGACGTTGCTGCAGCAGGTGTACAAGGACTTCGGGTTCACGGACATCATCTACAAAGTGGCCACCCGGCCGGCGGCGCGCATCGGCTCGGACGCCATCTGGGACAAGGCCGAGCACGCGCTGATGGAGAGCCTGAAGCGCAGCGGCTGCGCCTTCGAGATCGCCCCGGGCGACGGCGCCTTCTACGGCCCGAAGATTGAGTACACGCTGAAGGACGCCATCGGCCGCCAGTGGCAGTGCGGCACGATGCAGGTCGATTTCTCCATGGCCGAGCGGCTGGGCGCCGAGTACGTGGCCGAGGACTCCGGCCGCCGGCACCCGGTGATGCTGCACCGGGCCATCGTGGGCAGCCTGGAGCGCTTCATCGGCATCCTCATCGAGCAGCACGCAGGCGCGCTGCCGGCCTGGCTGGCGCCGATGCAGGCGGTCGTGGCATGCATCAGCGAGGGCCAGGCCGACTACGCCGCCAACGTGGCGAAAGCGCTTCAAAAACAAGGAGTTAGAACCCACCTCGATTTGCGCAACGAGAAGATCACGTATAAAATCCGCGAGCATTCCTTGCAAAAGGTCCCGTACATCCTGGTCGTAGGCGACAAGGAGAAGGCGAACGGGGCCGTTGCGGTGCGCGCCCGGGGCAATGAGGACCTCGGTGTGATGCCCCTGGCAGACTTCCAGTCGAAGATCGCCGGCGACATCGCCCGGAAGGCCTGACCTTGCCTCTGTGGGCGCGCTCTTGTCGTTGTTGCGTGGCCCGTGTCGCCTTCGGAGCCACCTGAGGAGTCGAAACCATCGCTACTTTCATGGACCGGCGCGTTCCGAATGCGGAGCGCAAGCACAGGCTGAACCGGGAGATCATGGCGCCGCAAGTGCGCCTGAACGGGGTCGAGAACGAACCTCTGGGCATCGTCCCAACCCTGGAAGCTCTGCGCATGGCGGGCGAGTTGGACGTGGATCTCGTGGAGATCGCTGCCACCGCCGACCCCCCGGTCTGCCGGCTGATGGACTACGGCAAGTTCAAGTACCAGGAGCAGAAGCGCGCCGCCGAGGCCAAGGCCAAGCAGAAGGTCATCGAGGTCAAGGAAGTGAAGTTCCGGCCCGGCACCGACGACGGCGACTACAACATCAAGATGCGCAACCTGCGCCGCTTCATCGCCGAGGACGGCGACAAGGGCAAGGTGACGCTGCGGTTCCGGGGCCGCGAGATCACGCACCAGGACATCGGCATGCGCATGCTCGAGCGCATTCGCGACGAGCTGGCCGATGTGGCGGTGGTCGAACATATGCCCAAGCTGGAAGGGCGCCAGATGATCATGGTGCTGGCGCCGAAGAGGAAGAGCTGAAGAGAGTTGTCTGCGAGAGTGGGGGTCTGGTCGCCGCCACCCGAGCATCCAAGCCGCTGCAGGCTGATCAAGCGCACCGTGCCGGTGCCGCCTGCAGGGGCAACCTAGAAGGAACAGTCATGCCCAAGATGAAGACCAAGAGCAGCGCGAAGAAGCGCTTCCGCGTCCGCCCCGGCGGCACCGTGAAGCGTGGTCAGGCCTTCAAGCGTCACATCCTCACCAAGAAGAGCACGACCCGCAAGCGCCATCTGCGCGGCGCGACCAACGTGCACGAGACCAACATGGGCCACATGGCGGCGATGCTGCCGTTCGCGGGCCTGTGATCCGCCACCACTGACGACAACGAAGGAGCACCTACATGCCTCGCGTCAAACGTGGTGTCACCGCCCACGCCCGCCACAAGAAGGTCCTCGCCCTCGCCAAGGGCTTCCGCGGCCGCCGCAAGAACGTCTTCCGCATCGCCAAGGAAGCGGTGATGAAGGCGGGGCAGTACGCCTACCGCGACCGCCGCACCCGCAAGCGGGTCTTCCGCCAGCTCTGGATCGCCCGCATCAACGCCGCCAGCCGCGAGCTGGGCGTCAGCTACAGCAAGTTCATGGCCGGCCTGAAGAAGGCGCAGATCGACATCGATCGCAAGATGCTGGCCGAGCTCGCCGTCAAGGACCCGGCCGCCTTTGGCAGCATCGTGGCGAAGGTGAAGGCCCAGCTCGCTTGAGTCCCGCGGCCGCCTTCACCGGAGCTTCCGGGGCGGTCTCTCGAGCAGACGAAGGCCGTCACGCAAGGGCGGCCTTTTGCTTTGTCCTTTACCCCCTCTTTCACCTGCCATGGCGATGACCGATCCCGACAACCTGGTGGCGGCGGCCAGCGCCGAGTTCGAAGCCGCGCCGACGCCGGCCGAACTGGAGAACGCCAAGGCGCGCTATCTCGGCAGGAGCGGCGGCGTCACCGAGCTGCTGAAGTCCCTCGCCAGCCTCCCCGCGGAACAGAAAAAGACACGCGGCGCCGAGATCAACCAGGCCAAGGCGCGCATCGAGGCGGCGCTGCACGCGCGCCGCGAGGCGCTGGCCGAGGCCGAGCTTGAGGCGCAGCTCAAGGCGCAGGCGCTGGACGTCAGCTTGCCGGGCCGCCAGCGCGGCGCGGGCGGCTTGCACCCGGTGAGCCGCACGCTCGAGCGCATCGAGGCCATCTTCGCGAGCATGGGCTTCGATGTCGCCGAGGGTCCCGAGATCGAGACCGACTGGATGAGCTTCACGGCGCTCAACAACCCGGAAAACCATCCGGCGCGCTCGATGCAGGACACCTTCTACGTCGATCTGAAGGACGCCGAAGGCCGCTGGCTCAACCTGCGCCCGCACACCAGCCCGATGCAGGTGCGCTACGCGCGTGCGCACGCGGCGAAGTACGCCGGGCTGCAGGCGCGCGGCGAGCGCGTGCCCGAGATTCGCGTCATCGCGCCCGGGCGCGTCTACCGCGTCGACAGCGACGCCACGCACTCGCCGATGTTCCACCAGGTCGAGGGCCTGTGGATCGGCGAGAACGTCAGCTTCAAGGACCTGAAGGTCGTCTTTACCGGTTTCGTGCGCGAGTTCTTCGAGACAGCCGACTTCGACGTGCGCTTCCGGCCGAGCTTCTTCCCCTTCACCGAGCCGAGCGCGGAGATCGACATCGCCTTTCGCAGCGGGCCGCTGGCGGGCAAGTGGCTCGAGGTGGCCGGCTCCGGCCAGGTGCATCCCAGTGTCGTGCGCAACTTCGGCCTCGACCCCGAGCACCACATCGGCTTCGCCTTCGGCATGGGCCCCGACCGCCTCGCCATGCTGCGCTATGGCATCGACGACCTGCGCCTGATGTTCGACGGCGACCTGCGGTTCCTGTCGCAGTTCCGCTGAGCCCGCGCGCCACGCCACCGAACGAGCCCTCGAGATCGACATGCAATTCCCGGAGTCCTGGCTGCGCGAGTTCTGCGACCCGCCGCTGTCCACGCAGCAACTGGCTGACCTGCTCACGATGAGCGGCATGGAGGTGGAGGAGTTGCGCCCCGTGGCGCCGCCCTTCACCGGGGTCGTGGTGGCCGAGATCCTCGAAGCGCTGCCGCACCCTCAGGCCGACCGCCTGCGCGTGTGCAGGGTCCACATCGGCAGCGGCGCGCCGCTGCAGGTCGTCTGCGGCGCGCCGAACGCTCGCGTCGGCCTGCGTGCGCCGCTGGCCACCGTGGGCGCGCAGTTGCCGCCGGCGGCCGACAGCCCTGACGGCAAGCCTCTCATCATCGGTGTCGGCAAGCTGCGCGGCGTCGAGAGCGCCGGCATGCTGTGCTCGGCCCGGGAGCTCGGCATCGCCGACGACCACGGCGGCCTGCTCGAGCTGGCGCCGGAGGCACCGATCGGCCGCCCGCTGCGCGATCACCTGGCACTCGACGACACGCTCTTCACGCTCAAGCTCACGCCCAACCTCGCGCATGCGCTCAGCGTGTACGGCATCGCCCGCGAGGTGTCGGCCCTCACCGGGGCGCCGCTGCGGGTGCCGAGGATCTCGCCGGTGCGGCCCTCGCACGACCAGCGCCTGACGGTGGAGGTGCTGGCCAAGGACCTGTGCGGCCGCTTCTCCGGGCGCGTCGTGCGCGGCGTCGACACCAAGGCACGCACGCCGGACTGGATGGTGCAGCGCCTGGCGCGCTGCGGACAGCGCAGCGTGACCGCGCTCGTCGACATCTCGAACTACGTCATGTTCGAGTACGGCCGCCCCTCGCACATCTTCGATCTCGACAAGATCCACGACAAGCTCGTCGTGCGCTGGGGCCGGCCCGGCGAGACGCTCAAGCTGCTGAACGGCAACACCATCGAGGTGGACGCGCAGGTGGGCGTCATCGCCGACGCGTTGGCGGTGGAGTCGCTGGCCGGCATCATGGGTGGCGATGCCACCGCGGTGTCCGACGAGACAAGCAACGTCTATGTCGAGGCCGCCTTCTGGTGGCCCGAGGCGGTGCAGGGCCGCTCGCGCCGCTTCAACTTCACCACCGATGCCGGCCACCGCTTCGAGCGCGGCGTGGACCCGGCGCTCACCGTCGAGCACATCGAGCGCATCACCGCACTCATCCAGCAGGTCTGCGGTGGCGAGGCCGGGCCGATGGACGACCAGGTGCTCGCGCTGCCGGCGCGCCCGCCGGTGGCGATGCGCGTGGCGCGCGCGGCCAAGGTGGTCGGCCTGCCGCTCACGCAGGCGCAGTGCGCCGACGTCTTCCGCCGCCTGGGCGTTTCGTTCAGCGAGGAGCCCGGCGTGCTGCGCGTGACGCCGCCGAGCTGGCGCTTCGACATCGCCATCGAGGAAGACCTCATCGAGGAGGTCATCCGCGTCGTCGGCTACGACAAGCTGCCCATGGCCGACCCGCAGGCGCCGGTGGCGCCGCGCGCCCGCGCCGAGGCCGAACGCGGGCCGCACGCGCTGCGCCGCGCGTTGGCCGGGCTGGGCTACCAGGAGACCATCGGTTTCAGCTTCGTCGAGGAGCGCTGGGAGCGCGAGCTGGCGGGCAACGCCCATCCCATCAAGGTGCTCAATCCGATCGCCGCGCCGCTGGCGGTGATGCGCTCCAGCCTCGTCGGCAGCCTGGTGGCGGCGCTGCGCCACAACCTCGCGCACAAGGCGGCACGCGTGCGCCTGTTCGAGATCGGCCGCATCTTCCGGCGCGACGCCGCGGTGCGCGACGGGGAGCTCACTGTGGCGGGCGTCGACCAGCCCGCACGCATCGCCGCGTTGGCCTACGGCGCCGCCGATGCGGCGCAGTGGGGCGTACGCGAGCGCACTGTCGACTTCTACGACATCAAGGGCGACCTGGAAGCCCTGTTGGCACCGCGCGTGCCCGGCTTCGAGCCGGCCAGCCATCCGGCCCTGCACCCCGGCCGCTGCGCCCGCGTGCGGCTGGACGGCGAGGACATTGGCTTCGTCGGGGAACTGCATCCCCGCTGGCGCCAGGCCTACGAATTGCCGCATGCGCCGGTGCTGTTCGAGCTCGAGCTGGTAGCAGTGCAGCGCTTGCGCCTGCCGATGTACCAGCCCGTGCCGAGGCAGCAGTCGGCCTGGCGCGACGTGGCGCTGGTGCTTGGCGAGGGCGGCTCGGCCACACATGCGGCGCTCGAGGCCTGCCTCTGCGCCGATCCGTCCGGATTGGTGCGCTCGGCGACGCTGTTCGACATCTACCGCCCCAGCGCTGCCGGCGGAGGTGTGTCCATGGGTGAGCGCAGCATGGCCTACCGGCTGGAGCTGCGCGATGATGCTGCCACGCTCACCGACGAGCGCATCGAGGCGGCCGTGGCGGCGGCGGTGGCACGCGCCGCCGCTGCCTTCGGTGCGCGCTTGCGCGCCTGAAGGCGGGTCGCGGGGCAATGCCGGGCAGGGAGAATCACGAGATGGCCGAAGACACGAAGGGTGGCTCCGCAGGCGTGGCCGCGGGCATGAGCAAGCCGGCCATCCTGCCCACGCTCGAGACGCCCACGCTGACGAAGGCCGAGCTCGCCGAGCTGTTGTTCGACCGCCTCGGCCTCAACAAGCGCGAGAGCAAGGACATGGTCGAGGCCTTCTTCGACATCGTGCACGGCACCCTGGTCGCCGGGCAGGACGTCAAGCTCTCGGGCTTCGGCAACTTCAACATCCGCCGCAAGGCGCCGCGCCCGGGCCGCAACCCGCGCACCGGCGAGTCCATCCCGATCAAGGCCCGCAACGTGGTGACTTTTCACGCCAGTCACAAACTGAAGGCCATCGTGCAGGGCGACACCCCCCTAGAAGGTGAGTTCGAGTAGAGTCTAGCTTTCCCGTTGGATCCCATTGATTTCAATGGAGAAAGCGCTCCCTTCCATCCCAGCCAAGCGCTACTTCACCATCGGTGAGGTGAGCGAGCTGTGCGGCGTCAAGCCTTACGTGCTGCGCTATTGGGAGCAGGAGTTCGCCCAGCTCAAGCCCATGAAGCGCCGCGGCAATCGGCGCTACTACCAGCATCACGAGGTGCTGCTCGTGCGGCGCATCCGCGAGTTGCTTTACGACCAGGGCTTCACGATCAGCGGCGCGCGCAACCGCCTCGCCGATGCGGCGCTGCTCGACCGCAACACCGCCGTGGCTTCGGTGGAGGTGCCCATCGTGCTGCCGGAGGAGATGTCCGATGACGCTGCCGGCATCGACCTGCAGCGCCTGCGCAGCGAACTGCAGTCGATCCGCGACCTGCTCGAGCCGTGAGCACGCGCGGCGCGCTGCAGGGGGCGGCTGAGCGGCCCCGTATAATGTGCAGCTTCGTCGGGGTGTAGCGCAGCCTGGTAGCGCACTTGCATGGGGTGCAAGGGGTCGCGAGTTCGAATCCCGCCACCCCGACCATTGAAGTCAACGGGTTAGCTCTCACAAGGAGCTAACCCGTTTCCGTTTCCGTTTCCGTCTTCGGCATCGCAGCCGAGCCCTTTGTTGGTGACACCGGTACGGCGCGGTGCCTCCTCCGGTGAGGCGCTGGACGGCCGCTCCCGTTCCTTGCCGTCCACCCGCACGAGCGCCCGCGCCCCCGACCTCGGCGATGATGGCGCCATGAGCCCACCCCGCATCATCGCCCGCCGTCCAGTGCCGGATTCCGTCGACGCCGTCATCGCCGCGCTCGACACGCAGCAGTACGTCTGCGATCGACCCCTGGCCACGGTGGTCTTCCTGGCGCTGAAGTTGCAGCGGCCGCTGTTCCTCGAGGGCGAGCCAGGCGTGGGCAAGACCGAGCTGGCCAAGGCGCTGGCGGCGATGCTCGATGCGCCGCTCGTGCGCGTGCAGTGCTACGAGGGCCTGGACATCGCGCAGACCGCTTACGAGTGGAACGTGGCGCGGCAGATGATCGAGATCCGCCTCGCCGAGGCAGCGCACGAGGTCGACCACGACCGGCTGGCCCGCGACCTTTACGCGCGCTCGATGCTCATCGAGCGGCCGCTGCTGCAGGCGCTCACGCAGGCGTACTCGCCCGTCCTGCTCATCGACGAGCTCGACCGTGCCGACGAGCCGTTCGACGCCTTCCTGCTGGAGGTGCTGGCCGAGAACCAGATCACCATTCCTGAGCTCGGCGCGGTGCGCGCCACGGCGGCCCCGCTCACGCTGATCACCAGCAACCGCACGCGCGAGGTGCACGACGCGCTCAAGCGCCGCTGCCTCTATCACTGGGTGGACTATCCGAGCGTCGAGCGGGAGCTGCAGATCGTGGCGCTGAAGGCGCCGGGCGCCTCCGAAAGGCTCTCGCGCCAGGTGGTCGAGTTCGTGCAGCGCATGCGCACGCTCGATCTCTACAAGGCGCCGGGCGTGGCCGAGACCATCGACTGGACGAATGCACTGCTGGCGCTGGATGCGATGAGCCTCGACCCCGACAACGTGCAGCAGACCCTGGGCGTGCTGCTCAAGTACCAGGACGACATCACGCGGCTGCGCGGCGGCGAGGCCACCCGCCTGCTCGACGAGCTGCGCGCGAAAGCGCTGGTGTGAGCCCGAGCCGCGCCGATGCCGGCCGCCTCGTCGACAACGTGGCGCACTTCGCGCGCCTGCTGCGGCGCGCCGGCCTGGCGGTCGGCCCCGAGCGCGTGCTGGCGGCGGTGGCGGCGCTCGAATGCGTGGGCCTCGGCCGGCGCGGGGACGTGCACGCCGCGCTCGGCGCCGTGATGCTCGACCGGCATGAACAGCAGCCGCTCTTCGACGCCGCGTTCGATGCCTTCTGGCGCGACCCCGGGCTGCTCGCGCGCCTGCAGGATGGGCTGCGGCCTGCGGTCGCCGGCCGGGCCGACAGGGCGCGGCCCAAGCCAAGCCGCCGTCTCGAGGAGGCGCTGGCTGGCGCGCGTGACGCGGTGGCACGTGGCCAACGCGAGCCGCAGGCGCCGTCGGTCCCTCTCGATGCCACCTTCGCCTGGAGCGACCGCGAGCGCCTGCAGCGCACCGACTTCGAGACCATGACGGTGGCCGAGTTCGAGGCCGCCCGACGCCTGGCGCAGGCGTTGCCGCCGCCGGTGCAACCGGTGCCGCTGCGCCGGCGCACGCCTGCGCCACGCGGCCGCATCGACCTGCGCGGCACGATGCGCGCGATGGCGCGCACGCCGCATATGCTGAACCTGCGCTTCATGCAGCCGCGGCGCGAGCGCCCGCCGGTGGTGGTGCTGCTGGACATCTCGGGCTCGATGGACCGCTATGCGCGCCTGTTCCTGCACTACCTGCACGGGCTGGTGCGGCGCCACCAGCGCGTGCAGGTGTTCACCTTCGGCACGCGCCTGACGCCCATCACCCGCCACCTGCGCCATCGCGACCCCGACGAGGCCCTCGCCGCCACCGCCGAGCACGTGGCCGATTGGCGCGGCGGCACACGCATCGCCAGCAGCCTGGCCGAATTCAACCGGCGCTGGGCGCGGCGCGTGCTGACGCGCAACGCCGCCTTGCTGCTCGTGAGCGACGGGCTCGACCGCGATGAGCAGGGCAGCCTGTCGCAGGCCGCCGCGTTGCTGGGCCGGCTGGCGCACGAGTTCGTCTGGCTGAACCCGCTGTTGCGTTACGAGCGCTTCGAGCCCCGGGCCGCCGGCGTGCGTGCCTTGCTGCCGCACGTCGACCGCTTCCTGCCCGTGCACAACCTGGCCAGCCTGCAGGCGCTGGGCGAGGAGATCGGCCGGCAGATGAGTCCGCAGTTCGGGCCCCGGCGCGGCCGCCGCGCCCGGCCCGCCTATCCTTCGCATCAAAGCCCGACCTGACCTCGACCTGACCCCCATGGAACTCACCGGCGAACGCCTGATCCCTGCCCCCATCGACCGCACCTGGGCCGCCCTGAACGACCCCGAGGTCCTCAAGGCTTGCATCACCGGCTGCGAGTCGCTCGAGAGCGCCGGCCCCGATGCCTATGCGGCG
>JALHOU010000103.1:0-4632 GCA_022842825.1 Rubrivivax sp.
TCGTCCGTCGCGGCCTGCGCGGCCGCCGTCTCGTCCGTTGCGGGCCAGAGCCGGCCGATCTGGCGCAGGGACGCCGCATCGACGCGCGTGCGCTCCCACTCGTCGAGCGCCTCGCGCAGGCGCGGTGTCGCCTCGCAGCGCATGCGCGCGAGAAGCGCACGCACATCGGGCATGCGGAACTCGGGGCGACGGGCGATCGCCGCTGCCGCCGCCGCCGCATCGGCCGGCTCGCCCTCGGCCACCCGCGCCTCCGCGAGCTCGCCGACGAACTGCGGCATCAGCGCGTTCTCGGCCCAGTACTCCGGCGCCTGGAGCAGCACGTCCCAGACCACCGGCCGGTCGGCCCGGCGCGCCAGGAAGCGCAGCAGGCCGTAGAGCGTCCAGATGCGGGCCGAGCGAAGGTGGCCGAGGATCCGCGCGGTGGCCGGTGCCGAGTCTCCACGCACGACGAGGGCCTCGGCGGCCACCATCGCCCGCACCGGGTTCGCATCGACTGCGCCTTCGATGACCTGGGCGAGCGGCACGGCGGGGTCGGCCAGGAGGGCGACCGCCGCCACGAAGTCGGGCAACGCCGTGAGCTCCGACGGATGTCGGTTGCTCGCCTCGTAGGGCGCGTCGAGGCGCTCGATGAGTTCGTCGAGGGTCAGCGCCGTCGAGCACTCCTCGGCCGTCGGCCACTCGGCCGGCGCTTCTGAAGAGAGCCCCGGTAGCGCCTCGGGGTCATCCCGCTCGCTGGCGGCGCCTCCAGGGCCATTGCTTGAAGGCGCGGGGGCTCCTGCATCGGCGCCTGGGAGGTCTGCACGAGGTCGATCCGGTTGACCCCGTTTCCGCGAAAGGCGGGCCCCCCAGTAGGCGCCGGCGATGAAGGCCAGCACGGCCAGCACAAAGGTGAGCACGACCATTTGACTGCGAGATCCTCCACCTGCCCGCGGCAGCCCTGCGGACTGTAGCGCTCGCGCGGCCACTGGCGGCCGCTGCAACCCCCGCGGGGTGTCTCTCGCGAGTACGATCTGCGGCAGGCCAACGTGGTGGGACAAGCGCCTCGCTGCGCAAGCTTGCGCTGGCGCTCGGCCCTCCCGACCCCGACCTCATGCCAACGGAGTGCGCGATGCCAGAAGCCCTGCCGATTTCCGTCGAGGCGCCTGAAGCGCCTGAAGCGTTTGAAGCGCCCGAAACTGCCCCACGCAGCGCCAAGCTGCGGCCTCCGGCGGCGGCCGGCAAGCGGCTCGGCGCCTTGACCGCGGCCTGGCTGCTCGTGGGTTGCGGTGCCCTGCCGCAAGGCGCGCTGGGGCCGTTCGGATCGAGCGCGCCGGCCGCCGCAGCCGCGGTGCCCGACACCTCGCCTGCCCTGCCCACCGCGGTGCACGTGGTGGCCCTCACGAGCGACGGCATCGCGGGCTTCTTCCCGTTCGAGGGCACGACCACGACGCTCACGCGCGCCGACATGCGGCGCGAGGAGAGCACCATCAAGGGCACGGGCACCGTCTCGCGCTTCCTGATGCCCAACACGGCCACGGCCACGATCACGCGGCTGGACCGCAAGCTCGTCTATGCGCTGGACATCCCGCGCGCCGAGTACACCGAGTGCCCGCTCGGCGGCTGTGCCGCGCCGCCGACGCAGCCGACGCCGCCGCGCAGCCAGCCCGAGCAGCCGCGCCCGAGCCGAGAGCCCGGCTGCACGATGCGCGTGGCGGGCAACACACTCGACGTCAAGCCGACCGCGCAACGCAAGGCGATCAACGGCTTCGACACCGAGCAGTACCTGGTCGACTGGAACGTGACCCTCGAGGACCCGGACAAGCGCCGCTCGACGCTGCAGCTGACGATCGACTTCTGGACCACGCAGGCTTCGCCGGCCATCCGCGAAGCCATGGCCGTCGAGGCGCGCTACGGGCGCGCGGCCACCGCGGCGGTCGATCGGGCCGCGGCACTGCCGCCGCAGTTCGTCGAGACGATGAACCGCTACTTCGCCCAGTCGATGTCGGCGGCGGAGCGGACGGCGCTGTTCAACGCCGTGCGCCAGCTCGACCGCGTCAAGGGGCAGCCGATCGTCACGCAGATGCGCCTCTTCTACCGCGGCAACGCCTGCGGCGGCGCGGCCGACGAAGGCGCCGCCGGCGCCGGTCCGGGTGGCGTTGCCGGGGCCTTGTCGAGCCTGTTCGGCGGCGGCTCGGCGTCGGGTGGTGCAACGGGCGGGGGTGAGCGGCCGCTGATGTCGTTCACGCAGGAAGTGAAGACCTGGCGCGTCGAGCCTGCGCGCGACTCGCAGTTCGCGCCGCCGCCCCAGTTCAAGCGGACGAACCCGGGCTGAGCCGCAGCCCGGCCCGGCAGCCCAGCGGGGGCGTGTGCCCTACATGCCGCGGAACAGGTGCGCGTAGAGCCGGCTCGCGGTGAGCACGTCCTTGTGCCCGCGCAGGCGCAGCCGCACGATGCCCGAGTCCTCGCGCTGCGCGCTGGCGATGCAGCGCGCCTGCACCACGGTGCTGCGATGCACCTGCCAGAACACGGCCGGGTCCAGCCGCGGCAGCAGTTCGCGCAGGCTCAGGCGGATAAGGTGCTCGCGCTCGGCGGTGACGACACGCACGTACTTGTCGGCCGCCTCGAAGTAGAGCACCTCTTCGACGGGCACCAGGTGCACGGTGCTGCCGACCTGGGCCTGCACCACCGCCAGCCGTTCCTGCGCGGCCGGTGTGCCCGTGGGGCGGGACGCCGAGGCAAGGGCGGCCGAGCTGGCAGCCAGCCCTCGCAGCTGCTCGAGCGTTTGCTCCAGCAACTTCGTTGCAGCCAGGCTTCCTGGTGCCTTGCTCGCCTCACTCGGCTCGCCGGCCTCGTTCGCCTGAGTTGCGTCCCGTGCGCGGGCGAGCAGGCCCTTCAGCCTGGCCACGCTGCGGCCCAGCCGTTCGCGGTCCACCGGCTTGACGAGGTAGTCGACGGCCTGGGCCTCGAAGGCCGCCAGTGCATGCTGGTCGTAGGCCGTCACGAACACCAGCAGGGGCAGCGCCGGCCCGGGTTGCGGCCAGTCCTCGACAAGCGCCCGCGCCGCCTCCAGCCCGTCCATGCCCGGCATGCGGATGTCGAGGAAGCAGACGTCGGGCCGCAGGGCCAGTGCCTGCTCCAGCGCAGAGGCGCCGTCGTGCACCGTGGCCGCCACCTCCAGCTCGGGCCACAACGCGGCCAGGTCGGTCTGCAGACCTTCGGCCAGCAGGGGCTCGTCGTCGGCGATGAGGGCGGTCGGATGGGTTGGCGTGTTCATCTTCATCGGCAGCCAGGTCCAAAGGGCGGGCCAGTCAGCAGGTGGCGAGATCGCCATGGTGCTTCGGCAGCACGATGGTGGCCAAGGTGCCGCCTTCGGCATCGTCGGCCGTTGTGAGCCGCAGCGAGGCGCGCGTGCCGTACAGCGTCTGCAGTCGCTCGCGCACATGTTCGAGGCCGTAGCCCGTGCCGCCCGCCGTGGGGCGATGCGGCCACTGGTCATCCGGCAGCCCGACGCCGGTGTCGCGCACGCGCAACTCGATGTGCCGCTGGCCGGGGGGGCTGAGCGCCGAGATCTCGATGCGCCCGCCGCGCACGCTCGGCTCGAGCCCGTGTGCGATGGCGTTCTCCACCAGCGGTTGCAGCAGGAGCGTCGGGACGGCGCACTCGCGCAGCGCATCCGGCAGGTCGAGCCGCACCTGCAGCCTCGGCCCCATGCGCATGCCCATCAGCGCCAGATAGTCCGCGCAACGTGCGAACTCGGCCGTCAGCGGGTGCACGGCCACGCGCGAGGCGCTGAGCGTGGTGCGCAGGTAGCCGACGAGTCGGTCCAGCATGGCCTGCGCCTGGCCGGGGTCGCGAGCGATCAGCACACGCAGGTTGGCCAGCGTGTTGAACAGCATGTGCGGCTCGAGCTGGCTCACCAGCAGGTCCAGCCGCGCCTGCTGGGCCTGCCGCGCCATCGCCTCGCTCTGGCCGCGCTGGATGAAGTAGGCGACGGCGGCGAAGCTCAGCAGCGCCGAAGCGCCGAGGATGCCGTAGAAGCGCGCCGGGTTGTCGACCAGCAGGTCGAAGGTCGAACGCCCGGCGACCCAGTCGCCCAGCGCCGTGCCGCCCAGGTAGCCGAAGACGATGCCCGGCAGCACCAGCGCCGCCGCCTTGGCGCGGCTCTTCGGCCAGTAACCCGGGGCCCGCGCATCCAGCGGCCTGCGCAGCGCCAGCCTGCCGACGTCGATGCACGCCCAGGTGAGCAGGCTGATGCCGAAGGTGTAGGCGGCGGCGATGTCGAAGCGCACCGGCCCGTCGCCGGCCCGCACGAGTGCGTTGGCGGCCGTCAGCAGCGCCGAGCCGCCGAAGACGAACGCGAACCGCCGCGCCAGGCGGCGGCCTTGGCCCGGCGGGATGAGTGCGAAGCGTGCGCTGGAGTCCATCGTGCGGCGGTGGGGTGGTGCGGGCGGATCAGGGGTTGCCCAGGTTGTGGCGATGGAACTGCACCACGCGAGCATAGGCCTCGTCGCGCAGCCTCGGCTCTCGCGGGGTGGCCGTGAGGCGAATGTAGGAAGGCGCGTGCGCCCGGGAAAGGCCGCTGCGACCGGCCGGTGTTCAGCGGCGCGAGCGGTGGCGGGCGTGGCGTCAGCGGTCGGCGGCAGGCGTCAGGCG